>CAYONG010000186.1:0-20001 GCA_964405235.1 uncultured bacterium | reverse complement strand
GGCGTGCTCGACCCACGCGCGGTGCGCGAAGTGGTGGACGCCCACCTCGAGAACCGCGCCGACCGTGGCCGCACGCTGTGGACCCTGCTCAGCCTTCAGATGTGGGCCGAGCACTGGGTGGCGGGGAAGGCCGAGGCGATGGGCACGACCGAAGCCGCAGACACGGCGCCGGTCGCCGTCCCAGCCGAGGCGCGACGCTAGACGACTTCGCCTGATTCGGCAGTGTTCGGCTGCGGTTCGGGGGGTCACCCTCCGTCGCGGGGACCCCGCTTCGCGGCCCCGCTCGTCGGGTGACCCCCCGAACCGCAGCCTCGGATCGGTTGCCGAATGAGGTGAAGCCGTCTGGACGATCCGGTGCGGCGCTACTTCCCCGCGCTCGCGGACCCAGGTTGAGCGAGATCCACCGGCTCCGGGTGCCGCCACACCACCGGCAGCGCCAGCGCGCAGGCGAAGCCCACGCCGAGCAGCGAGGTGAGCGCGAGCAGCGCCGTGTGGAGCCCGCGCGCGTCGGCCAGGGCCCCAACCGGCCCGATGAGCAACGCCCCCACACCCCACGCCGCCCCCATCAGCAGGCTCGCGATGGTCGAGGAATGCTCGGGCGAGAGCGCCTGCCCCATGACCACGTTCACCGGCAGCGATGCCTGGAGAAAGAATCCGCCCAGCACCAGGCACACCAGGCCGCGCCAGTCGGGCAGGAAGAGGAACGCCACGTAGAGCGGCGCCGCCAGCACGAACGAGCGTACGACGACCTGGCGGCCGCCCCAGCGGTCGGCCAGCCAGCCTCCCAGGAATCCGCCCAGTGCTCCGCAGACGAGGTGCACCGTGAGCAAGGCTCCGCCCTGCTTGACACTCCAGCCCTGACGGTTGAGGTAGAGCGGCAGAAAGGTCATGAACCCGTACGACACCGCCGACCGGCAAACCACGACGAGATAGAGAAGCGTGAGCGGGCGCAGCACCGGCCGGAGTGCAGAAAGCCGTGGGCGCGCCCGGCCCTCGCGCGGATGTGGTTGGACGCGCGCGAACCACACCATCAGCAGGCTCGCCATCAGCAGGCCGGGGAAGGCGGCGATCCAGGTGCGCTCGAGGCCGAACGCACCGACGACCAGCACCGCGAGCAGCGGTCCCAGCGAGAATCCCAGCGTGCCCCCGGTCACGAAGATCGCCATTGCCATGCTGCGCCGCGGCGAGAGATCGCTCGCCAGCGCCGCCGCCTGCGGATGGAACGCCGCGACCCCGATCCCGCCCAGCATCAGCAGGGCGACCAGGGCCCCGTAGGTGGGCACCATCCCGATCCCGCTTAGGAAGAACGCCGCCATAAGCGGCCCGAAGGCGATGAACCACGGCCGCCGCAGCCGGTCGCCGATCAGTCCGAACAGCGGTTGCGCGAATGACGACGAGAGCGAGGCGAGCGCCACCAGCGTACCGACCCGCGTGAGGCTCAGGTCGAGCTTGGTGACCAGCAATGGCAGGAGCGGCGAGAAGAAGCTGGAATAGGCGTCGATCGTGAAATGCGCGAGCGCGAGCAGCCAGAGGCGGGGGGTGACGACGGAGCGCATGAGGCGCGCCACGATAGCATAGGCCGCGAGCGCCTCCCGGGGCCGGGCGGGTTACGCGGCGTTCAGGATGGGCGCGAGCACACCCTCGACGCGACCGACCTCCTCGTCGACGGCCGCGAACAGGTCGGCGGTGCCGGCGAGATCGCGATCGCGACCGTGGGCCTCGATGAGGCCGAACAACTCCGCACAACGCACGGCGCCGATCGCCCCGCACATCCCCTTGAGCCCGTGGGACTCGAACTCGACCGCGCGCGCGTCCCCGGCCGCAAGGCGACTGCCGAGGTGCGCGAGCCGCCGGCGGATGTCGGAGAGAAACGTCTGCACCAGCGTGCGGCGCAACTCGGGGTCGCCCATGCATGCATCCTCGAGCTGGGCGCGGTCGAGGACCGGGCCGTCGGGAGTCGGCAGCGGGATGACCACGGCTCCGTTCTCTGTGGGCTCGCCGACCGTCTCATCATCGGACTCACCTCCCGCCTCACCTCCCGGATTCACCCAGCGTTCTACGGCCTTGGCCAGCGCGTCGAGATCCACCGGCTTGGGCAGGTGATCATCCATCCCCGCGGCCAGGAACCGGTTGCGGTCGCTCCCGGCGGAGCTGGCGGTCATGGCGATGATGGGCGTGTGGCGCCCGCCCTCGCCCTCCCGCCGCCGGATCTCCTGCGTGACCTCCATGCCGTTCATATCGGGCAGGTTGATATCCATGAACACCAGGTCGAACTGCTCCCGCTCGCAGGCGGCCAGCGCCTCGGCGCCGGTGCTCGCGATATCGCCCGCGTAGCCAGCGCGCTTGAGCGCCGCCATCGCCACCAACTGATTGACCGCGTCATCCTCGACCATGAGGATGCGCAACCGCTGGCGGCGCATCTCCTCGAGCGAGTGCCGCGTGACGAGCGGAGCCGAGGCCGGTGACTCCGGCGTGCCTGCGCAGACGATCTCGCTCAGCGCATCCTGCAGTTGGCGCTGCTGGACCGGCTTGATGAGGTAGGCCGAGAATCCCGCGTCGCGAGCGCGGGCGGCATCCCCACGACGCCCAAGGCTCGTGAGCAGCACCATCCGGGTCGCATCGGGCGCGTGCTCGGAGCGGATGGTCCGGGCCAGCGCCTCGCCCTCCATCCCCGGCATGTGCATGTCGATGATCGCCACGCCGATCGGTTCACCCACCGCCGCCGCGGACGCCAGGCTCGCGAGCGCCGCCTCGGCGCTCTCGGCCTCGACTGGATCGCACTCCCAGCGCAGCAGCATCTCGATCAGCGACTGCCGCGCGTTGCGGGCCGGATCCACAACCAGCACGCGCAGTCCGTGAAGGGCGTCGCGGGCCGGGGGGGCCAGCGTCACCACCAGTTGCTTCTCGAGCGGCAGCGTGAACCAGAAGGTGCTTCCCTCGCCCACCTGGCTCGAAACACCGACCTCGCCGCCCATCATCTCCAATAGGCACTTGGAGATGGCGAGCCCAAGCCCGGTGCCACCGAAGCGACGCGAGATCGCGGAATCGGCCTGGACGTAGGTCTGGAACAGGCGCGCCATCTGCTCGGGCGTCATGCCGATCCCGGTGTCCTTGACCGCGAACCGGAGCGTGACGTGGGTCGGGCTCTCCTCGAGCCGCTCGACCCGGATCGCCACTTCGCCGTGCTCGGTGAACTTGAGCGCGTTGCCCGTGAGGTTGAGCAGCACCTGGCGGATGCGGCCGGGATCGCCGAGCACCAGCGACGGCACCTCGTGACTGATGTTGCAGGTCAGGACCAGCCCCTTCGCGTCGGCGGCCGGGGCGAGCAGCGCCGCCACCTGGTCGACGTTCAGGCGCAAGTCGAAGTCGATGGTGTCGATCTCGAGCCTGCCCGCCTCGGCCTTCGAGAAGTCGAGGACGTCGTCCACCAGCACGAGCAGCGAGCGGGCCGACGACACGATCAGCTCGGCAAAGCAGCGCTGGTCGCGGTCCAGCTCGGACTCGAGCAGCAGACTGGACATGCCGAGAATGCCGTTCATCGGTGTGCGTATTTCGTGGCTCACGTTGGCGAGGAATTCGCCCTTGAGATCGGCTGCGTCGACCGCGGCATTGCGAACACCGAGACGGTCCGCTCGCTCGTGCAGGCCGTCGATCCCTGCGCTCTCGTCCGCCAGCTCGTGCGCCATCGCCACGAACTGGACGCCGCCCCGCGCGGTTTCCACCCGGTGAGTGCGAACCGCCATCTGCCGGTCGCCCCCGCCCGCGGTCCGAACGCCGAGCCGTGTGATGGCGACTGCCTCGCCCCGCCAGCGTTGCCGGACCACCTCGCGCGCGAGCCGCGCGCGGTCGGCGGGCGCCACCACCTCGTAGTAGGGCCGGCCACGCAGCTCGGCGATCGGGCGGCCGCACAACGCTTCCGCCGCGGGATTCGACCAGATGAAGCGCCCCTCGTCGTCGAAGGCGAAGATCGGGGTCGGGGCGGCTTCGAGGACATCCTTTGCGTCGAACGCCGGGAGCGAGCCGGCGGATGAGGCGTCGTCCCGGACGCGCGCCGCGCGGTCGCGCGGCGACCAGTGGAGTTGAGGCTTCGTCTCTCCCAAGATCCCTCTCGAGCGCGGCCGGGCCTGCAGGGGGCATTGGTATCCCCCGACCTCCCGGCGCAAGGTTCAAGGTATCGGCGCGCGGGCGGGGCCACTGAAGGGTCGCGAAAGTGGCATAAAAATGGGGCCCCGGCCGTGCTGCGCCGGAGCCCCAAGGCTTTCGGTTTCAATGGCGTTGGGTCATCCCCTGCAGGGCCTGCCCGGATGCGCCAGGGCACCGGAAGGTCCCCTACGAGGTCGCCACCTCCACCGAACCCAAACGACTACTGTCCAATGGATCACCTCCTTGATTAGGGGCTGCCTTAACATGGAGGGACCCAACCCTCCCGATCCCGTCGGCCGCCCCAGCCTTCGGGACCGCGCGCGGATCTAGCCGCGCGAGCGAACTCGTAGGAAATCATGGTGCGGGTGGGAGTGTCTTGTCAATGGGAGTTCGGAGCAGGCCCGCCGACGGGGCGTCCAGCGCGCCAAAGCGCCCCGCATCGCGCGCCGAGGCGGTAGAATAACGGCGCGATGACCGACATTCCCGATCCCGAGGAGCTGGAGATCGAGCCCGGCTACGTGCCCCCCGATCCCGACGAGCCGCCCCCGGTGGAGTTGTGGTCCGCGGTCGGGGACATCCCGCCCTGGGGCACGGCGCTGCTCCTCTTCTCGTGGGGCGCGGTATTCGCGGCGGTCGCGTTCCGGCGGGAGATCGGGGACATGCAGGCGCTCTTCGCCTGGGGCGCAAGCGCCCCGCGGTTGGGCGCGCTCGACACCGCGTGGCGCCTGCTCGCCTCGACCTTCGTGCATGCCGGCATGGCGCACGCCTTCTTCAATGCCACGAGCATGCTCATCTTCGGCCCCGCGGTGGAGCGCATCTTCACCCGCTGGGGCTTCTGGGTGATCTATGCCGCGGGCGGGGCGCTGGCGTCGCTCGGGAGCCTCGCCTGGCGCTTCAGCCGGCATGATCCAGGGCTCAGCATCAGCGTCGGTGCTTCGGGCGCCATCTTCGCCCTCGGCGGGGCGCTGCTAGTGAGCGCCTTTCGCGTGCGGCACCGGCTGGCCCCGGGACGCGCACGGGCGATGGGCGGGGCGCTTCTGTTCCTGATCGGGCAGGGGCTAGCCGCCGGCTTCACGCGCAACGCCACCGACAACGCCGCCCACACGGCCGGCCTGGCGGCCGGCGCGCTGCTCGGAGCGTTGATCCCGTTGAGCCCGCGGCTCGGCGGGCCGGCGCCCGGCCTGCCGATGCGGACCCTCGGGATCATTGCGGCGTTGGCGCTAGCGATATCGCTGGCGCTGGCGGTGCGCGGCGGGCTCGGCGGCGGGTGAGGCCGGTCGGCCGCGGACCGCAAGCGCGGCCACGCTCGCTTGCGGGTGCGATGAGAGTCCCCGCGTCCCGCATCGGTCCCCGGACTCGGCTATATTGACCCCATGACCCCACAGAAGATCGGCTCCTATCCGATCGAGCGCGAAGTCGGCCGCGGCGGCATGGGCGTCGTCTACCTGGGCCGCGACACGCGGCTTGATCGCCCGGTCGCGATCAAGGTGCTGCCCGACGCGTTCGCGCGCGACCCCGAGCGGCTTGCGCGCTTCGAGCGCGAGGCCCGGCTGCTCGCCGCGCTCACCCACCCGAACATCGCCGGCATCTACGGGCTCGAAGAGGCCGACGGCCGGCGCTTCCTGGCGCTCGAGTACGTCGAGGGCGAGACCCTGGCCGAGAGCCTTCGGCGCGGCCCGCTGTCGGTGGAGGACACGCTCGACGTGGGCCGCCAGATCGCGAGCGCACTCGAGGCGGCGCACGAGGCCGGCATCGTCCACCGCGACCTGAAACCCGGCAACGTCAAGCTCACCCCCGCGGGCGAGGTCAAGGTGCTCGATTTCGGCCTCGCCAAGAGCGCCGCCGCGGGCGCCGACTCGAGCCCCGACCTCTCGCAGTCCCCGACCGTCGCGTTCTCCGCCACCGGCGCCGGCGTCATCCTCGGCACCGCCGCCTACATGAGCCCCGAGCAGGCGCGCGGCAAACCGGTGGACCGCCGCACCGACATCTGGTCGTTCGGCTGCGTGCTCTACGAGTGCCTGACCGGGAGGCAGGCGTTCGCCGGCGAGACGGTGTCGGACACCATCGCGCTCATCCTCCAGGGCTCCGCGGACTGGTCGAAGCTGCCGGCGGAGACGCCCGAGAAGCTGCGCATGCTCCTCACCCGCTGCTTCGAGCGCGACGCGCGCGGGCGGCTGCGCGACATCGGCGATGCCCGCATCGAGATCGAGGATCTGATGGGGAGCCGCGTGTCGAGCCATTCGCGCGTCGCCGCCGCGAGCGCGGCGACCGTGGCGGGCGGCACGACCGCCGCGGCCGCGACCGTCACGCCCTTCCGCCCGCGCTGGCAGACGATTGCCGCCGCCGCGCTCCTGCTGGTCGGGGGGGCCGCTGCCGGCGCGCTCGCGTGGAACGCAGCCGGGCCGCCGCGGTCCGAGTCGGCGCCGCTGCGCTTCACCATCCACCCGCCGACCCGCGTGGACCTGGCGAACGATCCCAACGAGCTTTCCATCTCGCCCGACGGTCAGACGCTGGCCTTCGTCGCCAACGACTCCACCGGACAGGCCACGCTCTGGGTTCGTCCGCTCGGCGATTTCGAGGCGCGCGAGCTACCGGGGACGAAGAACGCCACCCTCCCCTTCTGGTCGCCCGACGGGAAGCAGATCGGATTCTTTGCCGACGGCAAGCTCAAGCGGACCCGCGCGGCCGGCGGTCAGCCGGAACCGATCTGCGATGCCTCCAGCGGGCGCGGGGCGAGCTGGAATCGAAACGACGTCATCGTTTTCAGCCCCTCGCCAACCAGCCCGCTCTACCAGGTGCGCGCGCGTGGCGGCAGCCCCGAAGCGGTCACCGCGGTGGACTCGACCCAGGCGGAGACCGCGCACCGCTGGCCCTGTTTTCTCCCGGACGGCGAGCATTTCACCTATGCCGCACTGCCGGTCAAGAACGGGCAGTTCGCCTGCTACGTCGGCTCGCTGCGCTCGAAGCAGCGCACACCGCTGATCACCGCGATCGGCGCCCCGGTCTACGCCGCCCCCGGCTACCTCATCTTCTCGCGCAACGACGCCCTGCTCGCCCAGCGATTCGACCTGGGCCGGCGCCAGGTGACCGGTGACCCGTTCAGCATCGGCGAGCCGCCGGCCCGGTCGGCCTACAGTGGCGCTCCGGGGGCCAGCGTATCGGCCAACGGTGTGCTCGCCTGGCAGAGCGCGGGCAAGCAGAATACCCGGCTCGTCTGGCTCGACCGCGGTGGTCGCGAGACCGGGGTGGTCGATTTGCCGGCCGATCGCTGGGGCCTCTTCAACCTCTCCCCCGACGGTCGCTATGCGTGCATTAACAAGGAAGAGGGGAGCGGCACGCTTGACCTGTGGATCGTGGACCTGGCGCGCGGCGTCGCCAATCGGCTCACGATGGGCACTGGAACGAACTATGTCGGCGCATGGTCGCCGGACGGCAAGCAGGTCCTCTACGGTTCGAATCGCGGCGGCCCGCGCGACATCTACCGGCGAGCCGCGGATGGCACCGGGGCTGATGAGGTGTTCTATCAGTCGGGCCTTCCCTTCAAGGACGCCAGCTCCTGGTCGCCGGACGGGAAGTGGGTCGTGATGAACGAGCTCGGCGGTGAGAACGGCTGGAACCTGTTCGTCATGCCCGCGGCTGGAGGCGCCCGCGCGCCGTTCCTGGTCACGCCGTTCAACGAGCAGAATGCGACTATCTCGCCGGATGGCCGCTGGGTGGTCTACGTCTCCGATGAGACCGGTAGCACGCAGGCGTTCGTTCAATCGTTTCCCACACCCGGGATGAAGCAGCAGGTGTCCAAGACCGGGGCGGTCTTCGGCGTGTGGGCCGGAAGCGGTCGTGAGATCTTCCTGCTGCGTCCCGACTTCTCCGTCATCAGCGTGCCGGTGATTCCAGGGTCCGAGCTGCGATTCGGGCCACCGCGCGAGATGTACCGGCTGCCGCTCAACTCGGGCGGGTGGTGGCCGGCCCCGGATGGGCAGCGGTTCCTGGCGGCCATCCCCGCGGAGCGGACGGTGCCCGGCATCTCAGTGGCGGTGAACTGGCGGGCGGGGCGCGAGGAGTAGTGGAGCGCCGCCTCGTCCGCGGCGGCCCGGTCGGCCGGGCCTCGGTCACCGGTACAGCACCTTGAGCCGCCCCCGGCTCGAACTTGTCCGCCGCCGTCGCCGAGGAGTCGATCTGGATGAAGGCGTGCAGCCAGAACATGGGCGCATCGACCATCACGATCAGGTGCCCCGGCCTGCTCGGGCCCACGAGCTCGGCCGTCACCACGATGGTGCCATCGCCGCGAGGGTCGTAGAGGGTCACGCTCTTGACGTTCCCCCCCGCCGGGACGATCACGATGTCGTGCCAGTTCTGTTACTGGCCAAGCACCATCGAGATACCTTGCGCCCCGCTCTGCGAGACGACCGATCGCATGATCTGGACGTTGCCACCCAGCTGGCCCGCCACGCCGACCACGAATGCATCCTGCCAGCCCGAGATCAGCGTGTGGCCACCGTCGGCATGTTGCCCCGGGTCGGGGGTGTTGCACGAACAGGCGCCCCTAGTAGCGGCCAGCCGAGCCGTGGCGGCCATTCCGTACTCGTGTAGCAGGTAGGTCGGTCAAATCCTACTGGTCCTGACCGCCCACCCACGCTACCATTCGAGCCCCATCGTCACCCGGCAGGATCCCGTTTCCGGAAGGAAGACCAGCGTGAACGACGCCCTCATTCTCCCTGTCGCCGCAATAATCATATGGGTCAGCATCCGTGCCTCGTTCTCCTTCCGTCTGGCGACGCGGGGTGCGGTTGGCCACCCGTCGCCCATCGCCTCCCCTGTTCGCGCTAAATGCCCACGGCGACACCTCACGCGTTTCACGCACCCCACGGAGAAGTCCATGAGCCGCTCCCGATTCCTCGTGCCCGCGCTCGCCCTCGCCCTGCTGGCTCTGACCATTGCCATTCGCCCGGCCGCCGCCGCGTGGCCACATGAGCTCTATAACGGCAACGTGCCGCTGTGCACCATAGCGGGGACCCAGGACTCCCTCACGGGCGTCTCGGACGGCGCGGGCGGCGCGATTGTCGCCTGGCGAGACTTCCGCACCGGGATCTCCGACATCTACGTGCAGCGCGTCAGCGCGACAGGTGCGCCCCAGTGGACGGCCGATGGCGTGGCGTTGTGCACCGCCACGGATAGCCAGATCAACCCCACGATCGCCTCGGACGGTGCGGGCGGCGCCATCGTCACATGGCAAGACCCCCGGAGCGGCAGCAAGGACATCTACGCGAGACGCATTACTGCGGCGGGCGTGCCCCAGTGGGCCGCGAATGGCGTGGCGCTGTGCACCTCCTCGGGTGACCAGCAGTACCCGACGATCGTCGCGGACGGTGCGGGCGGCGCGATCGTCAGCTGGCATGACGACCGCAGCGGCACGAGCGAAGACATCTACGCGCAGCGAATCGACGCCGCGGGTACGCCGCAATGGACGGCGAACGGCGTGGCGCTGTGCACCGCCGCGGGCAACCAGACGTTGCCCACGATCGTCCCGGACTCGGGCGGTGCAATCGTCGCCTGGCAGGACTTCCGGAGCGGCAACAACGACATCTACGCGATGCGCATCAACGCGGCGGGCTCGCCGCGATGGCCTGCGAATGGCGTGGCGCTGTGCACCGACACCGGACTCCAACTAGGCCCGATCATCGTCTCGGACAGCGCAGGCGGCGCAATCGTTACCTGGAGGGACTACCGCCCCCCCTCGCCCGATCACATCTATGCCCAGCGCATCAGCGGAGGGGGCGTGCCGCTGTGGTATCCGGACGGCATTCCGGTGTGCACCGGCACGAGCAATAACAACTACAGCCCCAGGGCCGTCTCGGACGGTGCGGGCGGCGCGATCGTCACCTGGTTTGACATCCGCAGCGGCGGCTTCCTAGACATTTATGCGCAGCGCATCACGGCGGCGGGCTTGCCAAAGTGGCCAGCGAACGGCGTGGCGCTGTGTACGGCCCCGCTCAATCAAGAGACCCTCGCCATCGCCTCGGACGATGCGGGCGGCGCGATCGTCACCTGGTCCGATCCCTTCAACAACACGGGCCACGACATCTACGCGCAGCGGATCAACGCGGTCGGCGCGCCCCAGTGGACGGCCAACGGCGTGGCGCTGTGCACGGCCGTGAACTTACAGAACCGCCCGGCGATCGTCCCGGACGGTGCGGGCGGCGCGATCGTCATCTGGCAGGACTACCGCAGCAGCAACTTCGACATCTACGCTCAGCGTATCGAGAAGTTCGGAAAGCTGGGGAGCCCCGAACCCACGATCGCCACGGTTCTGGACATCCCGAACGACCAGGGCGGTCGCGTGCGGCTGGCCTGGGACGCCAGCTATCTCGACCTCGAGTACGACCCTGACCTCACGGCATACGACATCTTTCACTCCGTGCCGCCCAACGTCGCGCAGGATGCGATTGTTCGCGGTTCAAGCCGGCATCTGAACCTCGGCGAGGTTCCCACGGCAGGAGATCGCGCACACCTGTTCACGGTTTCCGGCACCCAGGAGCTGGCGTGGGAGTACGTGAGCACCGTGAACCTGCAGCACTTCATCTCCACTTACGGCTCGACGCAAGCGACGACCGGTGACTCGATCGCGGGCTCCAACCCGACCACGTCGTTCATGGTCGTGGGAAGGAACGGCACGGGCTCCAAGTACTGGCTGTCCACGGCCGCGGCTGGCTATTCGGTGGACAACCTCGCTCCGGCCACCCCCTCGCCATTCACCGGCCAATACGCCGCCGGCACCGCGACCCTGCATTGGAACCGCAACCCCGAGGGCGACCTGGCGGGCTACCGCCTTTACCGAGGAACGAGCACCGTTTTCGTGCCCGGGCCCGCCAACCTTGTAGGCACGCTGCCCGACACAGGCTACGCCGACGCGGCCGGCGCCCCGTATGCGTACAAACTCACCGCGGTCGACTCGCACGGCAACGAGTCGCGAGCGGCCACGCTGGTCCCGAGCGGGGCGCTGGACGCGGGCGACGGATTGACGCCCATGGCGCTCGGCTTTGCCTCACCGAGCCCGAACCCGGCGCAGGGCAGCACGGCGCTGCGCTACACGTTGTCGCGTGCGGGGCACGTGCGGCTGACAGTGTACGACTGCACGGGGCGCCGCGTGCAGTTGCTGCGCGACGGCGAACTCCCGGCAGGGGCGCATCGCGAGCACTTCGCGCTGCGCGACGAAGCGGGACGCAAACTCGCGAGTGGTCTCTACCTGGTGCGGCTCGAAGCCGAAGGCCGCGTGCTCACGCGGAGGCTGGCCGCGATCCGCTGAGCGGGGCGGGAACCACGGATCGCACCAGCCAGCGTCTCGAGCCGCGTGACGTCGCGCCCGTTCAACTCGCAGCGCTGGAGCCGTGAGATGCCGGCGAGCAGGCTCAAGTGATCGTCGGCGCGACGGAGGATGGCGGCGGCGACTGCTCGAGGCGCACGACCCTGCGCTCCCGGATGCGGCAGCTCGAAACCGACAGATGCCCGCGGGGCCTGATCGGTCGATGGCGCAGCCGTCGATCAGCGCGGCCGTCGATCGGCGTGGCTCACACGCAATTCATGCTCAAGCCGTTCAACTAGCAGTTCGTGGTCATCTCGCCCGACGGCCGGTGGGTGGTCTACGGCTCCGATGAGACCGGGAGCGGCCAGGCCTTCGTGCAGTTCTTCCCTGAGCCCGGGATGAAACAGCAGGTGTTCAAGACCGGGGCGATCATTGGGGCGTGGGCCCAAAGCGGCCGCGAGATCTTCGTGTACCGGCCCGATTTCTCCGTGGTCAGCGTGCCCGTGATCCCCGGACCCGAGCTGCGATTCGCAACGCCGCGGGAGCGGCATTTCCTGCGCGGAGGGCGTATGGTGTCGTTTCGCGTCACTCACGTCACGGAGGTCCGACCCATGCCCGCCGCCCCAGCCTCGACCGGTCCGCAACTGCAGATCGCCGTGTTCATCGACTTCGAGAACATCGCCCTTGGGCTGCGCGACGCCAGCGCCCCGTTCGATATCCGGCGGGTGCTCGACCGCCTGCTGGAGAAGGGCAAGGTCATCGTCAAGGTGGCCTACGCCGACTGGCACCGGTTCCGCGAGCACACCCGGAGCCTGCACGAGAACGGCATCGAGTTGATCGAGATCCCGCGCCGCGAGACCACAGGCAAGAACTCCGCCGACATCCGGCTGGTGGTGGACGCCATGGACTTGAGCTGGAGCAAGGAGCACATCGACACGTTCGTGATCGTCTCCGGCGACAGCGACTTCTCGCCGCTGGTCGCCAAGCTCAAGGAGAACGGCCGGCACGTGATCGGTCTGGGCATGAAGAAGTCCACCTCGCCGCTGCTCGCCAACGCCTGCGACGAGTTCATCTACTATGAGGACCTCGAACGCGGAGAGGAACCCGCGGAGAAGGACGCCAAACCCGCACACGGCAAGGAGGGTGCGTTCCGCCTGCTCGCGGACACCGTGCGCGCGCTGCAGCGGGAGAACTTCGACGTGATCCAGGCCTCGCTCGTGAAGGACACCATGAAGCGCAAGCGCCCGGCCTTCTCCGAGGCCGCTCTGGGCTACGGCAGCTTCAGCGAGCTGCTCGAGGACGCGCAGGACTCCGGGATCGTCACGCTGCGCAAGGACGAGCGCAGCGGGACCTACCTCGTGACCGGTGCCGCGAGCGAACGTCCCCGGCGACGACGGAACCCCCGCGGCTGAGCGGCGAATCCCCCGTCAGAGCCTGCGCACCACGATCGCGGTGACGTCGTCCGCCAATGGGGCGTGGTCCGCGAAGGCATCGGAATCGGCGAAGATCGCCTCCACCGTCTCCCCGGCGCCACGACGATTGAGCAGCACCTGACGCAGCCGATCCGTGCCGTAGGCCACGCCCCCCGCCCCTGCCCGCTCCACCAGCCCGTCGGTGAATAGCGCGAGCGTGTCCCCCGCCCGCATGGCGAACTCTCCCCGATCGAAGCGGGCCGACGCCAGCGGCCCCAGCACCGTGCCGCCGCGGTCGAGCTCCTCGAACACATCGTCTCGCAGCAACAACGGCGGATTGTGGCCGGCGTTGCAGTACACCAGGCCCCCGTCCGGCTCGAGCACGCCCAGGAACATCGTCACGAACTTGGTCGAGAGCGCGGCCCGGTGGATCAGGCGGTTGAGCCCCCCGACCACACGGGTGATCTCGAACACACCCTCGGTCGCCATGCGGAGCCCCGTGATGACGTCACGCCCCAGCAGCGCCGCCGGCAGCCCGTGACCCGACGAGTCGGCGATCGCGACCGCAAGCCGCCCGCCCGCGAGCGGCAGGAAGTCGAAGACATCGCCCCCGACCACCTCGGCTGCGCGCATCCGGCCGGCGATGTCGTAGCCGGGGAGCGTGGGAGGCGCGGCCGGCAGCAGCTCCTCCTGCACAATGCGGGACTGCTCGAGTATCACCGACATCCTGCGCTGCTGGAGCTTGAGGTTGATGACGTGACGGACCGCCGTGAGTGAGTACACCAGCTGCTCCTCGCGGCCCTCGCCGCGGATGGAGAACGCGATGATGTAACTGTTGCCCTCGCCCACCGCGATCGCCGCAAAGGTGGACGAGACGCCGATCGACTCCTCGAACCGGGCATCCACACCCGGCTCGCCGCGGCGCATGATCAGCAGCCCCTCGGAGAGCAGTCGCACGTGCGGCGGGTAGTCGCGCGGCACTCGCAGCCCGAGCGGGGCGTTCCGCGACGCGCCGAAGCCGCAGCAGAGGATGAAGTCCCCGCCTTCGCGTTTGTAAACCCGCCCACCCTCGAAGCCGAGCTCGTCCTCGAACCGCATCAACAGGTTCTCGAGGATGCTGGTGAGCATCTTCGCCACGTCCTCGACATGCTCGATCTCGGCGAGCGATTGCTCGAGCTTCCGGAACAGGGCCTTGAAGTCGCTGCCCTGCCGGGCGGACATCGGGTTGGTCGGATTCACGACGGCCTCCACGCGCGGTGTGCCTCGCCCGGACTATCGGGAAACCCAAGGGCTGAGGCAAGCGGGCGCACCGCCGGCCTGGCCGCGGCGAGAGTCGTAAGGGCCGCGGCACGGAGGGGGGCCAAGGCTAACTCCGGCGCGGTGCATGACACGGGCTCGCCGCCTGAGATAGTCTCCGCTCGTTCCCGGTCTCCGTTGTTCCGCCCAATGTCCCGCCAGCACCGACAGAGGATCCCATGTGCCGCTCGGTTTCCAGGCTCTCGGTCGCCGCGGCCCTGCTCACGGCCGCGCTGTCCGCATCGCTCGCTCCGCCGCTCGCCGCCGACGAAGGCATGTGGACGCTCGACAACCTGCCCCTCGCCCGGCTGAAGGAGCGATACGGCTTCACCCCCACGCCGGACTGGATCGACCACCTGCAGAAGGCGAGCGTGAGCTTCGGCGGCGGCTCGGGGGCATTCGTCTCGGCCAACGGGCTCGTCCTCACCAACCATCACGTGGCGCTGGGACAGCTGCAGAAGGTCTCGTCACCGCAGCACGACTTCGTCCACGACGGGTTCTTCGCCCGGTCGGCCACCGAGGAGATGAAGTGCCCCGATCTCGAACTGCGCGTGCTCATGTCGACCGAGAACGTGACGGATCGGGTGCAGGGCGCGGTCGACGCGAAGGCGCCGGGGAGCACGCAGAGCGCCCAGCGCAAGGCCGTCACCGCGACGATCGAGAAGGAATCCAGCCAGAGTACCGGCCTCCGGTCCCGGGTGGTCGAGCTCTACCACGGCGGCGAGTACTGGCTCTATCGCTACAAGAAGTACACCGATGTCCGCCTGGTGATGGCGCCCGAGCAGGGCATCGCGTTCTTCGGGGGTGACCCGGACAACTTCTGCTTTCCAAGGCACGACCTGGACTTCGCGTTCTTCCGTATCTACGAAGACGGCAAGCCGGTCCGCCCGGCGCGCTGGTTCCGGTGGAGCGCCGCGGGACCGTCCGACGGCGAGCTGGTGTTCGTCTCGGGGAGCCCCGGATCCACGAGCCGGCTCCGGACCGTGGCCCAACTCGAGTACCTGCGCGACGCCTCGCATCCGATCCGCATCCGCCAGCAGGAGCATCGGCTCGCGGCCCTGCGGGTTTACGCGGCGCGGGGCCCCGAGCAGGCTCGGCAGGCGCTCGACCGCATCTTCGGCCTCGAGAACAACCTCAAGCGGCAGCGGGCATTCCTCGAGGTGCTGAAGGACCCCACCGTGATGGCGCTGAAGCAGAAGGAAGAAGCAGCGCTGCGAGCCCGCGTCGCCGGCGACCCCCGGCTCGCGGCCGAGTGCGGCGACGCCTGGGACCGCATCGCCGCGGCCGAGCGCGAGCAGATGCGCCGCCACCGCGAGTACCTGTTTCGCGATCTGTCACGCGGCGCCCGGCTGGCCGGCCTGGCCGCCAATGTCGTCCGCTACGCAGCCGAGACCGAGAAGCCTAACGACAAGCGCTTCGAGGAGTACCGCGACTCGAACCTCGAATCGCTCCGCTTCCAGATGTTCTCGCCCGCGCCGATCTATCCGGACCTTGACGCCGTCACCCTGGCCACCCAACTTACCGACGCCCTCGAAGCGCTCGGGCCCGAGGACCCCTGCGTCAAGCTGGCGCTCGGCGGCCGTCCGCCCGCCGATGTGGCCAACGATCTGACGCAGAGGACGAAGCTTGGCGACGTGGCGTTCCGCAAGCAACTCGTGGCCGGAGGTCGCGCGGCGGTCGAGGCCTCCGATGACCCGCTCATCGTGTGGACGCGGCAGCTCGAGCCCCCCTACCGCGAGCTGCGGGCCTGGCATGAGGACAACGTCGAGAGCGTCGAGTCGCTCGAGGGCGCGAGGATCGCCGCGGCGCGCTTCGCGCTGGACGGCAAGTCGATGCATCCCGACGCCACCGGCACGCTGCGCGTTAGCTACGGCCGCGTGGCGGGCTACGAACAGCTCAGCACTCGCGTACCCTGGAAGACCACATTCCTCGGGCTCTACGACCGGTCGCGGAGCTTCGATGGCCGCCCACCCTTTGCCCTCCCGAAGCGCGTCGCCGCAGCCCGCCCGCGTCTGGACCTCGATACGCCGCTCAACTTCGTTGCCACCACCGACATCATCGGCGGCAACTCCGGCAGCCCGGTGCTCAACCGCGATCTGGAATACGTCGGGCTCATCTTCGACGGCAACACGCAGTCGTTCGCCTGGGACTACGTGTTCGAGGACCGGCAGGCGCGCGCGGTGGCGGTGCATTCGAGCGCGATCCTCGAGGCGCTGCGCAAGATCTACGGGATGGACGGGCTCGCCGCCGAGCTGACCCAGCGGACCCAGATGTCGGCCCGCTGACCGGGCAAATGGATGCGGGCGTGCGCGGCGTACGGATGGATTAGCATCCCAATGCCGTCACCCGCGTTTCGGAAGCGTCGCGCACTGGGTCCCTTCGATCGGGGTCGCGCGCGCCGACCTCGACGCCAGGCTTCTCGACCTCTAAGGACTTGCCGCCTCCGCCTGACCCCGCAGAAGCAATTGGACAGGATCGCCTTCACTTCGTCCAGGCGCCTGCGGTCAGGTTCGAGATCACTCAGGGATCACGCGGTCGCCCCGCTACCTCACCTCAGGTCCGTCGCGGCTGCCGGCGCGGTCGTGTCCCCCATCGGGCCACCCACCGTGATCGTGAACGGCGTCGAGACGGCTCCCCCATACCAGTTCCACGAATCGCCGCTGGTTGCCGAGCCGTTCGAGGCCATCCCGACCGCCCAGAATCGGTATGTCCCGGCGGTGGCAGGCGCCGTCCACTTGAAGCTCCAGCTACGACTGCTGTTGGTCGAATGCGTCAGTTCACCACTTGCAACCTTGTTGCCGGTTCCGGCTGTAAACGTGCCGCCGTCCGCTTTCAGATTGAATCCTCCGGCGGTGCCGGATGGCGCGCCCGCGGCGGAGATCGTGTAGTTGCTGACCGACCCGGCCAAGACGGCCTGCGGCCCGGTGATGGAGGTCGACACGGCACCGTTGGCGTTCGGTGACGAACCGTGGCAACTGCAGCCACTCGCCGAGGTCGATACACCGGTCCTGCCGCCCCTGACCCTGCTCGCGGGGATGGCCGACTGGAGAACGCACCTCGGCAACCTCCGGCAGGCTTGGAGCTGGGACGCAAACGACATCCGGTGGCTCCTGCTCGCGCCCCGCGCGGCGGTCAACCACAGGATCACGCTTCCCGAGCAAGGCAAGTTCAACGCTGCAGAGAAGCTGAACTTCATGATGTTGACCGCCACCTACCCGCTCTACATCGTGACCGGGATCATGGTCTGGATGCCGGGCATTGCCTTCTTCTCCTGGATCGCCCACCTCGCCATGGCCGTGATGGGCTTCCCGCTGGTCGCGGGGCACATCTTCATGGCCGCCATCAACCCGAGCACCCGAATCGGCCTCGAAGGGATGTTCACCGGCTGGGTGGATCGCGAGTGGGCGAAGCATCACTACCGGATCTGGTACCGCGAGCATTTCGAGAAGGATGAGGCCGTCGTGGTCCCGGGCCGCGTGAGGTGACAATCGCGAGGGGGCTCTTCGAGTGGCACGGGACTCCGCCCCGCTCCGCTCGTGCCCGACTTGACGATATCGGCTCCCCGCTGGAGAATCCGGTCCAGGTCCACTCATCTCGTCGGGGCGCGGATCGCCAGCGCGCGACTCAGGCATGTCGGGCGAGTCCATAGAGGATGCCGGCTCCCCCCCCTCCACCTCGAGGGCTTTGACGATGACGACGCAGCAAAAGCGATTCTCCATCTTCTGGTTCAGCGTTCAAGCCGTCGTCCAGTATTCACTTCTGCTCCTTGCCTTCCGATTCCTGCTGCCATCCGTCTGGGCCTCCCAGTTTGGCGCCGGCGGCATGGCCCTGCTGCTCTCCTTCCTCGGCGCGCACCTGTTCGTGTGCTTTTTCGAGTGGGGCTTCCACCGCTACGTGCTCCACTCCGTCACCACGCGCTGGCTCTTGTGGCTTGCGAGCGGGCACCGGCATCACCATGGCCTGACGCCGATCCGCCTGCAGCCGGTGAGCGACGGCTCCGACCGCTACGTGCTGAACCGCTACCCGATCGTGGAGGAGTCGCAGCACGAGGACTCGGCGTTCCCGCCCTATTCCATCGCGGCGTTCTGGGCGATCTTCACGCCGCTTCTGATCGCGGTCCAGCTGCTGCTCCCCCGCGCGCCCATCCTGATGGGCGGCTATGCCGCCATCACCTGGTCCATGTGCCTGTACGAGATCCTGCACGCCATCGAGCACCGGCCCTACGAGTGGTGGAAACACGCCACGGAGCATCCGCGCATGGGCGGCATGTGGCGCCGGCTCTACGGCTTCCACCACATGCACCACGCCAACATCTCGTGCAACGAGGCGATCTCGGGGTTCTTCGGGCTCCCAATCGCCGACTGGGTGCTGGGCACCTACCATCAGCCCAAGGCACTGTTGCTCGAGGGCCGGGTGGCCTCCGCAAAGGACTTCTCGGTTCGGCCTCCGCCCCGCATCGTCCTCTTGCTGGACGACTGGGCGCGCCGGCGCGAGTCGAAAGGCCTGCGGCGCAAGGGCTAAATGGCTTCGCCTGATTCGGCCATGGGCCCGAGGCGGAGGTTCGGGGGGCACCCGACGAGCGGGCCCGCGAAGCGGGGTCCCCGCGACGGAGGGTGACCCCCGAACCTCCGCCGAACATTGCCGAATCAGGCGAAGCCATTTCGATCCTTCAGACCCGACCGCCACCGGGCGCCGTACGGGGCGCACGGACGCCACCCCCGTGGATTGAATCGCCCCGCACGGCCGGATGACGAAGTCCGATGTCCCCTCGTGGTAGTGTCGGCGGGTCATGTCAGAGAAAACTCTTGGGCGTTATCGAATTCTCGAACCGCTTGGCCGCGGGGGCATGGGGCAGGTGTTCCTCGCCGAGGATCCCGTGCTCGGGCGCCAGTTGGCGGTAAAAGTATTGCCCGATGAGTTCAGCCATGATCGGGCCCGCCGCGAGCGGCTCCTCGATGAAGCCCGCGCCGCGTCCGCTCTCAATCACCCGAACATCGTCGTGATCCATGACGCAGGGGAAACCGATGGGCGTGTCTGGATCGCGATGGAGCGGATCCAGGGGCAGACCCTGCGGGAATGGGCGCGCGTAACGGAATCACCGGAGCGAATCCTCAAGGTGATCCGACAGGTGTTGGCCGCGCTGGCGGTCGCCCACGACGCCGGATTGGTCCACCGCGATCTCAAGCCCGACAACTTGATGGTCCGCTCCGACGGACTTGTGAAGATCCTCGACTTCGGACTCGCGCGAAGCCTTGACGCCGAGGCGGACGGACGCACGGTGACCATGCCCGGGATGGTTATCGGAACGCCATCCTACATGTCTCCGGAGCAGGTCCTGGGCAAGCCGGCGGGCCCAGCGAGCGACCTGTTCTCGCTCGGCACGATCCTCTACGAGCTGCTCACGGGGCGGCATCCATTCCTTGCGGGCTCGACCGTGGACACGATGCATCAGATTCTTCACGAAGTTCCCAAGCCCCCATCGACGTTGAATCCAGACTTGTCCGGCGACTTCGATTTCGTGCTCGGCAAGGTTCTCTCCAAGGTTCCCGCCCGGCGCCACGCATCCGCACGGGACCTGGACAACGATCTGGACTCGCTCGAATGCGGGAGGCTCGCCAGGCAGGTGACGGCTGGTCCCGCTCCGAGCAGCGGCCCTCAGGCGATCGCGGTCCTCCCCTTCAAGAACATCGGCGGAGACCAGAGTCTCGCCTACCTCGGCGTGGGTCTTGCGGACGCGGTCATCACGAGGCTCTCCACGTCGCCCGATCTCGTCGTACGCGCCATGTCCTCGGTTCTCAAGTTCGAGAACCAGGCCGTCGATCCGCGACACGTCGGTCAGGAACTGGAGGT
>CAYONG010000185.1:0-14573 GCA_964405235.1 uncultured bacterium | reverse complement strand
TCGAGCTGGACCGACCCGATCTACGTCTATGACCACACCCAGGGGAATGCGGTCACCGCCGGGGTGATCTACCGTCCGCCCGCTGGCGCCGCCATCCCGTTCCCGCCCGAATACGAAGGCGACGTCTTCTGCAGCGACACGTATGGCGTGTGGGTGCGGCGCTTGAAGCGTAGTGGTAATACGTGGGCGCTGGCGCCCGCGCCCGGCCAGCCCAACGCAACGGACTGGGGATTGGGATTGGGAGCCTCACTCATCGTGGACTGGTTGCAGGCGTCCGACGGCTCGCTCTACTACTGTCGTATCCAGAGCCAGTACACGCAGGGTCCGGGCGAGATCCGCCGCATCCGTTTCCGCCGCCCCCCGTTGGGAGAAGAATCCATCCCCAAGCCCGACCGCGCGAAGCTCGAGTTCCGCGCGCCCTTTCCCTCGCCCTCGCGCGGCGGGGTGACGTTCGACTATGTGCTCCCCGCGGAACGGCCTGTCTCGCTCACCATCTACGATGTGAGCGGGCGAAGGGTCCGGATCCTCGTGGAACTCGAGCGTGAGAGCACCGGCCCCCATCGCGTGACCTGGGATGGCAGGGACGCCTTGGGTCGGCGGG
This sequence comes from uncultured bacterium, assembly GCA_964405235.1. GTDB lineage: Bacteria > Eisenbacteria > RBG-16-71-46 > RBG-16-71-46 > RBG-16-71-46 > WS-11. The sequence continues at coordinate 13,972 of CAYONG010000185.1, read as the reverse complement.
CGGCGCCCGGCCCGTATCTCGCGCGTCTGGGCGTGGCGGGCCAGATCCTCGCTCGACGGCTGGTGCTGATCGACTAGCCTCGATCAACCACCCCGCGCGGAGCGGGCCCGGGGCGAACCCTCATGAAGTGCCGTGGCTCCCGTCCGCCCATGGGCCTCTCCCACGCCCTCGACCGCACCCCGCCGCTCGGGTAGCATCGCCGCCCGATGACCTTCAAGCTCCATGCGCCCTATTCGCCCCGCGGCGACCAGCCCGAAGCGATCGCCCAGTTGCTCGAGGGCCTGCGCGGCGGGCAGCGCCATCAGACGTTGCTAGGGGTGACGGGATCGGGTAAGAGCCTCGCCTGTGACGAGGTTGTGCTAATCCGGTCGAGACGCACAGATGGCGGATTTGAGAACAGCCTTCGCCCGATCGGACAGCTCGTGGATGCTGCCCTCGGTTCAGGCCCGAGCGCAGAACCCGCGGACCACGGGACCGAGGTGGTCAGGGCGCCCGATGGTCTGGAAGCCTGTTCCTTCAATCCCCGCACCGAGATGACCGAGTGGCGCCCCATCACCGGGTTCTCGCGCCATGCGGCTGCGAAGATGTATCGAGTCCGGACCGCGTGCGGGCGGGAAGTCGTGGTGACCGGGGACCACAACTTCCTCAGCCTCAGTGGCGGCAGGTTGGAATTGAGCCGGACGACCGACCTGTCTCCGAATCACTACCTGCCGGTGCCGAGGAGTGTTGATCTTCCGCGGGAGGACCTTGCCAGTCTCGACCTCCTCGAACTTCTGGGGGACGTGCCGAACGTTTCGGTTGATTCGAAGGAATTCCTCGAGTGGGCGATCGCTCGGAAGGGCTGGACTCAGGTCCGGCAGGTCTTGGCCGATCACTATCGCCATCCGCACGTCAAGCGGCACGCCGTCTTCCACGGCCGGAAGGGGCGGGGCTTCCCGATGCCCGTCTTCCGAGATCTCCTGTCGCGGTTGGATCTCGTGCTCCCAGACGGGCTCAAGATCGAACTCCGCATGCTCCACTTTCATCGGCGGCGGCCCGGCCTGCCGCGATGGCTACCGGTCAGCAACGAACTGCTCACCGTGCTCGGGCTCATGCTGGCCGAAGGCCACTGCGCCAAGGGCTATTCTCTGTTCTCCACGCACGACGATCAGGTCCGCGCGGAATTCGTGAGCTGCGCGATCGAGCTGGGGATTATCCCGGGGGTGCGCAAGAACAACGATCTTCAGCTCTCTTCGAGGCTGTGGACAACGATGTTCAGTCGGCTGGTGGGAAGCGGGAGCAGGGAAAAGCACCTTCCAGAGTTCTGGCCCAGATTGTCGCGGCGACAACTGTCGGTTCTGCTTCGCGCCTACGCGGAAGGCAATGGGGGAGTCGAGCGCGCGACGGTCAGCATGACGACCGCGAGTCCACGCTTGGCCGGCGAGTTGGGCTATGCGCTCCTCGGGTTCGGTCTTTGGGCACGGCTCCACCGCAGACACAAGCGGGCCACCAACGGCAATCCGGAGGGGGACTGGTATCACACAGTCACGCTGACAGGGCAGTCGAACCTGGCGGGGTTTGCTTCGCAGATCGGTTTCATGACGGAGCGGAAGATCCTTGCGTTGCGTGCCCAGGTCGGGCTCCAAGAGAACTCGAACGTCGACGTGATCCCCATTCGAGGGGAGGACTCTACGAGGCTTCGCACCGCCCCTGCGCGATCCAAGGGACGCCTTGCGGCCGAGGTCGGTGTGAGTCGGGCCGCGATGATCCTCCTGGAGCGGGATGAGCGCCGGGCTACGATATCGATTCTGGATCGTCTGCCGGTCGGAGTTGAGGCGATCGGACATCGATCCTCTTTCGGAGACCCCATCCTGGGTTCCACGCGACCGCTGCTGAACGCAAGGTGGACCCCCGTGCGGGTGGTGGAGCCCGTCCCTTACGAGCACCCCTACGTCTACGATCTCTCCGTCGCCGACAATGAGACCTTTCTCGCCGGTCACGGCGGACTCTTCGTCCACAATACATACACGGTCGCCAATGCTATCGCCGAGTGGAACCGCCCCACCCTGGTCATCTCGCACAACAAGACGCTGGGCGCCCAGCTTTATGGCGAGTTCCGCCAGTTCTTCCCCGAGAACGGGGTAGGCTACTTTATCTCCTACTACGACTACTACCAGCCGGAGGCCTACGTCCCGGCCACCAACACCTATATCGCCAAGGACGCCAGCATCAACGACGACATCGACCGGCTACGCCTGCAAGCGACCTCGATGCTGCTCGAGCGCGAGGACGTGATCATCGTGGCGAGCGTCTCGTGCATCTACGGCCTTGGCACCCCCGAGGATTGGCGCGGGATGCGCGTGGACGCCACCGCCGGCGATCGCATGCGGCGCGGCGAGCTGCTCGAGAAGATGGTGGCCATCCAGTACACCCGCAATGACATCGAGCCCTCGCGCGGCACCTTCCGCGTGCGCGGCGACGTGATCGAGGTGCACCCGGCTTACGAAGACCATCTCATCCGCATCGAGCTGGACGACGACGTGGTGTCGCGCATCTCGGCGGTCGACCCGCTCACCGGCCAGGTCACACGCCGCATGGACCGGCTGGCGCTCTACCCGGCCAAACACTTCGTGACCCCCGAGCCCCGTCTGAAGGGTGCGCTGGCGGGCATCCGGGTCGAGATGCACGAGCGGCTCGAGGTGCTGCGCGCCGAGGGCAAGCTGCTCGAGGCCCAGCGCCTGAAGCAGCGCACCGAGTACGACCTCGAGATGCTTGGCGCCGTCGGGAGCTGTCCGGGGGTGGAGAACTACTCGCGGCACCTCGCGGGACGGAAGCCGGGCGAGCGCCCGGGCTGCCTGCTCGACTATTTTCCCCGCAAGCCGGACGGCTCGCCCGACTTTCTCCTCGTTATCGACGAGTCGCACGTGACGGTCTCGCAGATCGGCGCCATGTACGAGGGCGACCGCTCCCGCAAGCAGGTGCTGGTGGACTTCGGCTTCCGGCTGCCGTCGGCGCTCGACAACCGGCCGCTGCGGTTCGACGAGTTCGAGGCGCTGACCGGGCCGACGCTGTTCGTCTCGGCCACCCCGGCGGAGTACGAGCTCAAGAAGAGCCAGGGCGTGATCGTCGAGCAGATCATCCGCCCGACCGGGCTGGTCGACCCCGACCTGGTCATCAAGCCGATCGCGGGCCAGGTGGACGACCTGCTCGAAGAGATCCGCGTGCGGGTCGCGGCCAAGGAGCGCGTGCTGGTGACGACGCTCACCAAGCGGATGTCCGAGGACCTCACCGACTACCTGACCGAGGCCGGGGTCAAAGTGCGCTATCTGCACAGTGACATCGACGCGTTGGAGCGGGTCGAAATTCTCAGGGGTCTAAGGCTCGCCGAGTTCGACGTGCTGGTGGGGATCAACCTGCTGCGCGAGGGGCTCGACCTGCCCGAGGTCTCGTTGGTCGCGATCCTCGACGCCGACAAGGAGGGGTTCCTGCGCTCGGAGCGCTCGATCATCCAGACCGCCGGGCGCGCGGCCCGCAACGCGGGCGGGCGCGTGGTGCTCTATGCGGACCGGGTGACGGATTCCATGCGCCGGGCGATCGACGAGATGAACCGCCGCCGCGAGAAGCAGCTCGCCTACAACGCGGCGCACGGGATCACGCCCCGCACCATCACCAAGAGCGTGGAGGAGATCATGCGCTCGACCGCAGTGGCAGATGCAATCCAGGGCGCGGCGGCCGACGATCTGAGCGCTCTGATGGCGGCGGTGGATCAGGATGGCCCCGAGGTCCTGCTGTCCCGGCTCGAGGGGGAGATGCTCGAGGCGGCGCGCGATCTCCAGTTCGAGCGCGCGGCCTCGCTTCGCGACCGCATGGACGAGATCCGCCAGACGCTTGCGGCCGCGCGGCTGATGGGCCTGCCCGGAGCGGGCGCGGCGGATCGGGCGGGCCGCGGCGACGGTGAGCGCGGCAACAGTGAGCGTGGTGGCGGGGCCCACGGAGCGAACCCGCGCGCCAAGGTCGCCTCCCGTGGCGGGCGCGAGCCGCGCCGCATCAAGCGGCGCTTCGGCGCGGATCGCTGAGCCATGCTCGAAGCCATCGCGCTCCAGCTCGTCAAGTACGCCCTCTCCGAGGATGTCGGCACCGGCGACATCACCTCGCTCAACACCATCAAGTCGGGGGTCAACGCGCGGGCCGCCATCGTGGCCAAGGAGGCCGGAGTGGTGGCCGGCCTCGACGTGGCGCGGCTTACGTTTCGTGAGGCGGACCCGAATCTCAAGTTTCGCCCGCTGGCAAGGGACGGCGACGCGGTCACGCCGGGGATGGCGGTCGCTCAGGTGATCGGAGATGCGGGAAGCGTGCTCAAGGCGGAGCGTACCGCGCTCAACTTTCTCCAGCGTCTCTCGGGCGTAGCGAGCCTGACGCGCCGGTTCGTGGAGCGGGTCGCCGGCACGGGCGTGATCATCCTGGACACGCGCAAAACCACACCGGGCCTGCGCTTTCTCGAGAAATACGCGGTCAAGGTGGGTGGGGGCGAGAACCACCGGCTGGCGCTCTGGGACATGTACCTGGTAAAGGACAATCACATCCGCGCCGCCGGCGGCCTCACCGCCGCCATCGACCGCATTGCGCGCACCCGCCAGGGGGATCTCCTGCTCGAGGTCGAGGTTGAGTCGGCGGAGCAGCTCAAGGAGGCGCTGCGGCCGGAGGTGGACCGCATTTTGTTGGACAATCGCTCGATTGCCGAGGTGCGCAGCGCAGTCGTAGCGGTGGACGCCTGGTGCCGCGAGCATCCGCCCGACAGCCCGCGCGGTCACAAGGGGGCCACGCGATGGCCCGAGCTCGAGGTGTCGGGCGGCATCACGCTCGACACCGTGCGCGAGTACGCGGCCACCGGGGTCAACTACATCTCGGTCGGGGCGATCACCCACTCGGCGCCGGCGCTGGACCTGAGCCTGGAGATCGAAGAAGTTGGCTGAGCCCCTCTTCGACCGGAGGCTGTTCGAGCGGTCGCTCGCCACGCGACGGCTCGGTCGGACCCTCATCGCCCGCGCCGAGACGCCCTCGACCAACGACCTTGCGTAAAAGGCGCTCACGACCGGCGCGCCGGACGGCACCGTCGCGGTGGCCGACGCGCAGCCGGGCGGCCGCGGGCGTGAGGGCAGGACCTGGTATCTCGCTCCCGGCAAGGGCCTGGCGCTCTCGCTGGTGCTGCACCAGGGCTGCGACCGGCGCCAGGTGGGGACGCTGCCGCTGGTGGCGGGGCTCGCCCTGGCGCGCGCGCTCGAGACGCTTGGCGTCGTCACCACGCTCAAGTGGCCCAACGATCTGCTGGTCGGCGCGCGCAAGCTGGCGGGGATCCTGTGCGAGAGCCGCCGCCTGCCTATCGGGACCGACGTGGCGGTGATCGGGGTCGGGGTCAACGTCTCGCAACAGCAGGACGATCTGCCCGCCGAGCTTCACGAAATCGCGACCTCGCTGGCGATGGAAGGCTGCCGCGCCACGCGCGAGGCGGTCGCGGCCGGATTCCTCAACGCGCTCGAACCGCTGTGGGTCGAGCATCAGGAAGGCGGCCGCGCCGCGGTGCTCGACGCCTGGCGCCGCCGCGCCGGCTACTGGGGGCGGATGGTGACCGTGCGCACTCCGGCCGGCCGGCTCTCGGGCATCGCCCGCGACCTGAGCCCCGACGGCGGGCTGGTGCTGCGGCTCGAGAGCGGGAGCGAGGTGATCGCGCTGGCGGGCGATCTCGAGGTCGTCGCCGGCGAGGAGACCCCATGACGCCGGCGGACGAGCCGCCCCAGCCTGCAAGGCCCGCCCGCGCCGCCCCGCCGAGCGGCGAGATGCCCTTCCTCGCCCACCTCGATGCGCTGCGTTCGGTGCTGATGCACACCGTCATCGCCTGCATGATCGGTGCGATCGCCGGCTGGCTGCTGGCCCCGCGGGTGATGGAGGACCTCATCCAACGCACGGTGAAGCAGGCGGTCGTGCTCTCGCCGGCCGAGGCGTTCAACGAGCGGCTGAAGCTGGCGCTCATCCTCGGCCTCGTACTGGTGCTGCCCTACGTGTTCTACCGGATCTGGAGCTTCATCGTCCCGGGATTGCTGCGGCGCGAGCGCTCGCTCGTCCTGCCGATGGCGCTCGGCTCGATGGTGCTGTTCGCGATCGGCGCGTGGGCGGCCTACGGCTACGTGGTACCGATGGTCGTCCAGGTGCTGTCCGGTTTCCTCACGCCGAGCATGAAGGCGGAGATCCGCGTAAGCGAACTGCTGGGGCTCGCCTACAACCTGTCGCTGGCGTGCGGGCTGGTGTTCCAGATGCCGCTGGTGACCATGTCACTCACGGCCATGGGGCTGGTCACGCCGGGCTTCCTGCTCCGCCAGTGGCGCTACGCCATCGTCGCCGCGTTCATCATTACCGCGATCATCACGCCCGGCGATGTGCTCTCGGCCCAGATCGTTATGGGGGTCCCGATGACCGGGCTATACTTCGCCAGCGTTGGGCTCTCGGCGCTGGTCGCGCGGCGTACCCGCCGCGCGCAGCGGGCCGAGGGGGAAGAGGAGGTGCATGGTGCCTGAGGCTCGACGAGATCGAAAGTCGAAGGGCGTGAGCGCGCCCGTTCGGGCGACCGCGCGCCCGGCTCGGAACACCGCCGGGCAGGCGGGTCTGCTCGCGGTGGACGTCGGGAACAGCGACACCGTGGTGGGGATGTTCGCCGGGCCCGATCTGACCGGCTTCTGGCGCTTCACCAGCCGCGCCGCCACCGTAGACGAGATCGGGCTCAGGCTCGAGGCGCTTGGTCGCATGCACCGTTGGCCGCACGAACGGGAGCTTGGGGCTGTGCTGTGCTCGGTGGTCCCGGCGCTCACGCTCCCGTGGGTCGGGGCGCTCGGGAAGCTGTCGGGGCGGCCGCCGGTCGAGGTGAGCGCGGCGACCGCGAAGGGTCTCCCGATCCGTTACCGCGACCGTACCGCGGTGGGCGCCGATCGCATCGCCAACGCTATCGCCGCCCGCGCCCTCTACGGCGTGCCGGCGATCGTGGTGGACCTGGGCACGGCGACCACGTTCGACTGCATCTCGCGGCAGGGCGCCTACCTGGGCGGCGCCATCGCCCCCGGGGTCGCGACCTCGGCCGAGGAGCTGTTCCGACGGGCCGCCCGCCTGCCGCGCGTGGAGCTGCGCCGGCCGGCGCGGGCCCTGGGACGCACCACCGAGGAATCGCTGCAGGCCGGCGTGCTGTGGGGCGCGGCCGGACAGGTCGACGCACTGGTGCGCCGGCTGGCGCTTGAGATGAAGGGCACACCGGCCGTGATCGCCACGGGCGGGCTGGCGGCGATCGTGGCGCCCGAGTGCGAGACCATCAACCGCGTTGACGAGGCGCTCACCCTCAAGGGGATGCGCCTCATCTGGGAGGATGCACGTTGAGGATGGCCATCCGGTTCCGCATCACGCGTAGCGTAGCCGTGGGGCTGCTGGTCGCGACGCTGGCGACCGCCCAGAGCCCGGTCACGACCCGCCCGGCGTTGCCGGGGCGCCTCGCTGACCCCACCCAGGACCGGCCGCCGCTTCCGCGGCCGCGTAACGCAGGGCGGTACCTGGAGGCGAGCGCGTACGGTCGCAACGTGCCGCTGCCGCCGGGTCGGCCCCGCGCGGCCACCGACAGCGCGACCGTCATGTACATGCTGCGCGCGCTCGCACATCCGCGGATGGAAGGGCGGGGCGCAGGGACCGCGGGGCTCGACTCGGCGGCGGCGCTGATCGCCGGCGAGATGCGCTGGCTCGGCCTCAAGCCGGGCGGCGACGACGGCACCTACTTCCAGCGTTTCGAGGTCACGACCGGCGTCGCCGTCGGCGAACCGTGCGCGATCGCCGTCGGGGACCGGTCCTTCCCGATCGGCGACCACTTCCAGCCGCTCGGGTTCTCGAACAACGGCACGCTCACCGCCCCGGTGGTGTTCGCGGGCTACGGCATCACCGCCGCCGGTTTCGATTACGACGACTACGCCGGCATCGACGTGCGTGACAAGCTGGTGCTGGTGATGAGCAACGAGCCCGGGGAGATGGACTCCACCAGCCGCTTCGACGGCTCCATCAACACGCCGCACGCCGAACTCCGCACCAAGGCGATCAACGCGCGGGAACATGGGGCGCTGGGCCTGCTGGTGGTGGACGGACCCCGCCATCATGCAGGCGAGCCGCCGCGCAGGCCGCGCACCGAGGGAACAGGCTACATGACCAGCGGGCTGCTCGCGGGCTGCGTCTCCGAAGCTGTCGCCGGGGCATTGCTCACGCCCTCAGGGCTCGACCTGGCGACGCTCCAGAGCGGGATCGACGCGGCGGCCCGTCCGCACAGCGTCGCAATCTCCGGGACCGCCACCGTCACCATCACGCTCAAGCGCACACGCGCCTCGATCAATAACGTCATTGGATGGATCGCGGGCAAGGACACCAGCCGCACGCTGGTTGTGGGCGCCCACTATGACCACCTGGGCTATGGCGGCGAATCGTCGCTGGCGCCCAACGAACATCTCCCGCACCTGGGCGCCGACGACAACGCCTCGGGGGTGGCGGCGATGCTGAGCGTCGCCGGGTGGAAGACCGAATGGGGCCTCTCGGACCGCGGACCGGTCCACAACCTGGTGTTCTGCGCTTTCGCGGGCGAGGAGATGGGGCTGGTGGGGTCGTCCCACTTCGTCGATGACCCGACGCTGCCGCTCCCGACCGTCGAGGCGATGGTGAACATGGACATGGTCGGCCGGCTCAGGAACAACCGGCTCATGGTGATGGGGGTGGGGACCGCGGCCGAGTTCCCGGCGCTCACCGGGAAGGTGAACGAGCACGCCGCGTTCGACCTCAAGACCTCGGGCGATGGCTACGGTCCCAGCGACCACTCGTCGTTCTACAAACGCAAGGTGCCGGTGCTGGCGCTGTTCACCGGCGCCCATGCCGACTACCACAAACCGACCGACAGCGCGGACCTGGTGGATGCGCAGGGGCTGTGGCGGGTGGCGTTGTTCGCCCGCGACCTGGTGGACTCGCTCGACCGGCGCGCGCGGCCCACATTCCAGCAGGCCAAGTCCGACAGCTCCGTCGGCCGCATCGCCGGCGGCGGCGGGTACGGGGCCTACCTCGGGACGATCCCGGATTACATGCAGACCGAGGGCGGCGTGCTCCTCTCGGGCGTCAGGACAGCCAGCCCGGCCGACAGCGCCGGCCTCAAGGGGGGGGACGTGATCGTCCGGTTCGACGGGGTTCGGGTGGACAACATCTACGACTACACGTTTGCGCTGCGCTCGCGGAAGCCCGGACAGAGGGTGCGCATCACCGTCAAGCGCGGCGACGGCGAAGTCGAGCTGCTCGCGGTGCTCGGGAGGCGCAAGTGATCGGGCGCCGGGCGGTGGCGATGGCGGTGACGGTCGCGGCGCTCGCCGCGCTGGCGGCGCTGCTGGGGATGCCGGGGACGCCCGGGGGGCGCGACGCCGAGGGCGGCGAGTGGGCGGCGCTGGCGCCGCCGATGCCGGGTGCGGCGGCGGCCGATTCGCTCATACGTGAGGGTGAGGGATCCTTCGCGCGGCTCTGGCAGCTCACGTTCGGCGGCGAGAACGCCGAAGCCTATTGGTCTGAGGACGGGCGCCGGCTCATCTTCCAGTCCACACGCGACGGGTGGCCGTGCGACCAGCAGTATGTGCTCGAGATGGCGACCGGCGCCGTGCACCGGGTGAGCACCGGGACCGGGCGCACAACTTGCGGTTATTTCTACGACCACGATCGTCGGGTGCTGTTCTCCTCGACCCATCTCGGCGCGGACAGTTGCCCCCCGCTCCCCGACTTCTCGCAAGGCTACGCGTGGTCGATCTACCCCGAGTACGACATCTTCACCGCCCGCCCGGACGGCTCGGATCTACGGCGCCTCACGAGCACGCCGGGCTACGACGCGGAAGCGACGGTCTCGACCGACGGTCGCACCATTGTGTTCACCTCGGTGCGGGACGGGGATCTCGATCTTTACACCATGCGCCCCGACGGCAGCGGGGTCACCCGCCTCACCGACCGGCTGGGTTACGACGGCGGGGCGTTCTTCTCTCGCGACGGCCGATGGATCTGCTGGCGGGCGGGCTACCCGGTCGATTCCTCGGCCGCCGGCTACCGCGCCCTGCTCGCGCGCCACCTGGTGCGCCCGAGCGCGATGGACCTTTGGGTCATGCGGTCCGATGGGACCGGCAAGCGCCGGGTCACCGACAAGCCCGGCGCCTCGTTCGCGCCCTACTTCACGCCCGACGGCAAGTCCCTCATCTATTCCTCAAACTGGGAGAACCCACGGGGCCGGAATTTCGATATTTATCTGGTCGGCACGGACGGCGGTGAGCCGGTCGCGGTGACCCGGGACCCCACCTTCGACGGCTTCCCGATGTTTTCCCCGGACGGCCGCTGGCTGGTCTTCTCCTCGAACCGCGGAGCGCGTGCGCGGGGGGAGACCAACCTCTTCCTCGCCGAGTGGCGTCCCTGAGCGCGGGCGCCCGGCGCGCCCTGGCATCCACAGCATCGCCGGCTTGGATAGCCGGGGGCCTGCTGGCGTTCTTTTTCACCCAGTACGCGAGCGCGTTCTCGATCCCCTTCATCAACGACGACTACAGCTTCCTCGACAAGACGCGCGCGGTCGGGTTCCTCGATCTGTGGCGTTTCGAGAATCTGACGTTCCAATGGTACCGCCCGTGGTCGCGCGAGCTGCACTACTGGACGCTGCAACGACTGTTCGGTGTCCACGAGGTGGCGTTCCATCTCGCGAGCCTCGCCCTGTGGCTCGCGGTGCTCACGAGCTTCTGGGCGCTGGCGCGCCGGCTGGCCGGGACGAGCGCGGCCACGATGGCGGTGGGCGGGATGGCGGCGCTGGCGGCCTGGGGGGTACCGCTCCTGTGGGTGGCAAGTGTGCAGGAGCTGTGGATGCTGTTGTTCGCTCTCCTCACGCTCCATGCCTGGGTGGCCGGGCGGCGCCGGCTCGCGACCGCGATGCTGGTGGGAGCGCTGCTGAGCAAGGAGACCGCGGCGGTGGTGGCACCGCTGGCGATCGCGTGCTCGGTGACGATCCAGGGCCGAAAACCCGGGCAAGCCCTGCGGCATGCCCTGCCCTTGATCGTCGTCACCGCGCTCTGGGCGATCGTCCATCCCGTGCTCGGCGGGCGGTTCTGGCATCCTCTGCCCGCTCCGCTCGAACCCGGGGCCGGATCCCCGTGGCCTGTGTCCCTGCTCCGAACGGCGCTCGTGTCGGTGAACCTGGATGCGCTCCCCCGGCCCGAGCGCGGCTGGGGCCCGGCGATCGTTCCCGGCGCGCTCGGTGCGCTCGTCCTGGGCCTGATGGTCGCGGTCGGCGCACGCCGCAACGAGGCATCGTCGGCGAACAGTCTGCGAACGCTGCTCGCGTTCGGCATTCTCTGGGCGCTGCTCGGCTGGTCTCCGCTCCTCATGCCCTCGCTCGGCTGGCACGCCTACTACGCCCTGCTCGGCTGCTTCGGCGTGTGGTTGGCGCTCGCCCCGCTCCTGGCGCGTCGTCCCGCCGTCGCGGTGGCACTGGTCGCGGCCCTCGCCCTGCTGCGTCCCGCGCGCGCCGACACGCCGTCGCTCGACTGGGGCAGCGAGTGGTATCAGCGCCGAGCGGCCGAGTTCATCGTCGCCATGCGCGGGCAGCTGCTCGAAGCCCACCCGCGCCTGCCGTCGCATGCCCGACTCTATTTCGTGCGTGTTCCCAGTAACGTGGGGTTCCTGGCGGGGGACGGACCGGCTTTGCGGGTCTGGTACCGCGACCCCACCCTGCGCGCCGGCTTTTACTCGTCCTACCGACCGCGGGATCCCGCGGCACCCGCCGGGCCCGACCTGTTCTTCCGCTTCGACAACACGGGCGGCTGGGTGGAGGTGATGCCCGGCGACGAGGACGTCGCGCGGGCGCGCCACGCGAACCCGCGATGGGAGATGGACCACGTGACGCTGGCCGCCACGCTCGCGCGCGCCGGGGACTGGTCACTCGCGGCGGCGGAATACGTGAAGCTCGCCGAGGTCGTGCCGGGGCGCTTCGAGTATGCCTCCGACGCCGGGGTGTGTCTCGAATCGCTCGGCGACTCGAGCGCAGCCGCGCGATGGTACGCGCGCGCCGCGGGGCTGCCCGGCGCGGACGCCGAGGCGCGCCGGAACGCGGAGCGGTTCGCGCACTTGCGGGGCCGCCGGTGAGAGGCTAACGTCCGGTGCGCGATCCATCGCGCGAGTGGGCACGCCCGCACGCACTCGCCCGGGCATGCGCGCGTGGCGGGTCCGCCACCAAAACCACGACGGCGCCCGAGCACCGGGCTCGCGCCGCGCTCGCGTCCCATTTCCCCTGGGGAGGTCCGACTGGGCAAGCGCATCCGCTTCGATGCCGCGGCACGCGAGGCGCTGCGCCAGGGCGTGGAGCAGCTCGCGGGGGCCGTGCGGGTGACGCTCGGGCCGCGCGGCCGAAACGTCGTGATCGACCGCAAGACGAGTGCCCCGGTCATCACCAATGACGGCCTCGCCATCGCGCGCGAGATCGAGCTCGACAACCCGTTCGCCAACCTGGGCGCCCAGCTCATCAAGGAGGCCGCCACCCGGACCGGCGAGGTCGCCGGGGATGGCACGACCACTGCCACCGTGCTCGCCCACCGCGTGGTGGTCGAGGGGCTGAAGGCGGTGGCCGCCGGACACAATCCGATGGCGGTCAAGCGGGGCGTGGATCGCGCGGTGGTCCTCGTGGTCGAGGAGTTGCGCCGCCAGGCCAGGCAGGTGCGCGGCCGCGCGGACATCGCCCGGGTGGCGACCGTGGCGGCCAACGACGACGCCGCGATCGGCGGTCTGATCGCCGATGCGATCGAGCGCGCCGGCCCAGAAGGCGTCATCACGGTCGAGGAGGGCCGCGGGCTCGACTCCACGCTAGAGATGGTCGAGGGGATGCGCATCGATCGCGGGTATCTATCACCCTACTTCGTCACCGACCCCGAGTCTATGGGGGTGGTGCTCGAGGATGCGCTCGTGCTGCTCACCGAGTTCAAGGTGATCGCCGTGCAGGACCTGCTGCCGGCGATGGAGCACGCCGCCTCGGTCAATCGTCCCCTGATGGTGGTCGCAGACGACGTGGAAGGCGAGGCGCTCGCCGCGCTGGTCGTGAACCGCCTGCGTGGCACCGTCGCTTCGGTCGCCGTGCGGGCCCCGGGGACCGGCGACGAACGCCGCGAGATCCTCGAGGACATGGCCGTGTTGACCGGGGCACGCGTGCTGAGCGCCGAGCGCGGCACCCCGCTCGACAAGATCGAGCCCGCCGACCTCGGTCGCGCCAAGCGGGTGGTGGTGGATCGCGACACCGCGACCCTGATCGAGGGCCGGGGGAAACAGGCCGAGATCAAGTCGCGCATCGCCCGCCTCAAGCGCGAGCTCGACCTGGAGGATGCCGATTGGGAGCGCGAGCGTTTGCGCGCACGCCTGGGACGCCTGACCGGCGGCGTGGGCGTCATTCGCGTGGGCGCCGCCACCGAGATGGAGATGAAGGAGAAGAAGACGCGCATCGAGGATGCGCTCGCCGCCACGCGTGCGGCGGTCGAGGAAGGGGTGGTGGTGGGCGGCGGTGTGGCGCTGCTGCGGACCCAGGCGGCGCTCAAGGCGATGCGGATGCCGGCCGAGGAAGCCATCGGCCGCGACATCATCGTGCGGGCGCTAGAAGAGCCGGCGCGGCAGATCGCGACCAACGCCGGCGAGGAAGGGGCGGTCGCGGTGGCCCGCATTCGCGAGGGCAAGGGCGCTTTCGGCTACAACGCGGCGACCGGCGAGTACGGCGATCTGCTCGCGTGGGGGATCATCGACCCGGTCAAGGTGACGCGCAGCGCCCTGCAGAACGCGGCGAGCATCGCCTCGCTGGTGCTGACCACCGACGCGGTGGTGGTGGATATGCCGGAGGAGGAGGGCGAGGGGGGTGGCGAGGCGGGGGCGCAGGGGAGCTGAACCCCCT
>CAYONG010000184.1:0-17648 GCA_964405235.1 uncultured bacterium | reverse complement strand
ACATCGCCGCGCTCGATGCCGCGACGGGGGCGGCCACCGCTTGGAACCCGGGTGCCGACTACCTTGTTAACGACCTAGCCGTGAGCGGCTCCATCGTCTACGCGAGCGGGCAGTTCACCAGCATCGGCGGGCAGGCGCGGTACCTCCTCGCTGCGCTCGACGCCACGACCGGGGCCGCCACCGCCTGGGACCCGAACCCCAACTACACCGTCCAAGCCCTGGCCGCGAGCGGCTCCACGGTCTACGCAGGCGGGGAATTCACCAGCATCGGTGGAGAGCCCCATACAGGGCTCGCGGGATTCAACACTTACACGCCGCCGGCGGAGATCCTCCCCGCCTCGATCCCGATCGAGTATGGCCTTTCGCAGAACCACCCCAACCCCTTCGATCGGAGCACGTTGATCGACTTCAGCCTGCCCGAGCGCAGCCGGGTCATACTGGCGGTCTACGACCTGATCGGGCGCGAGGTGCGCACGCTGGCGGACGGGGAATGGGAGCCCGGCCGGCATTCCGCGATGCTATCCAAGGTGAGCAGCAACGGGAGCACGCTTGGGGCCGGAGTCTACTTCGTGCGGATGAACGCGCAGTCCCTGGCGAGTGGGCGGAGCTTCACCTCGCTCAGGAAGATGGTCATTCTGAAGTAGCAGGATCGAGCACTTTAGGCTGGAGATTCCGAGGCGCGGGTGCATCGCCCCGCGCCTCGGGCTCCGGAACACGTCTCTTCAGGCCGATCTGGCACCAGAAGGCCGAGCGGGTCGAGGCCCACATCGTGGTGTGCTTCCTCGCCTACGTGCTGTGGAAGACGCTCGAGCAGTGACAGAAGCGGGCCGGACTGGGCCGCAGCCCCGCACCATCCTGGGCGAGCTGGGACTGATCCAGAGCCCCGACATCGTGCTGCCGCTGGCGGACGGGTCGGGTGGTGAGTTGCGCATCGGCTGCGTGGTGCGGTCGGACAAGGCTCAGGCGCTGCTGCTCGAGCGCCTCGGGCTAAAGCTCCCCGAGCGGCTCCTCATCCCACCGCGGATCGCCAAAATGATGATCCGCGTCGCCGACTTCCGGGCCGCCATCGGCTGATCGACTTCTGAGCGGTGTGGTGCGGGTCCTGCCGGTTCGAGATGCCGCACCGCTACCGGGCGTGGGAGGCGTTCAAGGATCGAGGCCTCGCGGTGCTCAGCGTCTCATTCGCCACGAAGCGTGGGGATGTCGCCCCGTACCGTCGGGACACGTGGCCGATGCCGTGGCGCGATGCGTTCGCGCCGCGGGGAAGAACTGATCCCGCCTCACTCCTTCGGCGCCTCGTCCCGCAGCAACGCCTCGACTTCGAGCGGTTCGGTGACCATCCCGAGCTTACCCTGGGCGTCGCGAGGCCACTCCTCGCGCGGCCGGTCGCGGTAGAGCTCGAGGCCGTTCCCGTCCGGGTCGCGCAGATAGAGCGCCTCGCTCACGCCGTGGTCCGATGCCCCTTCGAGTCGGATGCCGGCCTGGCCCAGCCGGCGCAGGGCGTCGGCGAGCGCGGCGCGGGAGGGATAGAGAATCGCGACGTGGTAGAGGCCGGTCGTCCCGCGCGGCGGCGGCGGCCCGCCCCGGCTCTCCCAGGTGTTGAGGCCGATGTGGTGGTGATAGCCGCCCGCCGAGATGAACGCGGCGCCGGGTAGGCGCTGCGTCACCTCGAAGCCAAGGACGCTGCAGTAGAAGGCGAGCGAACGCTCGAGGTCGGCGATCCTGAGATGGACGTGGCCGATGGTGACGCCGGCGTCGATGGGATTCGTGGTGCCCGTTCCATTCGCCATGAACAACCTCCACTCGTGCGACCGCCCGGGGCGCATGCCGGGCCGGGGTCGGATCAGAAGGATAGCCGCGCGGCCGCGCGGAGGGTCGTGCCCCCGCCATCGAGGTGGAATCCCAGCCGCCCGGACCGGGCCGCCCGCGCGCGCAGAGCCTCGTGCGTCTTCGCGGCGCTCCAGGCGCCGAGCGCCGCCCCGGCGACGACGTCGCTGCTCCAGTGTCGGTCATCCCGCACTCGCGACCAGCCGACGAGCGCGGCGAGCGGGTAGGCGACGCACGGCACCCAGCGAGCGCGAGTCTCGCGGTCCAGAGCGGTCGCGGTGGCGAAGGCCAGTGCGGCGTGGCCCGAGGGGAACGAGGCGTGGCCGGAGAACGGCTGGTAGGGGTCCGATTCCGCCGCCGAGTCCTCCGGCCGCACGCGCCCGACCGCGAATTTGATCGCTCCGGCCGCCACGACCGCGACCGCGACCGAGATGCCGATCCGCTCGCTCGCAGCGGTGAGCGCGGTGCATTCGAACGCGCGCCCGGCGACGTAGCCCAGCAGCAGCGCGGGGCCCACCACCGTCGGCCCTCCCAGGGGCTCTACCGCGTTCGCCAGCCGGCGCGCCCGGTCGCCGTCGATGGAGAGAGCCCGTTGGCGCAGCTCGTGATCGGCGAATGCGGCAGCGCCGACGCCGAGGATTGTCGCGAGACCAAACCAGGCATCGGCGCGCCCCAGTCGCACCAGAGGCCGCTCGGGCTGCGCGAGCCTGGCGGGCCGCGCGGTCGTCGAGCCAGGCTCGGCGCCGGCACGCATCGCACCGGGCGAGGCGATCGCGCTCGTGCCCAGGGTCAGCAACGAGAGGATGAAGGGGAGCGCCGGCAGGTGACGCGGGCGCGCCGGAGCGGGGATGCCAGGCACGGGGCTCATTAGAGGTGCGGCCATCGTAGGGGTAAACCTCTCCAGCATCAACGCGTTGCCGCGCATGGGGCGTACTGCTATGTTGTGGTCTCCAGCCGCCCCCGACGCGGAGATGAATCCTCATCATGGCCCTCGCGCGATTCCTTCAGGTCTCGGACCTGCACCTCGGCGCCCCGTTCCGGTGGCTCCCGGCCGAGCGGCGCGAGGAGCGCCGTCGCGACCAGCGCGCGGTGCTCGAGCGCTCGGTGCGCCAGGCGATCGAGCGCGGCGTGGACGCCATCTTGATCCCCGGCGACCTGTTCGACCAGGAAGGTGTGGACGCCGGCACGCTCGCGTTTGCGCTCGGGGTCTTCGACGTGACCGGCTGTCCGCCGGTGCTCATCGCGCCGGGCAATCACGACCCCTACTCCGAGCGCAGTCTCTACTGGAACGAGCGCCTGCTCCAGGCGCGGGCGATGCGCTGGCCCGCCCACGTGCACGTGTTCACCACGCCATCCTGGAGCCGGTTCGCGATCCCCAGGCACCCCGCGGTGCGGCTGTGGGGCTGCTGCTTCACCGCCAACGTCGAATCGCACGAGCGCCCGCTCGCGGCCGCTGCGCTGGCGTCGCTGCCGGGGGTCGACCCGGTTGGATTCGACCTGGCGCTCTTCCACGGCTCGCGCGAAGGGCAGTGCCCGCCGGGGCAGAACATGACCGCGCCCTACTCCGACGACGAGGTCATCGCCGGTCCTTTCTCCTATCTCGCGGTCGGTCACTATCACGCGTCCTCGCGCCTCGAGACGAACCAGGGCGCCGCGGCCGGCGTGCGACTCGCCTACGCGGGCGCGGCGGCGGCAGTAGACGCGACCGAGATCGGCCCGCACGGGGCGCTCGAGGTGCGCATCGAGTACGGCCGACGCCAGCCGTTCGTCGAGGTCGAGTTCATCGAGCTGGATCCGCGCCGTGTGCACGACCTGACGGTCGAAATCGCCCACGCCACCAGCCCCGAACAGGTCGAGCGCCGTGTCCAGCGCGCACTCGATGACGCCGGGGTGCGCGAGGAGGACATCGTCACCGTGCGGCTGGCCGGGCGGGTCGCGCGCGGCGTGCGGTTCACGGCGCCCGGACCCGATCTGCGCGGGCGGGCGTTTCATCTGCGTTTCGATCTCAGAGGCCTGCGCCCCGACTACGACCTCGACGTCTACCGGGTGGGGGAGGCGGGCACCACCGAGGAACGGTTCGCGCGCGCGCTGCTGGAGCAGCACGAGCAGGAGACCGATCCTGGGCAGCGCGCGGTGATCGAGAGCGCGCTCTACTACGGCCTCGACGCGTTCAAGCTGCGCGAGGTCGTCCCCGCCTACGAGGAGCTGGGCGAGTGACGGCGCCGGTCGTGCGGCCATGAAGCTCCTGCGCCTCAAGGTGGACGGCTTCGGCGCGCTCAGGGGCGAGTTCGCGTTCGACCCCGGGCGGGTCACCGTGCTGGTGGACGACAACGAGCGCGGCAAGTCTACCCTGCTCGCGGCGGTGGCGGCGGCGCTCTACGGCCTCGAAAGCAACAAGCAGACCCACCGCGTGCTGACCCCGCTCGACCGCTGGCGGCCGTGGGAGGGAGGCCCTTACCGCGTCGAGCTGGACGTGGAGAGCGAGGGCGAGCGCTTCACGATCATGCGCGACTTCGACCGCGGCACGGTCGCGGTGTGGAACGGGCGCGGCCAGGAGGTCACCCTCGATTTCCGCGAAGGCAAGACCGACTTCCCGGTCGGTCGTCGCCTGACGGGGCTTGACGCCGACGAGTTCACCAAGTGCGCGCTGGTGCGCCAGGACGACTTGGACGGCGTGGTGCCGGCCGAGGAGCGGTCGCGCCGCGGCTCGACGCTTCACGCGCGGCTCGAGAACGCCGCCGACACGCGGGTCGGTGACACCAATGCCACCGAAGCGCTTAGAGTGCTGGAGGGCGCGGTCCGCAGATTCACCGCCCCCGAGATCGAGTCCACCGTCACCGTGGACACCGCCATCCAGCGCTTCGAGCTGAAGCATGCGACGCTCGAGACCGATCTCAAGACCCTGGAGCACGATTTCGCGCAGATCTCCGCGCCGCTTGAGTCGCTGGTCCGCCTCGACGACGAGGAGCAGGAGGCGCGCGAGCGGATGCGCGGTCTCGACCACGAGCGGCGCGACACGCTCGCCGAAGATGTCCGGCGCCAGATCGCCGAGAACGCGAAGCACCGCGCAGATCTGGAATGCCTGCGCGACGAGGCGGAAACGCTGGTCTCGGCTGCTCAGTTGCCCCGCACCGCCGAGACCGAGTTCCGCGAGGCGGTCACGCGGCACGAGGAGGCGGCGCGCCAGCTCGAGGCGCTCGAGGCGCGCAAGCACGAAGAACTGGCGCGCGAGCGCGAGAAGCGCGAGACGGAGCTGGGCGCGTTGAAGGCCTATGCTTCGGCGGGTCCGTCCGATGCCGACCGCTGCGTGGCACTCGCCTCGGAGCTGCGCCAGGTGGCCGAGGAGGACTCGAGCGTGCGCACCGCGGTGTTCACGCTGCGCGAGTCGCTGGCGAGTCAGGGGTACGACCCGGAGCGCGTCCATGAACTGAGCGCGAAGTTCGGTGCGCTTGGCGAGGCAGAACAGCGGCTGCTGCGCTCGCAGGCCGAGCGGGCGCTGGTCTACCAAGCCGACGTGGCGACGCTCGATCAGACCCGCACCGAGAGCACCGAACAGTTGCGAGAGATCGACGCGCTGCGCCGCCGCGGGCGGGTGCCGGCGTGGCTGCTTGCCGCTTTCGGCCTGGCGGCGGCGCTGGTAGGCGGCATCTTGCCGCGGCTGGGCGGGACGCCGAGCCTGTGGATCTCGTTGCTGGGCATCGGCGCGGTGATGCTCGCCCTCGGCCTCGTACTGATCGTCACGGGCCGGCACGCGCGCGCGGAGGACAGGACCGAGGCGCTGCGACGACTGAGCGA
Source organism: uncultured bacterium (assembly GCA_964405235.1). Lineage (GTDB taxonomy): Bacteria > Eisenbacteria > RBG-16-71-46 > RBG-16-71-46 > RBG-16-71-46 > WS-11. The sequence continues at coordinate 12,026 of CAYONG010000184.1, read as the reverse complement.
GGCGCAGCGGTGGATCAACCAGATGCGCGACCGCCGCGCCGAGTCGAGCGTCCAGCTGGGCGAGCTGTCGGCCTCGATGGGCCACCGCGACCAGGTGGACATGCTGCGCGAGTGGAGCGAGTACGACCGCGTGATGGCCGAGAACGCCCCGACGCTGCGCGCCCAGGAGCGGCTGGCGGCGCTCGAGGAGCGGCGCAAGGCGGCGGTCGCCGAGGCGAGCGCGCTACTCGCCCGGTTCGCCGCCGCCGCCCCGCATCCAGCCGAGCTGGAGCGCGTGGCGAAGGCAATTCGCCAATCCATCGGGCTGCGCCAGCGGCTGGGCGAGTTCGAGGCCGGCTGGGGTTGGCTGGACGACGAGCGACGGGTGGCCGAGGCGACGGTCTCGGGGCTCAAGGAGCGCGCGGTGCGCATCCTCCAATCCGCCGGGCTCGACCACGACCCCGCGTCGTCGTGGGCCGAGCACGCGAAGACGCTGGCCTCGCGTATGCAGGCGCAGGCGCGCTATGCGCTCCTTACCGGCGAGTTAATTCCACAGGCCGAGCGTCGCATGTTGCCCGCGGACAAGCTCGTCGAGCTGGAGACCCAGCTCGAGCTGATCGATGCCGAGCGGCCGGACATCGCAGCCGTCGTCGAAGTGGGGGATGCGCCGGGGGCGATTGCGACGAGGGACACTGGATCGGCGCGCACACCCCTCGAGATCGAGGCCGAGGGCCGCAGGCTGCGCGAGACCCTCGACGGCCTCCAGAAGCGGCGCACCGAGCTGCGGCTCGAGGTCGAAGAGGTCTGGCGGCGCTATCACCAGGAGCATCCCGAGAAGTCGGGGCAGCGCGAGCGGGTCGCGCTGGCGCTGGAGCGCGCGCGGCGCTTCAAGGCCGCCATCGAGCTGGCGCAGGGCACCATCCAACGGGTCGCGACCGACACTCACCGGCGCTGGGCAGAGTTCCTGAACCTGCGCATCAAGGAAGTGCTCGATGCGTTCGGCACCGGCATCGAGCAGCTGCGCTTCGGCGAGGATCTCGACTTCTCGGTGCGGTTGCCCGGCGGCCAGCAGGTGTCCCGCGGCAAGGCGGACATGCAGCTCTCGGCCGGGGCGAAGGACCAGCTCTACCTGGCCGCCCGGCTTGCGATCAGCGAATACCTCTCGCGTGGGCAATCACCGTTGCCGCTCCTGCTCGACGACCCGTTTGCGACCAGTGACGACGGGCGCACGCGCACGGGGATGCGGCTCCTGGTGGAGCAATTCTCGCCGCTCCACCAGATCATCATCCTCACCTGCCACCGTCGGCGCCACGAGGCGTTGGCGCAGCTTGACCCCGAGCTCTACCGCGAGCGTGTGCAGTGGCTGGAGCTGCGGTCGGGGGCGGTGGCGAGATAGGGGGAGTAGACCCGCCTATGCGGAGCTCCGCATAGCCGGGTCAACTCCACGACACCCTGTGTTCTGTTCCCGGATCTCTTCGGGAAGCCCCTCACCGCCACCTTCGATGTCCCGAATGCCAGCTCCGACGGTGGCGCCGTGCTGCTCAAGGCCGCCGATCGCCGCTTGGGGCTGATCGCCACACTCACCGACTCGCTGCGGGACCAGCGCCAGCCCGGCAAGGTGGTCCACGGGCTCGAGGAGTTGCTGGCCCAGCGGGTCTACGGCATCGCGTGTGGCTACCCCGACGCCAACGACGGTGCCCGCCTCGGTGACGACCCGATCCACAAGTTGCTGCTCGGCCGTGATCCGATCACGGGCGATGCGCTGGCCTCGCAGCCCACGCTATCGCGCTTCGAGAACGCACCCTCCCGGGGCGAGCTGCTGGCGATGAGTGAGGGCCTGTTCGAGACGGTGCTCGAGCGCCATGCCCGTCGCCTGCGGGGCAAACTGCGGCGCATCACCGTCGATCTCGACGTCACCGACGATCCCACCCACGGCGCTCAGCAGCTGGCGTTCTTCAATGGCCACTACGGGCACTGGTATTACCTGCCGATGGTCGCGTTCCTGACCTTCAACGGCGAGCGCGAGCAGTACCTGTGTGCGGCGGTCCTGCGCTCCGGCAACGCCCCGACCCAGCGCGGCACCCTGCCGCTGCTCAAGGCCGCCCACACTGGCTGGGCGCGCGCCCAGGTCTCGACCCTGCACGAGCAGGTTCTCAAGCTCGGCGTCCATGTCGCCGTCTCGGTGCGGCGCCTCGTGCTCCACCTGCCGGAGGCGTTCCAGTTCCGCGACGACTGGCAGCGTCTGGCGCTCGCGCTCGGCGCCCGCGCCGGATAGCACCCGCCGCGTTCTCCCCGATCGTTCCCTTCCCACCACCCCTCAGGGCAAAGCCTCGCCTGGAACACCGCTCCAGATCACGAAAGGAACCCCTCTGAGGCCCCCGCCTCCCTCGACCATCGTCGCGGCTTCACGCGGGCCTTGGACACCACCCTCCGCAGGGCGAAATCCTGCCTCGCGCCGCGGCGCTTTGCCCTTCACGAATGAAGCAGGCTAGCCGGGCCGGTAGACGGAAAGCGCGGTCAAGCGGCGGCGAGCTTCCTCACACGAAGTGATCGGCGCTTTGCCTCGGCCTTCGCCAGGTCGAACTGAAGCTGTTGACTGAGCCAACTCTCCGCCGTGGTTCCGAAGGCGATCGACAGGCGGACTGCCATCTCCGGGCTGATTCCCGCGCGGCAGTTCAGGATGCTCGAGAGAGTCTTTCGGCTAACGCCGAGGGCCCTGGCGGCCTCCGTGACCGTCAGTCCCAGGGGCTCGAAGCAGAGCTCCCGAAGCACCTCGCCCGGATGGGGAGGATTATGCATCTTCATAGGGACCTCGCTAGTGATAGTCTTCGTAGTCGACGTGGACGACATCAGGGCCTGCGAAGGCAAACGTGACGCGCCAATTCCCGCTCACGCTCACGGCCCACGTCCCTTTTCTCTCGCCCTTCAGGGGGTGCAGGTCCAGTCCCGGCAGCCCCAGGTCTCGGGGCTCTCTCGCCACGTTCAGTCGACCCAGGATCAGGCGCAGCCTTGGCGCATGCTTGGCCTGGATGCCGGAGGTTGTCCCGCGGAGAAAGAAGCGCTCCAAGCCCTTGTGCCTGAACCGGAGGATCGCCACGGAACAGAACGTAACACGTAACGTCCCGCGTTACAACTGAAGAACGGGCCAGAGCCGCCGGACGATCGGGCACGGCGCCCCGCGAGGTCTACGCCTCGCTCGTCCCCACCGCCTCCCGCACCGCCTTCCCCCGCAGCGTCGCGAGCCTCAGCCGGTAGGCGCGCTCCATGATCCGCTGCTCGCGCAGCATAAGGACGATGCGGACGACGTAGACGCCCACGACCGTCATGAATCCGAGCCAGATCACCATCAGCGCCGTGAACTCTTCCTCGTCGAGCATGGTCGGTTACACTCCCTCCGGTTCTGAGCCCGCGCCGCGGCCCGGATGTATCTCCGGACGCGCGGTCAGGTTCTAGCTCGACCGCGGGGGCAGGGACGAGCCTCCGCCGTTGCCCTTTGGGCGTACCAGGAAAGAGCTGAGGAGCAGAGCCACACCGACGGTCGCAGGGATGATACCGACCGCCCAGGCATTCCCGTGGTCAGCCACAAAATTGAGGAACGCCATGAGGCTGAGTCCGACCGCGAACGTCACGATCCCGCCGATCATCATCCCCTGCGCCAGGCGGCGGTCCCGGTCGAACTGCGACATGTTCCAGGTCTCGGGCTCATCGTCGAGCGCCGCGATGGGCAGCGGCGCGAGCTTGGACGGGTCCACGCCGCGCTCGATGGCGGCGATGCGTTCGCGCTGCGCCAGCTCGATCAGGCGCTGGCGGCCGAGCGTGCGGATGATGCCCGCGGTGATGCCACCGATGATGGCGACGATCGGGATGGAGAGGGCGACGATCGGGACGAAATCACCGATATTCCAGCTGGTGATCCACATGGCGGCTCCTTCTCTCGTTCGGGTGTCGGCGGCTGCGGCCGGTCCGGCCGGTGGCCATCGTGATGCGCTGCACCCCTTGAGACGGCCCCGGGGGGGTGGCGGGTTTCAGCCCCGGGGGCCCCGGGACCGTTGGAGGTGAAACCCCCTGCGGCCCTGACTCGGTCCAAGTCGGCGATGGAGGCCGAGGCGGCGCGGCGTCCCCGAAGTCCGGGCTCCGAACCGGTCCCCGGCCGGCCCCCCGAGGGGGAGGGCGGAGGCCAGGGCGAGCGCGAGGAGGAGCGCGAACTCGTCCGGCGTGCCCAAGGCGGCGACGAGGCAGCCTTTCGGCGGCTGGTCGAGCGGCACGGCGACCGGGCCTACGCGCTGGCGCTGCGCATCCTGCGCTCGACCAGCGACGCCGAGGAGGTCGCCCAGGACGCGCTGGTGCGGGCGTGGCGGTCGCTTCCCCGGTTCCGGGGCGACTCGGCGTTCTCGAGTTGGCTCTATCGCATCGTGGCCCGGCAGGCGTTCGACCGCGCCGCGGTCCTGAAAGGGCGGCGCAACCGCGAGGTCGGTGTCGAAGGGATCGAGAATCTGGCCGGCGAACCGGCCGGCCCGGATCCGGAGTTGCGGGGGCGGGCGACGAGGCTCGAGCAGCTGGTCGCTGGGCTGCCGGAGGTGCCAAGGACGGTGGTGACGCTCTACTATTATCAGGACCGCTCGGTGGCGGAGGTGGCGAGGATCCTGCGCATGCCGGAGAACACGGTGAAGACCCATCTCAGTCGGGCGCGGGCGGCGCTGCGCACCGGCTGGACGCGCGAGGATGCCCCGCAGGCGCAGCCGGCGGCGCCCGGCGAAGGAGGAGTCCCATGACCTGCCATGATCTCGCGCGTTGGCTCGACGACGGCGGCGCGCCCGAGCGGTACGTCGAGGCGATGGCGCACGCGCGCATCTGCGCCCGCTGCTCCGCCGCGCTTGGCACCGTAGACGAGCTGGAGACGCTGCTCGGCGCGCCCTCCCAGCCCGCGCCCGCCGGGTTCACGACCCGGGTCATGGCCCGGGTCGCTCTCACGCCGCAGGTGCGCTCGCGCATCCCGGTGATGGAGCTTCTGCCGTACTTCCAGACCGTGCCCTGGTGGGTGCGGGTAACGCTCGAGCCGGCATCGCTGCTGGCGCTGCTCCTGGCCTCGGTGCTGGTGTGGCGTGGCGATGCTCTGTTCGCCCTCGCCACCACCGGCGCGGTCCAGCTCGCCGCGTGGCTCGCGATGGCCCTGCCCGCCTCCGCTCCGGTCTCGGCGCCCGCGGCCGACCCCGGTCCCGTGGCCGCGTTCTGGCTCCAGCCCACCGTGCTCACCTGCGTCGCGCTGGGGGCGGCGCCGCTCGCCATCATGGGATCGCGGCTCCTCTACCTTTGGTCGGCCACCCTGTCGGGACCGCACCACGCGCGCCCGCCCGGCCACTGACAGCTCGCTGACCGGGTCCTGACGGGTCTCTGACCATCCGCTGACACGCTGCGCGGTCCCTGACACACCCGACCCGCTCCCCCGTATAATGGGCGGCCCGTGACCCCTCCCGACCTGCGTTCATCGCGCGCACTGCGCTTCGTCTCGATCGGCCTGTTCGCGCTCGCCGTGATCGCCGCCGTGTGGCTGGTGCGCGCCCGTCTCGGCGGCCGGCCGGCCGACCCGCTCGCGGCGCTGGTCGCCGGCATGGCCGGCACCACCCAGGCCGTGCACGAGCGCCGCAAGGCCAACCGCCTCGCCCACGAGAAGAGCCCCTACCTGCTCCAGCACGCCTACAACCCGGTGGACTGGTACCCGTGGGGCGAGGAGGCGTTCGAGAAGGCGAAGCGCGAGGGCAAGCCCATCTTCCTGTCGATCGGCTACTCGACCTGCCACTGGTGCCACGTTATGGAGCGCGAGTCGTTCGAGGATGACTCGATAGCCGATCTCCTGAACCGGCACTTCGTGGCGATCAAGGTCGACCGGGAAGAGCGCCCCGACGTGGACCGGCTCTACATGACCGCGATGCAGAAGATGGGGATGGGCGGTGGCTGGCCGCTCAATGCGTTCCTCACCCCCGATCTCGAGCCGTTCTTCGGCGGCACCTACTTCCCGCCGCGGACCGCGATGGGCCGCCCGGGCATGATGGAGGTTTTGCCGCGCGTTCACGATGCCTGGGAGCGTCAGCGCGAGCAGGTGGTGGCGAGCGGGCGCAGCGTGATCGAAGCGATCGCCGCGGCCGGCGAACCCGACGCGGCGGCGGCCGACCGCGAGTCGCTGTTCGTCCAGTGCGCGCGCTACCTTGCGGTCGCCCACGACGCCGGGCAGGGCGGGTTCTCGACCGCGCCCAAGTTTCCCTCGATCGTGAACCTCAACTTCCTGATGCGCTGGTGGGCGCGCGATCCCGCCGGTCATGCCGACGCCCTCGCCATGGTGCGCCGCCAGCTCGACGCCATGCTCGCGGGCGGCATTCACGACCAGCTCGGCGGCGGCTTCCATCGTTACTCGACCGATCGCGAGTGGCTGACGCCCCACTTCGAGAAGATGCTTTACGACCAGGCGCAGATCGCATGGGCGTTCCTCGAGGGCTACCAGGCCACCGGGGACCCGCGCTACGCCGCGACCGCGCGCGATATCTTCACCTACGTAGGTCGCGACCTGAGCGCCCCCGAGGGCGGTTTCTTCTCGGCTGAGGATGCCGACAGCGAGGGCGAGGAGGGCTTGTTCTACGTCTGGAAGGCGTCCGAAATTGAGGAGCTCGTGGGGGCGGAGGACGCGCCGGCGGTCATGTCGCGCTACGGCGTGACGTCGGCGGGGAACTTCGAGCACGGCGCCAACATCCTGCACCAGGCGCGCACGTTGGCCGAGACGGCGGAGGAGCTGAAGATCGGCGAGACGGAGGCGATCCAGCGCATCGAGCGCGCGAGCAGGCGGTTGTTCGAAGCGCGCGGCAAGCGCGTGCGCCCGCACCGGGACGACAAGGTGCTGACCGCGTGGAACGGGCTCATGATCTCGGCGTTTGCGCGCGGGGCCAGGGTGCTGGGCGACGAAGTGCTCAGGGAGCGCGCCGAGCGCGCCGCCCGATTCGTCTGGGAGCGACTGCACGACGAGCGCTCGGGCGCTCTGACCCGGCGCTGGCGCGAGGGCGAGGCGAAGATCCCTGGCCAGCTCGACGACTACGCGTACTACGCACTCGGCTTGATCGACCTCTACCAGGCGACGCTCGATCCCACCTGGCTGGCGCGCGCGACCGCCGTCACCGAAGCAATGGTCGAGCGGTTCTGGGACGAACAGCATGGCGGGTTCTTCGAAAGCCCGGCCGGGGACGTGCGCATCAAGGTGCGCATGAAGGACGGGTTCGATGGCGCCGAGATGGCGGGCAACTCGATCGCGGCCTTCGATCTGCAACTTCTCGGCACGCTGCTCGGCCGGCGCGACTGGCAGGAGAAGGCGCGACGCACGTTCGACCACTACGCCCGCCGTCTCGCCTCGGGCGCAGCGGCGATGCCGCAGATGCTGGTGGCGATGGAACTGGCCGAAGCTACCACGCGCCACATCGTCATCGCCGGCCGCCCGGACGATGCGGACACGCGCGCCATGATCGTCGAGTTCGACCGGCGCTTCCTGCCGCACGATGTGCTCATGCTTGCGGACGGCGGGGTGCATCAGAAGACGCTCGGCAAGCTCGCGCCGTTCGTGGCGCCGCTCGCGCGCCAGAACGGGAAGTCCACCGCGTACGTGTGCGTGGACTACGCCTGCCGGCTGCCGACCACCGATCGCAAGACCTTTGCCGCTCAGCTCGACGAACGCACATCGACCACAGGGGAGAGCAAACCATGAGATGGGGTACACGTGCTGTGCTCGCGCGCGCCGTGCTGCTCGGGGCCCTGCTCGGCACCGCCACCGCGCACGCGCAACTCGGCGGGCAGAGCGGCATCCCCGAGGCGCGGGAGTTGATCCAAGCCACCGCCGCACCCGTCACCATCGCTTCAGGCGGTCGGGGCGAAGCGCGCGTGACCATCCGCGTGCGCGAGGGCTGGCACATCAACGCCAACCCTCCGTCGCTCGACTACATGATCCCGACCGAGGTGTCGCTCGCGCCGAGCGGCGGGATCAACGTCGCGAAGGCGCTCTATCCCGCGGCGCACGAGCAGAAGCTCGCGTTCGAAGAGAAGCCGCTCAAGGTTTACGACCACGAGGTCGAGGTCAGGCTGCCGCTGATCGCCGTGGCCGGCACCGCGCAGGGGAAGGTCACGATGACCGGCGCGGTGGGGTTCCAGGCCTGCAATGACCAGGTGTGCCTGCCGCCTTCGAGCGTGTCGTTCGAGTTGGTCGTCTCGGTCGGGGGCGTGGCGGCGGCCGGCGAGCCCGCCATTGGGGCAGGGGGCGCCGCGGGCGTCACCCCGCCGGTCTCGGACGCCGGCAGCACTCTCGAGGCGACCGTGCCCCCGAGCGGTACCGGGTTCACGACCGCCCCGCCCGCCAAGGGCGCGGGCGCCACAATCCTGGACAATCCGATCGCCCGGCTCTTCGCGGGCGGGTCGTTTGCCGCGTTCCTGGGACTGTTCCTGATCGGGCTCGCGCTCAACCTGACGCCGTGTGTCTACCCGATGCTCGGGGTCACGGTATCCATCTTCGGGGCGCGCCAGGCCGCCCCGCCGCTGCAGGCTTTCGGTCTGGCCGCGGTGTACGTGCTCGGCATGGCGGTGATGTACAGCACCCTCGGCGTTGTGGCCGCATTGACCGGCGGACTGTTCGGGGCCCTCCTCCAGAGCCCGGTCGTGCTGGTCGGGATCGGCGCGCTCCTCGCGGCGCTCGCGTTCTCGATGTTCGGGCTCTACGAGATGCAGGCGCCCGCGTGGATACGTGAAAGGGCGGGTGGCGCCGGCACCACGAGCGCGGTCGGCATCTTCCTCTCGGGCCTCATGGTGGGCGTCATCGCCGCGCCCTGCATCGGCGCGCCGGTCGTGGCGCTATTGGCGCTGGTCGGCGCCAAGGGAGACCCGTGGTTCGGGTTCACCGCGTTCTTCACCCTCGCCATGGGGCTCGGCGCCCCCTACCTCGTGCTCGGCACGTTCTCCAACCTGCTCCAGCGGCTGCCCCGCTCGGGTGACTGGATGGTGTGGGTCAAGAAGGTGTTCGGCGTCATCATGCTCTCGGTCGGCATGTTCTACATCGCGCTCGCCATCGCACCCAGGGTGTCAGGATGGATCCTGCCCGTGGCCCTCATCGCCGGCGGGCTCTATCTCGGGTTCATGGACCGGAGCGCCGGGGCCAAGCCCGGATTCCGGCTGCTGCGCTGGGTGGTGGGCGTGCTCGGCCTCGCGGGCGGCATCACGGTGATCGCGACCACGCCGACCCAGGGCGTCGCCTTCGAGGTGTTCGATGAGCAGGCGCTCGCCGCCACGCTCCAGGGTGGGCGACCTGCGTTGCTCGACTTCACTGCCGACTGGTGCGCTCCCTGTCACGAGCTGGAGCGCTTCACGTTCAGCGACCGGCGCGTGAAGGAGGCCACCCGCGGCTTCCGCGCGTTCAAGGTGGACTTGACCAAGTATCAATCACCCGAGGCCGAGCGTTGGCGCCGCCAGTACGGCATCACCGGTGTGCCGACCGTGGTGTTCCTGTCACCCGATGGCAACGAAGTGCGGCCGGCGCGGGTGGAGGGGTTCATCCCGCCCGCCCGGTTCCTGGAACGAGTTGGGATCGCACTCGCCGCGACCGGTCAGCCGTCGCGATGACATGCGCGGGCTGGACTCGACTGCCGGGTTGCGGGACTGAGAACCCCCGGCGCGGGGCCGGAGGCTCTCCCGCCAAACCCTACCGCCTGAAGTTCCACCCCACGAGCATCTTGAGATCAGCGGTGGAGCTGTCGCCCAGGCCCACTTTCAGCTCGGTGAAGAACCGGCTGCCCGACTGGGTCGGAACCCCGGCGCCGAGGATGAAGCTCCCGGCGACCCGCGTGAACGAGTCATCCCCGACGCCCGGGGGCAGGTCCACCTGGATGTGGTGGATGCCGGCGCCGCCGCCCAGGTAGGGCCGCCAGGACGATCTCACCATGTCGAAGTGGTAGTGCATGTCCAGGTTGAAAGCGAGAATGGTGACGTTGTCGCCGAAACCCAGATCGATGTTGGGATCGAAGGTCAGGTTGGGGGCGACTTCTCCGACCGACATCTGGCCGCCCAGGACAAGTTGGTCGGGGTTGCTGCTGAACCCGGCCCTCACGCCGAAGGAGTTTTCCATCGGTCCCTGGGCGTGCGCCGTGAGGGGGAGCAGCGCGCCAAGTGCGCACAAAACGACGAGTCTCTTGAACATCGGCAACCTCCATGTGTGTGTGACCCGATGTGGGGAGTGGGAGTGCTGGGGAAGATAGCGTGCGCCTCGAGCAGGCCGCAACTGTCGGATGGACTGCCGGGAGCGTTTCGGTGAGGTGCGATGCCTCACGCAGCGGCTCGGAACTCGAAGCCTGGTCCTGAAACCCGCGCATGATGGGTATACTGCGCGTCATCCGCTCCCTTCGTCACCCTCGGAGGCTCTCGATGTTCAACCGGAGTCAATTCTTCATCCGCGGTCTCGCCGCGCTGATCGCCGCGCTGATCGCGGCGCCCGCCGCGAGGGCCACGATCACCCCCGAGGCGGCGAAGGTCGTGGACCGCTACGTCGCCGCGATCGGCGGCCGGGCGGCCGTCGATGCCGAGCGCTCGGTCCATAGCAAAAGCACGATCGTGGCCTTCGGGTTCACTGGCACCCTCGAGTCGTGGATCGAGCGACCTGACAGGATCGCCAGCCAGACGGCGCTCGGACCGTTCGCGCTCAAGGACGGATTCGACGGCACCACCGCGTGGCGCGTCGATCAGAACGGCAAGTTGTCGATCCGCGACGGGAAGGATCTCGAGGACGAGAAGGGAAGCGTCTGGTTCGAGAACGGGCACTGGCTCATGCCCGACCAGGGTGGCGGGTCGGTTGCCGTACAGGGCACGGAGCGCGTTTCGACCGGCGCCTACACCGTGCTCGAGGTAAAGGGCCCAGTCGGGCGCACCCGCGCGATGTGGTTCAGCTCGAAGACCGGACTCCTCGACCGGGTGGTTTTCAAGACCGACCAGCAGACCATCACCACGCGCCTGTCCGACTACCGGCTGGACGCCGGGCTCCTGCGGCCGCATCGACAGGAGGCGTCGGTCGCGGGAATGCCGCTCAACAACATTGCCGTCACGCTCGATTCGCTCTGGGCGAACCAGGCGACCGATCCTTCACGCTTCGCCGCGCCGCAGCCGGCCGCGGCCGACTTCAAGTTCCTCGATGGCCTCGGTCCCGCGCGCCTGCAGGTGCGCTACGGCGAGCGGCACATTTGGGTCAAGGTCGCGATCGATGGTCGTGCGCCCGAGGACTTCCTGCTCGACACCGGCGCCAGCGTCAGCCTCCTCGACAGCGCCTGGGCGGCGGCGCACGGCGTCGCCTCCGAGGGGAAGATGCAGGCGTTGGGCGCGGGGGCGACGGGTGACGTCGCCTTTGCGAGCGTCGGCTCGATCCGGGTGGCGGGACCGGACGGCGCCGGGGTCGAGATCGCCGGGCAGAAGCTGGCGGTGCTGGCGCTCAACCGGTTCGTGGCGCCGTTCTTCTGGCGCGACGCGGCCGGGGTGCTCGGGTACGACTTCATCAGCCGGTTCGTGATGGAGATCGATTACGACAGCGGAACGCTTACCCTCCATGACCCGAAGAAGTTCAAGTACGCAGGCAAGGGGACGGCGGTGCCGATCACACTCGCCGGCAGCATCCCGGTGGTGAAGGCGAAGATCGACGGGCAGTACGAGGGGCAGTTCCGGCTCGACGTGGGCAGTGGCTCGACCGTGGACCTGCACAGTCCCTTCGTGAAGCAGCACGGCCTGCACGAGAAGCTGGCGAAGACGGTGGCGGTGATGGGGGGCGGGTTCGGCGGCACGTTCACCAGCCACATCGGGCGCATGAAGTCGATGGAGATCGGCCCCTATTCGTGGAAGGATCCGCTGGTCATCCTCTCCGGCGCCGAGCGCGGCGGCCTGGCGAGCGAGGATTACGCCGGCAACATCGGCAACGAGATCTTCGAGCGGTTCAAGTGCACGTTCGACTACGAGCACCGCACGCTCTACCTTGAGCCCGGAAAGCGCTTCAT
>CAYONG010000183.1:0-3269 GCA_964405235.1 uncultured bacterium | reverse complement strand
CTGGCGCTCGATGTCGGCCAGCATGTCGTCGAGGGTCGGTGCCGGCCCTGGTTCCGGGACGGAGAGCCCGGTTCCCTTGGTCTTCTTGGCGAGGGCGCTGGCCTCCTCCCACAACTTCAGGCGGGCCTTGAGGGCGGTCTCGGCCTTGCGCTTGAGCTTCGGGTCCGCGCGCAGCGTGTCCACGTAGGCCGAGGGGTCGTCCACCATCTGCGCGAAAATCACCGCCCGCGCCGCCGCCAGCGGTCGCCGCGCCCACCACAGGTGCAGCGTGCTCGGGTGACCGTGGCGGATCGACTTCTCGCGCGCGCAGGCTTTGTTGATGGCTTCGAGCGGGAGGGCGACCTCGATGAGTTTCTTCTTGTTGGTCACGCCATTGCCCCACATCGTCGGATGATTGCCTTTGCCGGTCGGATGAATCCCGGATGATTCACCGGGAGTCCAGTGGGCGCCTGGATCGGATGATTTCGGCCATCCGTCGGATGATTGTCGGATGATTTCCTCATCGCTGGTGGGTCTCCTTCGGCACGTACTTCGCTGCACGACCGGAGCCCGAACGGACCAGGAGGCCCATTTCGACGAGGCCAACGAGGTCGCGGTGCGCGGTGTCGCGAACGACGCCGAGCGACTCCATGCACCAGCCGGTCGTCACCGAGCCGTTCTCCAGCGCGTGCGCGACAATCCTCCGCTGGCGATCCGTCAGTTGCGCTTCCACGGCGGGCGTGACGACGAGCCGGCTCTCCGGCACTCGCAGTCGGTCGATGTCCGCACCCGGCCCAGGGAACGTGACCTGAAAGTAGCCGGTGTCGGTTCCGAGCAGCGGCCGGTCCAGCCCGTGATCGAGCATCTGGTCCGCCATGCGGCGGAAGCCGCTGCCGCGTTCCTCGATACGGTGGAAATAGGACAGGCACTGCGCCAGTACCGGGTTGCGCGAGCAAGGACGGTACTTGCCTTTGCGAAGGTTCGCGAGCGTGATGGGCTCGGGCGGCAGACCCGGACTCGAGACGACGACTCGATCCGAAAAAAACCTCAAGCAGGATCTTCCGTCCAGCGTCCTCATACTGCCGATGGGCAACCGCGTTGACGACCGCCTCACGCAGGGCTTCCACCGGGTACTCGTCGATTCGCACGCGGTTGAGCCCGATCACTCTCATGGGATGACGCGTATTGCGATCGATGAAGGCGAGGGCGCGATCGATCGCGATGGGCATCGGTGCGCGGAGGTCTTCGTGGTCTCGCGGCGCGCCGTCAGGCTCTGTCCCGCGATAGGCGTCGGCCAGGATCCGACACTGGGGGAAGATGGCCGATGGATCCGGAGCCAGGAGCACGATGCCAGCCGCGGTGGCAAAGTGTTCGTCTGCGGTCGGGTCATGCCAGACGAGTCCGCGCATCTTGGCGCCGGCGAGGAGGTCCTCTTCAGAGAGACCCGCACCATCGCGCCCTTCGGCGGCGGCCAGCAGTCGCCGGGCGACCTGGTGATCGAGGTTCTGCCAGCGGATACGATCGAAGAGGCGCGACTCGAACGTCGACGTGGCCTCGATCGTCTGGTGGGCGATCGTTTCCTCATCGCTGGTGGGAGCGATGCCGAAGCGGTGACGCAGCAGCTTCACCAGAGCAGCGCGGACCTCTCTCTGGAGCTCGATGACGTTGTTGAATCGCTTGTACTTGAAGCCGTCCGCGTCGAGCTCGGCAAGCAGGGTGACCGTTCCCTCGTCGCGCTTGACTTGCCGCGCACCGCGAATGAAGGCGAGCACGGGGAGGGTCTTTTCTTTCGCGCGGCGGTACTCGGTGTGGGTGATGGACAGATGTCCAACTGGCGTGCCATACGTCGCGCCCACGATCAGCAGGTAGACCTGACAGGCGTCCAGGGCTTCGATGCAGCCTTCCAGCGCCTTTGCCGGGGAGGCGGGTTCGTACTCGTAGAGCACCGGCGTGCAGTGCGCCGACAGAAAGTGATCCGTGACCACCAGGTTCTGAACGATGAGCCGTTCATCCTCGAGCTCTTTCTGCACGGAGCTGACGAACACGCGGAGCTGCGCCATCACCGTGGTGCCTCCGCTCGTTCCAGCAGCTCCGCGAAATCGTAGTTGACGCTGGTGACGCCGAAGTCCGGCTCTCGCTGGAAGGGGCGGCGCAGGTAGTGGACGCGGTGTTCTTCGCTGTCCAGGAACTCGACCATCGCGAGGATGAAGTCGTCCGGCTTGTTGAGGCTGGTCAGGATCTCGTTCTTCGTCACCGTCACGGTGTCCGCGCCGGTCACGCGCCCCTTGACCTCGATGAAGCGCAGGCGCCCCTTGTCCGGTCCGGAGACGACGCGGCTCTCGATGTCGTAGCCGAGCTTCTCGAGCTCGCGATCGGTGGGAGCGAAGCCGAGGGCGCGCTCGACCTCCATCACGGCGGCGCGGGCGCGGGCGGCGGAGGCCTGGGTATCTGCGGGGCTCGCGGGCGCGGCGAGCGGGCGTCCCGTCATCGCAGCGACGAGCCCGAGCGGCACGACGACGAACGCGCCCAGCACCACGGGCGGCAGCGCCGAGATCTGCGCCTCGCGGTCGAGCTCGGCCAGGCGGCGCTGGAGCCGGGCCTGCAGGTCGTCGGCGCGGCGGCGGGCCTCCTGCGAGTTGAGCCGCGCGCCGGCCTTGCCCGCCTGCTCCTGCAGCTTCAACTGCTCGGCGCGGTGGTCCCAGTAGGTGATCTCCTTGGTCAGGCGGTCCTTCACCGCGGCGCGGGTCTTGTCGATCCACGTCAGCCGCCGGCCGCGCACCTCGGCGATGTGCTCGGGGACCACATGAGCGATGGCATGGCCCTGCGCCTTCTGCTCGATGTTCGGGCCCGTGGCGCGCGCGATCCAGGCGCACTCGGAGCGGGCGAGCAGGTCGGCCACCGCGGGCTCGCCGTTTGGCCCTTCTGGAACGAGCGGGCGGTAGTCGAGGTAGGGGGCGTACTGGAGATGGCGCGTGTGGCCCTCGGCGTCCATCTCGACATAGAGCAGGCGCCGCGAGATGGTGCGGCGCTCGCCCGACGGCAACAGGCTCGCGTCCTGGATGGCGTGCTCGAGGGTGAAGAGCACGCGCGGGCTCGTGCCGGGGTCGCGCTCGTCCACCAGCACCGTGCCGCGCTTGAGCAGATCGCGGTGGCGCTCGAGCGTCAGGTCGAGCGCGGCGTCGAGCAGCGGGTGGCCCGGGCAGACGAAGGCCGCGAGCGGCTGGCCCTGCGGCGCGATCAGGTCCTTCTCGAAGGCGATGCGCTCGTAGCGCGACAGCACCGGATCGCCC
>CAYONG010000182.1:0-6855 GCA_964405235.1 uncultured bacterium | reverse complement strand
TACACGCGGCACAACGTCTACGCGGGGCTCGCGGGCTTCTACGTGATCACCGATCCGGGCCACGAGCCGGCCGGGCTTCCGAGCGGGCCCTACGACATCGGCCTCGCCATCCAGGACCGCATGTTCACGACCGACGGACAGCTCTGGTACCCGAACGTGGGTGAGACCCCCGAGCGCCCCATCTGGATCCCCGAGTTCTTCGGAAACGTCATCCTGGTGAACGGCAAGGTGTGGCCGTACCTGAACGTCGAGCCGCGCAAGTACCGCTTCCGCATCCTCGAGGGCGCGAACGCGCGCTTCTATAGCCTGGCGCTCGCCGACCGCCTGACTGGCACGCCGGGGCCGGCCTTCCGCCAGATCGCCAGCGATGGGGGCTATCTCGCCCAACCGGTGCTCCTCAACGATCCCGCCAACCCGGCGTCGCCGCGGCTGGTCATGGCTCCGGGCGAGCGGGCGGAGGTGGTCATCGACTTCTCCGCCTACGCCGCCGGCACCGAGTTCATCCTCAAGAACACCGCCAAGGCGCCGTTCCCGAACGGCGCGTCGGCCGATCCGCTGACGACGGGGCAGATCATGCTGTTCCGCGTGATCGCGCCGACCGGTCCCGACGCGAGCGTCGTCCCCGCGACGCTCACGACCGTGAGACGCCTGCAGAACCCCACGGTGACGCGGGTGATGACCCTGAACGAGCAGATGGGCGTGACCGGTCCGGTCGGGGCGTTCCTGAACGGCATGCCGTTCCACGGCGCGCCGGTCACCGAGCTGCCGACCCTGGGAACGACGGAGATGTGGGAGATCGTGAACATGACGGGGGACACCCATCCCATCCATCTCCATCTCGTCCAGTTCCAGCTTCTCAACCGCCAGAAGATCAACGTGAAGAAGTACGACAAGGCGTTCATGCAGGCGAACCCGGTGATGCCGGCCGACACCTACGTGCCGGTCGCCCCCGGGCCCCACCTCAAGGGGACCCCGGTTCAGGCGGATCCGAACGAGCTTGGATGGAAGGACACGTTCCGTATGAACCCCGGCGAGGTGTCGCGGATCCTGGTGCGGTTCGCGCCCCAGGACGAGTCGGAGGAATTCGCGTTCGACGCCACCGCGGAACCCGGGTACGTGTGGCACTGCCATATCCTCGAGCACGAGGAGAACGACATGATGCGGCCGTATTATCTGATATCGCCGACGGTCGCTCGGGCGGGAGCGTCGGCCGCGGCCCCGGCCGCGGTGGAGCCGATGGGCACGGCCATTGCCCGGGTCGAGCTGGAGCAGAACCGGCCGAATCCGGCCTCGGGCCCGATGGAGATCGGCTTCGCGCTCCCGGCGGCTGGGCGGGCGGATCTCCGGGTCTACGACCTGCAGGGACGCGAGGTGCGAGTGCTTGCCGCGCGTGAGTTCGCGGCCGGCGCGCATGCGGTGACGTGGGACGGGCTCGACGCGGCGGGACGGCGGGTGCCGAAGGGGATCTACCTCTACCGGCTCCAGTCGGGTTCGGTCGTCCTGACGAGGCGGGCCGCCGTACTCTGATCACGCCCCCACGCGGTTGCTGAAGGGGAGGCCCCGCCCGAGGGAGGGGCCTCCCTGCCAGGGCATGCAGGACACCGATGGCGAGGCACGGCTTCGAGCGCTCAGCCCGGTCGTGGCCCGACGAGCGTCGTCGGCCCACGACCCCGCCGGTCAACCCTCGAGTCGAAAGGCGTAGAGCTTGTTTTCGGAATCGCTCACGATGTAGATGCCCTTCGCCACATCATCCACGGCGATGGATAGATTCCCATTCAATTCTAGGAACAGGCCCGGCCGCTTCTCGTTGACCGCGAACATGCGGCCTTTTGCATCCAGGCAAATCCCCTCAAGACCGCTGTTCTTCTCGTCGGTAAGTTCGAGTCGATGTCTGGATAATTCATTCCCATCCAGGTCGAGATGGCTGATCTCCCGGCGATTCTCCTCGGCGACCCACAACGTATGATCGGAACGGTCGAGGGCGATCCCTTCGAGGTCCTCGCCCACGAACTTGAGCGTCCTGACCACCTTCCGGTCGAGGGCCAGCTGATAGACATGCCCCGGCTTGTCCGAGACGGTCCACAAGGTGGTGCCGGACTCGTTGATCGCCAGATCGGATGGCTCCGAGACGCTCAAGGCGTGGGTCGCGACCAGAGCCAGCTCACGGATTCCCTGCCGCTGGAGCGGCTTCGGCTCGACGCGGCCAAGCGCGACGGTCGCCGTCAGCAGACCGGCCAGGGCGAACCTGCAAAGCCATCCCGCAGTCACGGCGTCCCCCCTCCCCGGCGCGCGGCGCGAGGCATCGTGACGGCCCAGATCTAGGGCGAATACTGGTAGACGTACAGTTTGTTTTCCAGGTCGCTGACGATGTAGACCAGGTTGGTCGCAGGGTCAAAAGCGACGCCTTCGGCCTTGGAGTAAGGCAGACCGTATTCCTTGAGCACGCCCAGGGTCTTGCTCCAGCGGTAGAGCCGCTGTGACTGGTCACTGACGATCCAGAAGGAAGCGGATCCGGGTTGATAGGACAATCCGGAATAATCGCCGGCAAAGTACAGGGTGTCCTTGGCGGCGATGGACAGGGCGGGGTCCAACTGGATGAAGAGCCCGGGGTTCTTCTCGTTCAAGAGGAACATGCGTCCGGCGTCATCCAGGCAGATGCCTTCCAGCCCGCTGTTCACCTCGCCCGTCAGGCTGAGCTGCTTTCGCGACAGCACGTTGCCGTCGAGGTCGAGGTGAACGACCTCGCGGCGATTCTCCTCTGCGACCCATAGCGTCTGATCCGAGCGGTCGTACGTGATGCCCTCGAGGTCCTGCCCGGCATACTTGAGGGTCTTCACCCGCTTCCCGGTCAGATCGAGCTGGTAGACGCTGTCGGGGTTGTTGGTCACGGTCCAGAGGATGGTGCCGGTCTCGTCGATCGCCAGGTCGGACGGCTCCGAGAGGCCCAACGCGTAGGAGGCAACGAGCGGCAGGGGCGCGTTCGGCGGCGGCGCGGTCGACTGCGAGGATTTGCATCCGAACACGCCGAGCACGAGCAGCGCCACCGCCAGGGTGGCCCTGGTCGACAGTTCCAGCGGATTAGGCCCCCGCGCAGGGTGAATCGCCTTTCGCGCACTCGGGGCCAAAGGCCTGAGGAGAGCGAGCACTACAGCCTCTTACGTTCCTGCTGCACGGCTAGAACTCCTGCTCATCGAAGTAGAGAGTGACCCGATTGACACCCGCCGTCCGCCGAAGATCCCGGACGAGATCACTGTCTCCTTCTCTTTCTCTGAGCCTCACGTAGTAGGAAAGCTCCAGCAAGTCGCCGTCGGCGCCCATGGACCGGGTATTGATCACGTGGTGGCTGCGGCAATACTTCTGCAGAACGGGGAAGTACGCAGGCGAGTCATCGCCGTTCGGGCTATACGAGAACTGCAGCAGATATTCTTCCTTCTTCGGAGAGAACGCTCCCGACTTCGAGAACAGATAGATCATCCCGCCAACCGCCAGGGTGCCGATCACGGCGATTTTGTGGTAACCGCCCCCGGCAGCCATCCCCACGGCGAGCGAGAAGAAGATATAGACGATGTCCTGCGTTTCCTTGACCGCGGTGCGAAACCGGATGATCGACATCGCTCCTACCAGGCCGAAGGCCCGCGCGAGATTGCTGCCGATTGCCAGGATCATGACGGCGGTGATCATCGTCAGGAACACGATCGAGTTGACGAATGCGATCGAATAGCCGGGGCCTCTGTAGGTGTGACGGTAGATCCACGCGATACAGAGCCCGCAGATGAGGGCAACGGCGATGTTGCCAATGATCTCCGGCGCGGTGATTTGGAACAGACTCGCATTCTGGAAGTTTGATAACACGGACCCCTCCGGAGGCGCTACAGGGAGCGCGAGGCGCCGAGAAAGAGCCCTCGTCGCGCGTAGGTGGAGGCTGCCGTCGGGTGGCCGGCATCAAGGCAGATCACGTACTTGGAAAGGGCCATCCGTTGTAGGCCATATCGTGTGATGATCGATCGCACGAATGCGGGCAGCGCGCAGCGGAAGAACTTGACCTCGAACGTGAAGGTCCCCGGCATCGCGCATTCGAGGGCGTGATCGTCATAGAGGGTCTCGAGAGCAGGGAAGACCGTGCGCCTGAGCGACTTGTCGAACGTCAGGCGGAGCGTCGGGTCGAACCTGCCGAGGAACGCTTCGCGGTCGTACACGACGAGGGCCGAAGGGAGGAGTCCGTAACGGCAATAGTGATATACGAAGCGCTCCGCGTTGCACCGTTCCTGGGATGTGCCGCTCGAGCAGATGATGTGTCGGTCGATGTCCGGGGCGGCAAGGAACGACTTGAGATCGCAGTGCAAGAGGGGTGCTCTGTGTTTCTCGATGAAATTGCCGTACTTCTTCTTGATCTCGAGATATATGACACTGTCCGGCTTGGGACGGTCGTAGCCCCGGATGCGGAATTTGCTCCGCACCTTTAGACCATCGGCCTTGTCGTCGTAGCTTTGCATCCGCGGCGTGTCGCAATAGATGCTGCGTACCGTGTACGCGCCGGAGCCTTGAGCGCCACCCAACGGGTCCCTGGCCACGTAAGGCAGAAGGTCCGCGCGGAGATCGTCGAGATGCGAGTTCGGGACGAGGAACTTGTATTCCAGGCGGCATGCCATCAGAAGCCGCCCAGGAGACTGTGGGAACCGGTGGCCGACAGGAGGAACTGCCTGCCATATTCGACTGCCGTGACGGAGGCGCAGTGGATGCGGCAGCGGACGAGCATCCCGGGCATCACGTCGGCAGGCGGAGCTTCGAGGCTTGCGGTGGCGATGACAACCTCCTCGCCGTGCAGCACGTGGATTTCGCGATTCATGGCGATCACCTTGCCGGCCACGCGCTGCGAGAGGCCGGTCAGGGTCAGGAGAGCGTGATGGGTGGCCGCGACACGCCGATAGTCGCTCCAACGCACCGGGACGAGCGCGACATAGTCCGTCGCGGCGATCGTCAGTAACGTGTCCGCCGAGAAGGTCGGAAAGACCGTGCCGGAGATGGGAGCGGTCAGGGTGTATGTCGCCGCGCGCCCCTTGACGGCCTCGATTTCACTCTCGAGGGCCGCGATGTTGGCGCTGACCAGGTTCAACTGCTCGGGCTTGGCGCCCGTCCTCGCGGCCTCGAGGTTCGCTTCCGTGAGGGTGATCTCGTCCTGCAGGGCGTTGGCCTCGCTCTGGACGCGGTCGTACTCCCCTTGGGGAATGAGGTGCTGGTCGAAGAGGCGCTGGGTGCGCTCCTCGACCTTCAGGTGCTCGTCGCGCCTTCTCTTCGCGAACTGGAGGCGCTGCTGAGCCTCGTTGACGATCGCGGACTTCTGCCCGGTGGCATTCACCGCCAGCAGGCTGCGCGCGGCGGCGAGCTGGCCGTTGAGCGCGATGAGACGTTCGGCGACCTCGGTGGAGTAGATACTCCCGACGGTGTCGCCCATCGTTATGGCCTGACCGGGAACAAGGGATGTCGAGAGCGAGAAGTAGGTCGAGCTGCCGGGGTTGAAGGTCGATACACGGAAGCCTTCGCTCAGACCGGATCTGTAGTTGAATGTGCTCGCAATCAGCTGGCCATCCGTGGCCTTGGCCAGGACCCATCGATTCACGGGGGCGATGGTGGCATAGCTGTTCACTACAGAGGGGAACTTGACGGGCAGAAACACGACCACGCCGATCGCGGCGACGATCACGGTTAGGACAGCGACGCGCAGCAGGACCAGGCGCGTGGGTCGACGTGCTTGCCTGCCGGCGGTGCCATTTCCTCCCGCGGAATGGGCACGTCGAGGGGCAGTCTCGTCTTCGGGCGGGAACTGTGACACAACAATCTCCAGAACAAGAACAAGCCTCGGATGGCGTGAGTACCCGGGATTGTAACCGAAATGTTACCCGGATGTGAACGACAATGTTTTCTCTAAAATACAGGCTGTGGGAATGATGCGGGGCTCCCTGGCGCGGCCGCCGCGGTGTTGTGGTTCTGCCTCGGGGGCATCCTCAGCCGGTGCGGATGCTGGCGTTCCCACCTCTGGGCGGTAGCTCATCGCGCGACGGGAGCGGGTGGCTGGCAAGTCGTCGGCAGGGGTAATAATGTGTCGCATTCGAGCCGCCCCGGCAGGGCGCCGGATGGCCGAGCGCCACCGCTTCCGCACATGGTCAGAGGAGATCACCCGTGACCCAGATCCTGGTCGGCAAGGGCGAGCAGCAGGTCCACCTGCTCGCCAAATACGGCAATCGTCACGGCCTGGTCGCCGGCGCCACCGGCACCGGCAAGACCATCTCGCTGCTGGTGCTGGCGGAAGGGTTCTCGCGCCTGGGCGTGCCGGTGTTCATGGCCGACGTGAAGGGTGACGTGGCGGGCCTGGCGCAGGCGGGGGTTTCCAACGAGAAGATTCAGCAGCGTGTGGCGCAGATCGGAATCGAAGGCTATGCGAGCGAGGCGAGCCCGGTGGTGTTCTGGGATCTCTACGGCAAGCTCGGCCATCCGGTGCGCACCACGGTGAGCGAGGTCGGCCCGAGCCTGCTGGGCCGCATCCTGGAGCTCAACGATGTCCAGTCCGGCGTGCTCGAGATCGCCTTCAAGATGGCGGACGACCAGGGCCTGCTGCTGCTCGACCTCGACGACCTGCGCGCGCTGCTCGGGTTCGTGGCCGAGAGCCGCAAGCAGATCTCGACCCAGTACGGGCTGGTGAGCCCGCAGTCGGTCGCCGCGATCCAGCGCGCGCTCCTCACCCTGGAGCGCGAAGGCGGGGAGAGCATGTTCGGCGAGCCGGCGCTCGAGCTGAACGACCTGATGCGCACCGACCTCTCCGGCAGGGGGATCGTCAGCATCCTCGCCGCCGACCAGCTC
>CAYONG010000181.1:0-30467 GCA_964405235.1 uncultured bacterium | reverse complement strand
CTCCTCATTTCGCATCATCCGGGCGATGCGCTCGCCGAGATGGCGGTCCTCGGTCGCGATCTCATCGAAGCGGCGCCGGCGCGTGTCCGGGGGAAGTCCGTGGAGCGCCTGCGCGAGACGGATCGATCCGCCCGCCCGACCGATGGCGACCAGCGCGTCGCGCGCCGCGCCCGCCACCGTCTCGTTCGCGTCCTCGCCCAGGCGCATGAGCCCCGGCACCGCCGGGCGGTGGCCGAAGCCCCCGAGCACCCGGGCGGCACTGGTGCGCGTGAACCACAGCCCCTGCTCGAGCAGCGGCAACAGCACGACCGCCACGTCGGGCCCGATGCGCGCGAGCGCCTGCTCGGCCTGGTCGCGCAGGTACCAGGATTCGTCGCACAGGCACTCGATCAGGAGCGAGAGGGCCTCGTCATCGGACCGCTGCTCGAGGCTGCGGACGTACTCGCGCTTGCCGGTGAGCCCGCGCGAGTTGAGCACGTCGAAGGGCTTGCCCTGAGTGAAACTGTCGTCGCTCATCCGGTCGCCCCCTGCGGTGTCTGCGACGCCCCGATCAGCCGCCAGGTTGCCTCGAGCCAGGCATCCATGCCGGCGCCCGAATGCGCGCTGATGAGGAGCGCCCCGGGCAGCCCGGCCCGCGCCGGCGCCCCGGCCCGCTCGTCGGCCGGCAGAACGTCAGCCTTGGTGAGCGTCACCAGCCGCGGCTTATCCGCCAGCGCCCCACTGTAGCGCGCCAGCTCGTTCTCGAGCATCCGGAGATCTTCGGCCGGGTCGGAGCGGGTGACATCGAGCAGGAACACCAGCACCCGTGTGCGCTCGACGTGGCGCAGGAACTCGAGGCCCAGCCCCTTGCCTGCATGGGCGCCCTCGATCAGCCCCGGAAGGTCCGCCACCACGAACTGCCGCTCCGGATCACGCACGACGATGCCCAGATTCGGCTCGAGGGTCGTGAACGGGTACTCGGCGATGCGCGGCCGCGCGCGGCTGATGCGGGAAAGGAGCGTCGACTTGCCGGCGTTCGGCAGGCCGACAAGACCAACGTCGGCGATCAGCTTGAGCTCGAACTCGAGCCAGCGCTCCTCGCCGGGCACGCCGGGATCGGCGCGCCGCGGCGCCTGGTGCGTGGCGGTGGCGAAGCGGGCGTTGCCGCGGCCGCCACGGCCGCCGCTGGCTGCCGCCCAGGTGGCGCCCAGCTCGAGCAGGTCGGCCAGGACCGTGCCGCTCTCGGCGTCCTTCACCACGGTGCCGGGGGGAACCTTGATCACGATGTCCTCGCCATCCTTCCCGGTGCGATTGTTGCCCGATCCGGGGCGCCCGGAATCGGCACGGTAGCGAGGGGCCTCACGGCAGTCAAGGAGCGTGCGGACGTGCACGTCCACCGCCAGCGTCACGCTCCCGCCATGCCCCCCGTCGCCGCCATCGGGCCCTCCCTTGGGCACGTACTTCTCGCGCCGGAAGCTGACGCAACCGTCGCCGCCATTACCGGCGATGACGTGGATGCGCGCCAGGTCGATCAGCATGATGCTCCCCTTTCCCGCGGCCCGTCGCTCACGGCGTCGGAGGCACTGGGACGCCCGCGGGGGCGCCCGCGCGGGCGCCGGCGGCCAGGAGTCCGCCCGCACGCACCAGCTCGATCTCGCGCTCGGTCAATTCGTGGTGGAGCGTGAGCTGCGTGCCGCGCGTGAGATCCCGCACCACCAGCGGCTTGTTGCGCTCGAGCATGTCGGGGAGCCCCGGGATTTCCAGCTCGTCTCCGATCGCGAGCTCGCCGGGGTCCCCGGGATCCCCGGCGGCCGGCCGCCTCAGCGGCAGCACGCCGTGCCGGATCATCTCGGCGCGGTGCCCGGGCGCGAACGACGTCGCGATCACCGCACGCACGCCGAGCGCCACCAGCGCCAGCACGACGTGGGGTCGATGGGGCCCGATGCCGTAGTCGGCGCCGGCGACCACGAACCCGCCCCCCAGCGCGCGCGCCCGCGCAGCGAACGTCGGATCGAGGCCGGCGTAGAGATGTTCCGCCATCGCCGCGAGATCACCGCGATGCCGCCACACGCGCGGTCCACCGGGCAGCGCGTCGTCGGTGTTCACCCGGTCGGGGAACCGTTGCAGCACGACCCCGCGCAGCGTGGTGACCAGTGGCGACATCGACGGCAATGGCCGGATCGCGGCCCCGCGTACGATTTCGATCACAGCCCGCGCGGCCGCCGGCTTCGGCGACACCACCTCGCAGGGGATGAAGCGATCCGGCAGCGGGAACGGCAACGCCGGCGGCGGTAACTCGCGCGGATCTGCGATGCGGCCCGCGAGCGCCGAGGCGACGGCGACGGCGGGACCGGCGCGGAACACCGTCCGGGCATGGCCGCAGACAACGGGCGAGGCGCCGCAGATGAGGACGACCCCCGCGCCCACGTACGCCCTCGGGCCCGGGGCGAGCAGCGCTTCCGCATCCACGATCCGTGCGCCGCCGCTGCTCAGTGCCCCGAGCGCCCCGCACGCGCCCAGCGTCGCGCGGATCTGATGGCTCCCCGGGACCACCACCAACTCGACGCCCGCCGCGACCTGGCGACCGCCCAACGCCCCGGCGACCAGCAGCAGGTCGGCGAGCCCGGAATCGGCGCCCAGGACCACTCGGCCAACCGGGACACCCGTCACCTCGCACACCTGGAGCGGATCCGTGCCCTCAATCGCGCGCACCACCTTCGGTTCCAGCGCGTCGAGATGAATCTCGAATACCCGTACGGCATCCGCCTCGGGGTGACCCGCGAGCGGCTTCCAGTCCGGCTCGCGTCCCTGAGCCTTGAGCCAACCCCTTGTCACCTCGTCCGAAGGGAAGACGGCCGGCGGGAGCCCGAGCACCGCCCCCAGCCGGGCGACGGTGAAGCGCTCCTCCTGGGTGAGCGTGGCCACGCCCGGCCCGCAGTACTCGAGCGCGACCGGGTGCGCGCCAATCCCGGGCAGCCGGCGGGCGATGTCCATGACCAGGTCGTGCGCCACGACGCCGGGTGGCAGCGTGCCCGCCAGACGGATGGCCCACACCTGCGGCATCCGAGCCGCGTGCGGGACGCCCGCGAGGGCGGCAGCCAGTTCCACCTCGCTCACCGGCATGGCCAGCGTTCCCATCGCTCCCGCGGCCGCGGAGCCGGACGCGCACGACAGCACGGTACGCCCGGGGGCCGCGAAACACGCGGCGTAGACGTGATGGGCGCGCCCGTTGCCCGCGCGCGAGAAGTGGACTCCGTAACGTCGCGCGGCACTCTGCACGTAGAGCAGTTCGTCCCCCGCCTCGAACGCGGGCGGCGGCATGGGCCACTCGGCGCAGGCGAGTGTCATCTCGCCCGCCACGCTCGCCGCAGCGCTCGATTCGAACGACTGGAAGACCAGCGACGCCGCGTCGGCGTCCATCAGGGCGTGGTCGAGCCGCAGCGCGATCTCCGCCCCGGGCGCTGTCGCGCGCCCCCGCCCGGTGGCCGACGCCAGGTGCGTCTCGATCAGGCCGCGCGTCAGGCTGGCGGCGCCGGAGGGCACTCAGGCACCGCCAGGTGAGCCGGAGGAGGAACCTCCGGACTTGCCGGAAGACAATCCTCCGGACTTGCCGGAAGACGAACCTCCGGACTTGCCGGAGGACGAACCTCCGGAGCTGCCGGAAGCGGAGCCTCCTGAACCGCCGGAGGATGAACTTCCCGACGTGCCGGAGGTTGCCCCCCCGGATGAGCCCGAGGACGAGCCTGCCGCAGCGTCACCCTTGGAGCTGCCCGGTTTCTCCTGCTTGGCCTTGTCCTTGTAGGACTTGCTCCGGTAGTCCGTGATGTAGAAGCCCGAGCCCTTGAAAAGGATGCCTGCCCCGCCGGCGGGAACGCGCTCGGCTTTCGCGCGGCACCGCGGGCAGCGCTTCACGGCCTCATCGGTGATGCTATGGAACAGCTCGAAGCCGTGCTTGCACTTTTTGCAGCGATAGACGTAGGTCGGCATGGAACGCGTCTCCTAAGGATCAGGCCAGCGCGAGCGCGAAGCGCCCAAGCGCTGCTTTCAGCTCTTCGGGCGAAGCGGCGAACGAGATGCGCAGGCACCGGTCGTCGCCGAACAGCGCGCCGGGGACGACGGCGACGCCGGCGTGTTCAAGCAAGTGCTCAGCCAGGTCGGTTGAGCCGACGATCGTCCGGCCCGCGAGCGTCCGTCCGTAGTATCGCGAGACGTCGGCGAACACGTAGAACGCGCCCGCCGGCCGCACCAGTGTTATGCCCACGATGGCGGCCAGCGCCCGGCACACCAGGTCGCGACGGGCCTCGAGCGCGTCCCGCACCCGGTGCCGCTCTGCCGTCAGCGTCGGATCGCCGGCGACGCTCAACCGAAGCGCGGCCTCGGCCGCCTCCTGCGAAACGCTGCTCGGGTTGCCGCTGGTGTGGCTCTGGAGCGATTCCATGGCGCGCACCAGCTCGGCCGGCCCGCCGGCGTAGCCGATGCGCCAACCGGTCATCGCGAACCCCTTGGATACGCCGTTCACGGTCAGGGTCCGCCCGCGCATGCCCTCCGCCGCAGCCACGCTGGCGAATCGGCCGTCGTAGACCAGGGTTTCGTAGATCTCGTCGCTGATGACCCACAGGCCCGCCTCGCGCGCCACGGCGGCCAGCTCCGCGATCCGCTCGGCCGTGAGCAGGGCGCCGGTCGGGTTGTGCGGCGAGTTCACGATCAGGCCGCGCGCCCGGCCGGCGGCGGCGGCGAGCGCCGCACGCAGGCTCGCGGGCGTCAGACGGTATCCGTCGTCCGCCGCGAGCGTCGCCGTTTGCACCACTCCGCCGGCGAGCGTCACCATCGAGGCGTAGCTCGGCCACGCCGGCGAGGGTACGATGACCCGGTCGCCGGGATCCACCAACGCCAGAAGCGCGTGGTAGATCACGCTCTTCGCCCCGGCCCCGACGATGACCTCGTCGGCGCCATAGACCAGACCGTTGTCGTGCTCGAACTTGGCGCGCACCGCCCGCCGCAGCGATACCGTCCCGGCCACCGGCGTGTAGCGCGTGCGTCCGCGCGTGATCGCCTCCACGCCGGCATGGGCGATCGGGGCGGGCGTGTCGAAGTCGAGCTGCCCGGCGCCGAGGCTCACGATGTCGCGCCCGGCGGCGCGCAGCGCCTGCATGCGCTCGTCGGCCGCCATGGTCCCCGAGGTGGCGACCTCGCACACCCGCCCCGAGAGACGCAGGGTCATCGCCCGCCTCCCGCGCGTACCCGGGGCGACGTCCCGGGCGCCTCCCCGGCGGGGACGGAAGAGCCGGCGCTCAGCACACAGGCGATGGTGGCGACCTCGACCACATCGTCGGTGCTGCAGCCGCGCGAAAGATCGTTCGCCTGGCGGGCGAGCCCCATCAAGATCGGACCGTAGGCGGCCGCCCCCCCGAGGCGCTGCACCAGCTTGTAACCGATGTTCCCCGCGTCGAGGTCGGGAAAGATCAGCACGTTGGCGTGCCCGGCAACCGCGCTCCCGGGCGCCTTCTTCGTCGCCACCACCGGGTCCACAGCCGCGTCGAGCTGCAGCTCTCCGTCGAAGTGCCGGTCGGGACAGCGCGCCCGGGCGAGGGCCAGGGCCTCGCGCACCCTGGCGACGCGAGGGTGCTCGGCGCTGCCGCGGGTCGAGAACGAGAGGAACGCGGTGTGCGGCACACCCCCGGTGATCCGCTCGTAGCGGTCAGCTGCGAGGCAGCCGATCTCGGCCAGCTGGGCCGGGGTGGGGTCGGGCACCACGCCGCAGTCCGCGAACACGAATACCCGCTCCGCCGAGGCCACCGCGGACGGTGGCAGCACCATGAGGAAGAATGACGAGACGGTGGAGACCCCCGGCGCGGTGCCGATCAGCCAGATCGCGGCGCGCAGCACGTCGGCCGTGGTGCGCGAGGCGCCGGCGACGAAACAGTCGGCGAGCCCCTCGCGCACCCGTGCCGCCGCCTGGAAGAGGGGATCCTGGGCAAGGCGGTCGCGGTCGGCCGCGGCGAGCCGGTCGCCCCGCGACGCGCGCAGCGCCTCTGCGGTGCGGGCAATCTCGGCCGGGTCGGCGGCGTCCTGCACCTGCACGCCCACCAGCGAAACCTCGGCCCGGCGCGCGGTCGCGCGCACCGTCTCGCGATCGCCGATCAAGGTCACCCGAGCGAGCGTCCCGCGGGTCAGACGTTCGGCCGCGCGGACGACACGCTCGTCGCCCCCTTCGGCCAGCACCAGCCGTCGCGGGTCGAGCCGCGCCTGCCGGCGTATGCGATCGAGCACCGACGTCATCGTGCGGTCGTCTTTCCACCCCCGCCCGCGGCAGTGCGCCCGGCCGTGCGACCGCCTCTCGGGGCGCCCGCCTTCTTCCCCCCCGACGTCGCCGCCGGGGCGGGACGCAGGCGCGCGTGCAGTCGCTGCTCGACCAGGCGCGGGACCAGCCCGCGAATCGACCCGCCCATCCGCGCGATCTCCTTCACCAGGGTCGCGTTGAGATAGGTGTACTGTTGACTGGGCATCAGGAACGCCACCTCGATGCCGCGGGCGAGACGCCGGTTCATGAGCGCCATCTGAAACTCGAACTCGAAGTCGCTCACCGCACGGAGTCCTCGGATCATGACCTGGGCGCCCTCGCGCCGCGCGCATTCCACCACCAGGTCGTGGAAATGGACGACCGACACCCGGCGCATGCCCTTGACGCAGGCGCGGATCATGTCGCAGCGCTCGTCGGCGTCGAACATGGTTCCCTTCGTCGTGCTCTCGGCCACCGCGATCACCACCCGGTCGAACAGGCGCGCCGCCCGGCGCGTCAGGTCCAGATGGCCGTGGGTGAAGGGGTCGAACGTGCCGGGGAACAACGCGACGCGCTGGTTCGTCATGGCCGCTCCTCCTGGGGTTCTCACGGGCATCCACTTTCCCGCATCACCTGGTAGGTGCTCACCGCGGTCTCGCCGTAGTGCCGCTCCCGCGCGCGCGCCAGGTCTCCGCAGCGCTCGGGCAACTCATCCTTCACGTGATGCTCCAGCACCACCCGCGCGCCCGCGCGTAGGCGACCGGGCAGACCCAGCGCCCGCAACGTCTCGCGCGCCGGTCCGCCGCCGTAGGGCGGGTCGGCCAGCACCAGGTCGGCCGCCGCCAGCGCTGCCTCCAATCGACCGAGCCCGCCCGGAAGCGTCAGCGGCCACACCCGCCCGCGGTCGGCCAGACCGAGCGCGGCCAAGTTTCCGGACAGGACCGTGCGCGCCGACTGTCCCGACTCAACAAAATCGACGAATGCGGCCCCGCGCGAGAGTGCCTCGATGCCGAGCGCCCCGCTCCCGGCATAGAGGTCGACGACCCTCAGTGCCACCAGCGGTTCCAGCGCCATGAACAGCGCCTCGCGGACACGATCGGACGTCGGCCGCGTTCCGTCGCCGCGCGGCGCATGCAGCCGGCGACCACCGAACTCTCCTGCGATCACGCGCACGGGAATGCGACAGTCTCGCTTACTGCGGACCGGGGTGTCAAGCGGTCCGGATGCCGTTTCTCGTTCGCGCAGAACGACTTGGGGCGATGCTATCAGATGCGGCGCGAACCGGTTTAGCGCTCACGGCAAGTCCACGATGGCATGGCCTCGCGGGGCCGTCAGGGTGAAGCCCCCAGCCCCACGTTGTCGCGCAAAACGCCAGGACTGGAATCGATAACGGGCGCCGGCGCCGCCCTCCTGCGCGAACTCGATCTGCGTCGGGAGCCCGCGCGGATCGAGGACGACGGTGATGCCTTCAGGCAGTCCGGCGTCGCGATCACGCGGCGTGAGGGCGAAACGCCGGGGCCCGGTCGCACGCTCGCTGAACCCGGCCGCGCCGCCTTTGAGGAGTACCTCCCACAGCCAGGAGGCCATCCCCGCCTGCTCGGGGGCGAGCCGCACCATCTGGCGCGCCTGCGGCTGGATCCACTCGCCGCCGTCGCCGCGCAGCGCGATCCGCTCGCCGGTGGCGGGGAAATCCAGGCGCACGCGATCGGGCGGCTCGAGCGCGAGGCGCCCGCGCTGGACCCGGTCCGGTCCGCCCATGGGATCCGTCAGCGTCACGGTGAACGCCGCCTCGCCGCGACCCGCGGCCGAAAGCCTGGCCACCAGCGTCCGGGTGGCGGCCAGAACACCGGCCGCGGGGGCGACGTCCCCGCGCAGCCCGAGTGGGAGGACGAGCGCGAGGATGATGGCGAGCATCGGCCCCGCGGCGACGGTCGCGCAGCGCGCGGGCTCCGGCGCGCTCACAGTGTCCCCAGCCGCTCGAGCACGCGCCGCAGCTCGGCGAGGGTCATCTGCACGGCACCAGTCGGGATCGGCACCGCGAGACGGAGCGAATCGGCACGCGCGGGGAACCGCACACGCGCCACCTTGCAGGAGAGGCGGAAGGCGCCCTCCCGGTCCTCGATCGCGAACCGCGCGGGCCAGGCCACGCCATGCCCCAGATCCCAGCCCCGGTACTCCACCCGGAGGCCGGCGCCGTCTGGGCGCGTGAACGAGGCCCACGCCGGGAGCCCGGCGCTCCCGACCGCGACCGCGAGCGTGTCCCCATCCTCGAGCCACCAGAGGCGCATCAGGGTGTCGTCCCAGGCGGCGCTCGACCATGCGGCATCGGGCGGACGCCAGGTGGCCGTGAGCGTCCGGAACGCCAGGCCGCCCGGACGCCCGACGCCGAGCGAGTCACGGATCGCATCGAGCATCAGGCCGCGCCGCCGCGAGGGAACGTATGCGCAGAGCGACTCGCCGCGTGCGCCGACGTCCAGCGCAGTACCGAACAGGGACGCCACGCGCAGGCGGAACGCATCGGGCGCGACGAGCAGGAGTCGGCCCTCGGCGCCCGGCAACCGAGTGCCGGCAGGCGCCTCTGCCCACAACAGGACCTGGGCGTCCACCGCCCTGCCCAGCGCCTCACGGCGCGCGAGGGCCGCGCCATAGCGCTCGGCCCGCCGGGTGGGTTCGATTGCGGCGATCGGGACGCGCAGCGGCGCGCAGCCCGTGATCGCGACCATCGCCGTGGCCGCGAGCGCCCGCAGCGCGGCGCGCAGTGGGTTGCGGTACGGGCGTCCGCATTCCGCGGATCCCCTCGGGCGCCGGCGCGGGCACCGCTCACCCATCCGCGCTTCGCCCCTCAGGTCGGGGCCTGAGACCATCGTCCGCGAGGATGACATCGGCCACCTGCTCGGGCGTGCGCGTGCCGGTGTCGATCCGACGGTGGGCGACCTCGGCATAGAGTGGCCCTCGCTCGGCGAGGAGCGCCGCGAGTCGGTCCCGTGGCGGGGCGCCGGCGAGCAGCGGACGCCCTCCCAGCCCTGCGATCCGGCGCTCCGCTTCGGCCGCCGAGACCTCGAGCCAGACCACGTCGCAATGCCCGTGCAAGAGCGCCCGGTGAGCGGGATCGAGCACCACGCCGCCTCCGCACGCGATCACCCGCACGCCGGCCGCAAGCGCCTGACGGAGCACCTCGCCCTCGCGCCGGCGGAAGTAGGCCTCGCCCTCACGCTCAAACAGCTCGCCGATGCCGCAACCCTCCGCCGCCTCGATGTAGGCGTCGAGGTCGGCCACGGCCACCCCCAGCCGCTCACCGAGAACGCGCGCGACCGCGGTCTTGCCCGCGCCCATCATGCCGACGAGCGCGAGCGGTCGGGCGAGCGTGGGAGCCATGAGGCGAGCCTAGCACAAGGTCGCTGCATGACACGGCGGCCGCCGGGAGGAGTCCCCCGGCGGCCGCACATGATCGGGACGGCGACTACTTGCTCGCCATGTCCGAGATGATCCGCGGGGTGACGAAGATGATCAGCTCGCGATTCTGCTTGATCACGTTGTCGGAGCGGAACAGCGCCCCGAGGAGCGGGATGTCCTTGAGTAGCGGGATGCCGCGACGCACGTGCGAATCGTTGGTGCGGATCAGTCCGCCGATGACCGCGGTCTGTCCGTCGTCCACCATCACCCGCGTGTCCGCTTCGGAGGTGTTGATGATGACGCCGCCCTGCACCGTGCTCTGTGTCGAGAGGTCACTGACCTCGGGGTGCAGGTCCATGACGATCTTCCTGTCCGACGTCAGGTGCGGCGTGACCTTGAGCTGGATGCCGATGGTCTGGAGCTGCGAGACCGGGTTGCCCGCCACGTCCTGGACGATGAGCGGGATTTTCTGGCCGACCAGGATCTTCGCCTCGCGGTTGTCCACCGTGGTCACGCGCGGGTTCGAGATGATGTTGGCCTTACGGTTCTGCTCCAGCACCTGGAGTTGGGCCTCGATCGACGCCCAGTCCTTGAAGACGCCGAACGTCAGCCGGGTCGCGGGGTTGGCGATGCCCGTGCTGTGGTCAGCGGCCGCGTTGACGCTATTGTCGTTGTTGTGGATCGGACCGCCGCCCGGAAGGGCGGCGCCCGACCAGAACTCCGGGGTCTGGGGGGCGATGTTCCACTCGATCCCAAAGCCACGCAACGCTTCGGTGTCCACGTCCACCAGCTTGGCGGTGATCTCGATCTGCGGCGTGGTCGAGTCGAGGGCCTGCGCCATCCGGGTGACCGTCTCGACGTTGCCGGGTAGGTCGGTGACGATCAGCGAGTTGGTACGCCGGTCGACCTGGATCTGCCCGCGGCGGCTCACCGACGACTGCAACGCGGCGTTCAGCTCGTTCGCGTTCGCGTAGTTGAGCTTGACGATGGCGGTCTCGAGCGGAAGGAGCTCGAGTTGCTTGGCGCGCGCCGATTCACGGTCGAGCGATTCGGCGTTCAACTTCGCGGCGTCTTCGACGCGCAGGATACCGCCCTCGTCGGTGGAGTCGAGGCCGTTGCTGCGCAGGATGGTCCGCAGCGCGTCCTGCCACGTCACGTTGCGCAGGGAGACCTTGACGGTGCCCTTGATGTCCCTGCCGGGGACGATGTTTCTGCCGCTGAACTCGGCGATGGCGCGCAGGACGGTGCGGATGTCCGCCCCCTCGACGTCCATCGTGAAGGTACCCGCGCCGGTCCGCACCATGCCCACCTGCTTCATCGCGGTGGACTCCTGCGCGACCACCGGCCGCGCCGGCAGCAACGCCAGGCACACGCCGAGCGCCAGAATGAGGCCCATAAAGGCCTTACCGATTCGCATTCGTTTTGTCCCCCTTCCGCGTCAGAGGCACCCGGACCGACTGGGATTGTCCGTCGAGTGTCAGATTCACGATCATCGCGTCACGCTTGAGCACTTCGACGAATCCATTCATCACCTTGTCGCCGCGCCTCAGGATGTGGCTGTCGCCTCGGGCGTCCTCGACCAGTGCGAACTGGTCGGCGTCACCCCACACGATGCCGACCACCTTGAGCCCGCCCACGTCCGGCGGAGCACCGCTGCCCCCGTCGGAGCCGACGTACTCGCCGTTGAGTAGCGATTGGAAGGGATCCCGCCGGCCCAACGCGTTGTACTGGTAGGCGACCTGGTCATCCAGATGCGCCGGGGGCTGCACCACGGCCCCTGCCGTCGCGACCCCCGTCTTGCCCGGGGCGCGGCCCGCGCCGGAAGCCGCCGGCGGTGAACCTGCCCGCGGTGAACCCAGCCGGGCGGCGACGGACCCCACCGGCACGGCCGCGGGCCTGGACGCCGTTGCGGTACCCGCCGGCTTCGTTGTTGCCTTGACCTTGGCGCCCGCGGCGGCCTCGGTCGCCGACGCTTCCGCGTCCGCGATGTCCGGCTCGATCCACTCTCCCGCGGTGCGCAGCATCACAGTCGCCACGCCGCCCAGGAGGAGGCCGGCGGCGATCACCCCGACCATTGCCCGAGCTTCTGGGGCCCGAGCTTCTGGGGCCCGAGCCTCTGGGGCCCGAGCCTTCGGGGCGCGAGCCTCGCGAACGCGCGCGGCGGGCGGATGGTTACGATTGCTTTGGAACATCGGCGGGTTCCTCCTTGGCGGCAGGGGCACTGGCGGGCCCCGGTGCCGGAGCCGGGTTGGCATTGAGGCTGAACGCCGACGCGGTTATCGATGCCGAGGTCGACGCGAGCCCGTCGCCCTTGGTGTTGGTCGTGAGCCGCATGTTCGACACCGTCACGATCCTCTTGAGATTTGCCAACTCGGCCAGGAAGGATCCGACCTGGTGGTAGCCGCCGAACACCACGATGTCGATCGGCATGGCGGTGTAGTAGGTTTCCGCCCGTATCCCCCCGGGCTTGAACATGACGAACGAGACGCCGGTCTGCTGCCCGGCAAGGCTGATCTTGCGCAGCAGCACCGCCAGCTGACGCTCGGTCGGGAGCAGTTCCGCCGCCATCGCCCAGCGCTCGTGCAGCAGCTCGTACTCCGCCTCGAACCGCGGAAGATCGGCGACCGCGGCGCGCGCACGCGCCAGCTCGGTCGACTTCTTCTCGTACTCGGCCTTGAGCGCGACCAGGCGGTCCTGTCCGTTCGGGTAGCCGAACGGCAGGAAATGGGTGAAGAAGAATACCCCCAGGACGAATACCGCCAGCACGACGCTGAGGATGATCTTCAGAACCGTCTGATTCTTCAGGTCCAGGCCCGCCATCTCTCCCCCCTAGTTCGCCGACTCGTCTGGCGTCACCTGGCAGGTGATCCGGAACTTCACGACGTCGCGGTCGATGATCAGGCCGGTCTCGGCCACGCCCAGCTCGACGCTCGCGAACAGCGGTGAGCGCTCGAGCCGGGACATGAAGTCGGAAACGACCAGATTGGAATAAGTGACCCCCTCCAGATTGAGCTGGGACCCGGCATCCTGCTGAGCCAGCGTCATCCAGAGGTGGTCGGGAACGCACCGTGCCAGTTCGTCCATGATTCGCACACTCTGCGTGCGTCCCTTTTCGAGCTTGTTGATAATGCCGAGCCGCAGATCGAGCTCCGCCCGCTCCTGCGCGAGGCGATTGACACGCTCGATCTGAGGCGCCAGGGCGCGTGACTGCGCGTCCATCTCCGAGATCGAGGTCTGCAGGGATGCGCCCCGGGAATGTTGTGAGAGCGCGGTGCCCGCGATCACGAGCACCGAGGCGATCAGGACTCCCAACGGGAGAACCATCTCGCCGGCCTTGAACTCGATCGCGGCCCTGCGCTGTGCCTTTTCCTCGCGCGGGAGCAGATTGATGCGGATCATTTCTTGTCTCCCAGGCGGCGCAAGGCGAGGCCCAGACCGACCGTCAGGAAGGGCGCCACCTTCATGACGTCATGCCCGGCGAACAGTTCCGGGTCGTAGCTCACGCGGGCCAGCGGGTTGGCGATCTCAGCGGGAACGCCGAAGCGTCTGTTGAGGAACTCCGGCAGCCCCGGCGTCAGGGCGCTGCCGCCACAAAGCATGACGCGCGACACGGCGCCGGCCTCGCCGGCGGTGCGCAGGTAGGCCTGTGCCCGCTCGAGGGCAGTCGCCAGGCCTTCACAGGCCTGCTCGATGACCGGGGCGATCTCCAATGCGGTGCTGGACTCCCCGCGCACGGCGGCGGCCGCCTCGGACTGGCTCAGGTTGAACTTCCGCTGTGTCGCCTCGATGAAGCTGTGCCCGCCCACCTGGAGGTCCTTGGTGAAGTAGGGCACACCCCCCTGCACGATGTTGATGTTGGTGATCTCGGCGCCCACGTTGAGAACGGCGACGACCTCCTCGGGCGAGAAGTCGTAGTTGGCCTCGAGCGCGTTCTGCGCAGCGAAGGAGTCGACGTCCACGATCAGCGGCTGCAGCCCAGCCTCGCGGATCAGATCGCCGAACGACATCACCATGTCCTTCTTCGCCGCCACCAGCAGCACCTGCATCTGCTTCGGGTCGGTCGGCGCGGGTCCCAGGATCTCGAAGTCGAGGGAGACGTCGTTGATGTCGTAGGGCACATGCTGCTCGGCCTCCCAGTAGACGGCCTGCTGCGCGTCCTCGCTGGAGAGTCGGTTCATTGTGATCTTTTTGACGATCACCGCGCGGCCGCTCACCGCGGCGACGACGCTGCGCGACTTGATCGCGCGCGACTCGAACAGGTTGGCGATCGCGTCGATCACGAGCTGACGGTCCATCACCTCACCGTCGACGATGGCTTCCGCCAGCGGGGCGGATATCCCCCAGTTCACCAGGCGATGGCCACGATTGGGCAGGGCTTCGAGCTCGACCACCTTGACCGCGTGGCTGCCGATGTCCAGGCCCACGAGGGACTGCTTCTTCCCGAAGAGCATGCGTTCACTCCCTGATGGCGTTCGCCTGATGTCACCGTCCCCGCCGACCGCTCGGGTTCCCGGCTTTCCCGGCAACCGACGCACCGTCCATCGGTTGAATGGGCCACCGGCGTTTCATCCGGTGATATCGGAACCTCGGCCCCCCGGCTTGAGGAGATCTTTTCCCTCGGTAAAGGGCGGTGCGTCGGACGTCGACCCGTGTCGCAACCGGTTGACCCGCCGCCCGTTGACCTCTAGGTTCAGGGGCTTCCCCTGATCACAACGGTCGGCGTTGTCAACCGCCTGCGGGCCAACTCATCGTGCCCGGTCGCCCACGCCTGCTCGATCTTGCGGATCTCGCGCTCGGCCATCTCGCGCAGGTAGCGGTTCTCCGATTGCCGGGCGACCTCGACCCAGAGCGCTCGAGCGACCGCGAAGTCCCCGGCGTTCTGGCGGACGTAGGCCGCGAAGCGACGGGCCGAGGGCGGGCCATCGGGCAGGCGCGCGGCCTGCTCGAAGTACTCGGCGGCGCGACTAAGATCGCGACCTCCGGGCTTCACGTAGTAGAGGAAGCCCAGCTCGAAGGCGAGCTGCCCGCTTGCGGGGTTCTCATTCAGGCCCTTGAGCATCAGCGCCTCCGCCCGCTCGAAGTCGCCCCCCTCCTGCGCGAGCGCGAAGCTCCCGAACACGTAGGCCGGGACGAAACGGGGCGAGAGGGAGGTGAGGACGTCGAACACGTGAAAGAGCCGAGCGAACCGCATGTCGGTGCGTCGATGCTCGCCGTAGTACTGGACCGCGCGCATCCAGGCGAGATCGGCGAAGGTGTCGGCATGGCCGAGCGTGGCCAGTTCCAGCCGCCGGCCAGAGGGGTAGTACGAAAGCTCCTCGAGCGGATGGGGGCGCGGCAGATCGCGCGCCAGCCTGGCGGCCAGCTGAAACGCGCATGTCCCGAGCAGCAATGCCACCCCCCACGCGGCGATCGCGCGCCCCATCCACGGGGGAACCCCAGCCCGGATCACTTGAAGTCCCGGGACTCGAATGCGGCGGAGGCGAGGGCCAGCACGCAGCCGCTGTAGACCAGGGCGTAGAGCGTGGCGAGGGCGAGGTGATAGAGCGTGGTCGGCTCGCCGTGGGCGGCCAGCGCCCGCATGTTGAAGACCGGCAGATTGGGGACGAGGTTGGCCACCACATCGAGCGTCCTGCCCATCGCGGCCGGGGACTGACGTGCGAACTCCCGCAGGTCCCAGCTCCACTGACCCACGGCGTAGAAGCCGAGCGTGTAGAGCGCCGAGAGCACCGGCGTGGAGAGCGCGGAGAACAGGACCGCCAGCGCGGTGATCACTGTCAGCTCGAGTCCGGCCAGGTAGGTGGCTTCGAGGACCACTGGGCCCATCGCCGCGTCGCCACGCACCGCCAGCACCACCCACAGGGCCAGACCGAGCGAACCCGCCACCACCCACAGCGCGCCCGAAAGCCCCAGCCACTTCCCCATGAGATAGGCCGGCCGGCTGATCGGCCGCGCGAGCAGGTTGAAGATGGTGCGGCGCTCGATCTCCTTCGCCACCAGGCTGGTGCCGACCAGCAACACGATGAGCAGCCCGAACAGCGAGATGGTCGTGAGCCCCAGATCGATCGTGAGCCGCCGGCCCTCACCGAGCGCCAGCGTCTGGAGCAGTTGGGTGCCGAGGATCACCAAGACGCCGGCGATCACCACCCCGGCCAGCACCCGGTCGCGGGTCGCCTCGCGAAACGTGTTCTGCGCAATGAGGGGCACGGTCATGCGCTCCTCCGATCGTCGACCTGCCCTGGGGCCCGCATGTCGGCCCGCGTCCCGGCCGCCTCCAGAAACATGTCCTCGAGCGACGTGCGCTGCGGCGTGACGGCCCGAATCGAGGCGCCCCTGCGCAGCAACCAATCGATCACCTCGTTGAGCCGGGTGTCGTCGCCGAGCAGGAAGACCGTCTCGTGGGAGTGATCCTGGCGCTCCAGGACATCGCTCAGCTCGGGCCCGATCTCGAGCAGCGGCACCCCGGCGCAGCGGATCTCCACCCGCTGGCGGCTGCCACCCACGATCTCGCCGACGGTGGCCACGCGCGTCAGCCGGCCGGCGATGATGATCGCGACCCGGTCGCACAGGGTCTCGACATCGGGGAGGATGTGCGAGGAGAAGAGCACCGTGGTGCCGCGCTCGCGCTGTTCGTGGATCAGGTCGCGCACATCACGCCGGCCGAAGGGGTCGAGCCCGCTCATAGGCTCGTCGAGGATGAGCAGCTCGGGATCGTGCATGAGCGCCGCGCCCAGGCCGAGACGCTGGAGCATGCCCTTGGAGTACTTGCGCAGCACCAACTGGGGCCGCGCGCCCAGCCCCACGCGTCCCAGCCAGCTCCGCGCCCGCTCGTGCGCGTCCTGGGCCTGTAGCCCGGAGAGCCGCCCGACGAACTCGAGGTACTCGATCCCGCTCAGGTACTCGTAGAAGTAGGGCTGCTCGGGCAGGAACCCCAGCCGGCGCCGACTCTCACTTGAGGAGATGGGCTCGCCCAGGAGCCAGGCACTCCCCCGGGTCGGCTTGAGCAGCCCGGTGAGGAGCTTGAGCGTGGTCGTCTTGCCCGCCCCATTGGGACCCAGGCACCCCATGACCTCGCCGCGCTCGACCACGAGGTTCATGTCCTCGATCCCCGGCACCACACGACCTGTCCAGGGATGGCGATAGGACTTGCCGAGACCGACAGTCCGTACGGCTGGTTCCCCTGCCGGCACCGCGGCGAAGCGGCCAGGGACTGGCCGGCCATCGGGATAGAAGTCGGACGGATCCACAGGTCTCCTCTTTAGCGTCGGAATGCTGCCCGGACAAGGACTTGGCTTCCCGCCGGCCGTCGCCACTTGGCGCTGGGTCGGCACATCAGGCGGGCAGAATGCAACGTCCGTGCCGCCCATCGGGGCCGGCGGACGACGCGAAAAGAGGAGTACTCGCTGGACCGGCCGGGGCGTCCGGGCCAGGGGTGCGGCCTACTGGCCGCTGGACAGGACCAGCCGGAAATCGCTGCTCTTGCCGCGCCCGGTCACCTGATAAAGCAGGGTGGCAGAGTCCCCATAGGCCGTGATGCCGCTGACCGCCGAACCCGTCACGAGCGGGATGGTCCACGCGGGCTGATCCACCCACGCGCTCGCGGTCCGGTTGAACGGATTGATGAAGGTGATCCCCGCCGGTGGGATCAGCGCCGAGACATCCGAGGCCACCGAGGCGTAGACCCCGTCGTGCTGGATCCCGTAGTCCTCGGCCGCGAGCTGGAACGTGTGCATGTTGGCTTTGGTGCTGCCTTCCCTCGCACGGTCCTGCATGGCGATGAAGTTCGGGATCGCGATCGCGGCCAGGATACCGATGATCACGACCACGATCATCAGCTCGATCAATGTGAAGCCGCGTTCAGTGCGCCTCGCCATTTCGGTACTCTCCTGCCGCCGGGCGACCACCACCCCGGTCACTGATAGCTTCCGCAAGCGACGTGCCACAACTCGCACGACGCCGTCTCGCCGGCCACCCCTTCAACCGCCTGAGGCCCCGAGGGTTGTGCAGCCTCTCCTCTAGTCATCGGCGGCCTGCGATACGCGCTTCATCCGGATCACGTGCGTTCCGCCTTCAGCCTCGGCCGTGCGGCGTTCGGCACTTGCGTACCAACGAAACGAGGGCGGGATCGCTCCCGCCCTCGCCGTTCAACGCCTGCCTGACTACTGGCCGGCGGTCAGCACCAGCGCCAGCGGGGCGGCCTTGCCGACGCCCATGATGTTGTAGGTGGTCGTCAGGGAGTCTGAGTAGCTCGTGATGCCGTTCAGGGTCGAAGTCGGAGGGTTCAGCATGCTCGCGCGATCCTCCCACGCGAGATTGGCACCGACCCCCTGCGTGAACGGGTTCTTGAAGGCGGCCCCGGCCTGCGGCAGAAGGGGGCTCAGGGTCGCAGCCGCGGCGGCATACGTGCCGTCGTTCTGCACACCGTAGTCCTCGGCCGCCAGCTGGAAGGTGTGCATGTTGGCCTTGGTGCTGCCTTCCTTGGCCCGGCTCTGCATCGCGATGAAGTTCGGGATCGCGATCGCGGCCAGGATACCGATGATCACGACCACGATCATCAGCTCGATCAGGGTGAAGCCCTTCTCGGACTTGAACATAGTGACTGCTCCTCCTTCTTTTCGGTCCGGGGCCGCTGGTTTGTGCCGACCCTCTCTGCTGCTGGGTCATGCAACCGGAATGCCACCGGGGGCGGCTCCCTCGTCCCCGGTCCCGGCCTGTTGAACGACAATCACTTGCAACGTGGGTCTAAAACCCGTGCCGCCGTCCTTCGCACGGAGGACCGGGCAATCTCCGACCGGCCGCCCAGCGATCTTCTCCATCTGCAATGTCCAAGCCCTATTCGTGCGGTCCGCAACCGTCAGGCGGCGTGCGCGTCGGGCGCCTCCGACGTGCCGGTCGGATCCCCCTGATCGCCCCGGTCGAGGCCGTAGCCCAACAGCTTCCGGTAGAGCGTCGAGGCGTTGATCCCGAGGACCTCGCTGGCGCGCTTCTTCTGCCATCGGGTGTGATTCAGCACCTTCAGGATGTACTCCTTTTCCAGTTCCTCGAGCGTCAGCGTCGGGGTATCGATCACCAGGCTCCCGCGCTGGCTGTGCCCAAAGCGGATCTTCTCGGGCAGATCTTCAGGCCCGATCACACCGGTCTCGTCGAGGATGAGGGCGCGCTCCATGACGTTCTCCAACTCGCGCACGTTGCCCGGCCAGTCGTAGCGCATGAGCAGGTCCATGGCATCCTTGTTGACCGTTTTTGCGGGGTTCGACTGCGCGTGCCGCTTGAGGAAATGGTCGACCAGGATCGGGATGTCGTCGCGCCGCTGGCGCAGCGCCGGCAGCCGGATGGGGATGACGTTCAACCGGTAGAACAGGTCGGCGCGGAACCGCCCGGCCGCCACCTCCTTCTCCAGATCGGAGTTGGTAGCCGCCACCAGCCGGCAGTCGATCTTGACCGTCTGGGTGCCGCCGACCGGGATGATCTCGCGCTCCTGGAGCGCGCGCAGCAATTTGACCTGGGTCGCGATCGGCATGTCCCCCACCTCGTCGAGGAAGAACGTGCCACCTTCGGCGACCTGGAACAGCCCCGCCGAATCGCGCACCGCGCCGGTGAAGGAGCCCTTCACGTGGCCGAACAGATTGCTCTCCAGCAGGTCGCGCGGGATGGCGCCGCAGTTGATGCTCACGAACGGGCCCTGCGCCTTCCCGCTCCGGTAATGGATCTCGCGCGCGATCAACTCCTTGCCCGTGCCGCTCTCGCCCTGGATCAGGATGGTCGCCTCGCTGTTCGCGACCTTGTCGACCATCTTGAAGACGCGGACCATCTCGTCGGACGACCCGATGATGGTCTTCTCCTCGTGTCCCTTCTTCAGCTCGCGCTTGAGGAACAGGTTCTCGCTGCGCACCTTGCGCATCTCCAGCGCGTTGCGGACCACCAGCTTGATCTCGTCGTTCTTGGCGTTCTTGATCAGGTACTGGAAGGCGCCGTGATTGACGGCGTCGATCGCCGACTGCTGTGACGCGTAGGCGGTCATGATCACGACCGGCAGCGAGGGGTCGTGCTTCTTGCTGTGGTTCAACAGTTGGATCCCGTCCATCCCCGGCATCTTGATGTCGGTGATGACGACGTCGAAGTTCTCGGCCTTGACCCGCTCGAGGGCGTCCCGGCCATTGCTCACGGCCGTGACCTGGAAGTTCTCCTTGCGGAGCACGATGCTCAGGAACTGAGTCATGCTCTGCTCGTCATCCACCACCAGGATCTTTTCCGCAGACATCGTCACCACCTCGCTCAGGATGTTGAAGCGACCGGTCAGGCCGCCTGTGCCACGGGAGCTGTGGCCGCCGGCAGGCTCACACGGGCGGTCGTGCCTCGACCCGGCGCACTCTCGAACACGAGGGTGCCGCCGTGCCGTTCCACGATCCGCTGCGCGATCGCCACACCGAGACCGGTGCCTCCCCTCTTCGTCGTGAAAAACGGCTGGCCGACCCGCGGCAGATCCTCCACCGCGATCCCGGGACCGTTGTCGATGAACTCCACCACCACCTGGCCGTCATCGCCCTCACGCGACCGCACGACCAGGGTTCCCCCCACGGACATTGCCTCGAACGCGTTTGTGGCGAGATTGAGCCAGACCTGCCGCAACTGTTCGTGATCCGCCTGGAGGCTCGCGCCCCCCGCGCCGGGATGGAAACGCACCGTCACGCCCTGCTTGCAGCGCGGGTCGAGCGCGACCGCTTCGCACAGCTCGGGCAGCCGGTCGTCGAGCACCAGCGGCTCGAGCACCAGCTCGCGTTCGCGCGAATAGGCCAGCAGGTCGGTGACAAAACGGTTCAGCCGTGCCGACTCGGTCGCAATGAGCTCCATGAGCTGGGCGTTCTCGCCCTCGAGCTTGAGTTCCCGCTGCAGGCACTCCACCGAGCCGCTGATCGGGTTGAGCCCGTTGCGCAGCTCGTGAGCGA
This sequence comes from uncultured bacterium, assembly GCA_964405235.1. Lineage (GTDB taxonomy): Bacteria > Eisenbacteria > RBG-16-71-46 > RBG-16-71-46 > RBG-16-71-46 > WS-11. The sequence goes on along the minus strand of CAYONG010000181.1, from coordinate 9,872 downwards.
TGCCGGCGGCCAGCGCCCCGACCTCCGCCAGGGTCTCGTTGCGCCGCGCCCGGCGCGCCATCTCGCGGACGGCGGTAAGGTCCTGGAAGACGGCGACCACCCCGGTGACGGCGGCGTCGTGCATCAGCAGGCTGGTCGACACGCCCAACGGGAGCTCGGTCCCGGCCGACGTGCGCACCATGATCTCGGCGCGGGCACGCGATTCCTGCTCCTCGAGGCTGCTCAGCATGGCGCCGCGCAGGGCGCGCAGCCGTTCGGGCAGGGCGTCCTGGATCCAGCGCCCGCGCACGTCCTCGCGACGCAGGCCCAGCATCTCCTCGCCGGCCGGGTTGAGGTAGGCCGCCATCCCGGTACGATCCACCGTGAAGACCCCCGAGGTGAGGTGGCGCAGGATCAGGTCGTTATTGACCATGACGCGGTTGAGCTCGCGGGCAGTGCGCTCCAGGTGCTCGCGCGTGCGGTGCACTCGGCGACCCAGGATCCCCGAGAGCACGCCCACCATGATCAAGAAAGCCCCCCGCAGATCGAGCGGGGCACTCCCGTCCGCCTCCGCGCCCAGCAGCGGGGCGATCCACGGCAGCGCCAGGTACGCGAGGCTCGCCCCGAAGGCGGTCACGAGCCCCCCGGTCAGGCGCTCGTGCAGGCCGCCCGCGATCACGACCAGGGCGAAGAAGACGACGAACTGGCTGGCGCGGCCACCGGTCATTGCGGCGAGCCCGGTGACGATCGCCAGGTCGAAGAGGAGCTGTATGTAGATCTGCGCTGTCTCCCCGCGCCGCAGCAACGTGCCCAGCCAGTAGAGGGTGGACAGCACGCCCACCGCGAGCAGCGACCACCACAGGACCCACCACGACTCGGGGGTCGCCCGCGGGGCCAGCAGCACACCGATCGGCACCGCCAGCGTCGCCACCAGCAGACGCGCGCGGATCAGCGTCTTCAGGCGGTCCCACCGGTCACCGACGTTTGCCAGCGCGGCGGTCAGTGCGGTCGGATCGGGCTGCGGGTCACGGGTCGACGTCACTAGTTGCCTCCGGACACCACGCTGATGAGCTTGAACATCGGCAGGTACATCGCGACGACCATGCCGCCGACGATGCCGCCCATGACGACGATCATGACCGGCTCGATGATCGAGGTCATGGTGTCCACAGCGGTGTCGACCTCGGCCTCGTAGAACACGGCGATCTTCGTGAGCATCTCGTCGAGCGCGCCGGTCTGCTCGCCGACCGAGATCATCTGCACGACCATCGGCGGGAACACGCCCGACGCCTTGAGCGGCGCCGCCACCGTCTCGCCCTCGAGGTTCGCGGCGCGGGCCGTCATGATCGCCTCGGCGATGATCTTGTTGCCGGCGGTGCGGGCGGTGATCTCGAGCCCGGCGAGGATCGGCACGCCCGAGGCGATCAGGGTGCCCAGGGTGCGGGTGAAACGCGCCACCGCCCCTTTCATCAGCACGTCGCCCACCGCCGGGAGCTTGAGCATCATTGCATCGACGGTGCGGCGGCCGCCTTCGGTCGCGTAGAAGCGGTTGAAGGCGAACCCGGTCGCCATGATCGCGAGGACGATGACCCACCACAGCATCTTGAGCCCGTTCGAGAGCACCAACACGATCTTGGTCGGCAGCGGCAGCTCCCCACCGAAGTCACTGAACATCTTGGCGAAGGTCGGGATGATGAAGATGAGCATGAACGCGGTCGCACCGAGTGCCACCGTGAGCACAACGGCCGGATAAACCATCGCGCTCTGCACCTTTCGCTTGAGCGCGTCGGCCTTCTCGATGTAGGTGGCCAGCCGCATGAGGATCTCGTCCAGCACGCCGCCCGCCTCGCCGGCCGCGACCATGTTCCGGAACAGGTCGTCGAATACGCTCTTGTGGCGCCCGAGGGCGTCCGCCAGCGTCGCGCCCGATTCCACCTCGCGCGTCACCTCGCCGATCACGCGCCCGAACGACGGCTTGCTCGACTGCTTCGCCAGGATGTCGAGGCACTGCACCAGCGGCAGACCGGCCGAGATCATCGTGGCGAACTGGCGGGTGAAGATCGCCAGCTCCTTGGTGCTCACCGACACCGCGCCGAACTTCGGCAGCTTGAACCCGCCCTTGGCGCGCAGCGAGGTGACCAGGATCTTCTTCTTGCGCAGCAGTTCGAGCGCCTCTTCCTGTCGCCCGACCTCGATCTCCCCGGCCTGCGCTTCGCCGCCGAGCGTCCGACCCCTCCAGACGAAAGTCGCCATTACACCCCTCCTTAGGCGGCCAACTTAAATATCTTCTCGAGCATGGATTCCAGCTCGGGGCGATCGGTGCTCCGCTCCATAGCGTCCGACGGACTGAGCGCCCGATCGGCTACCGCCTGGAGCAGGGCCTGGTTCATTGTCTGCATGCCGAATTTCTGTCCGGCCTGCATCAGGCTGTAGATCTGATGGGTCTTCCCCTCGCGGATGATCGCGCGGATGGCGGGCGTGCAGACCAGCACCTCCGCCACCATGACCCGTCCCCGCCCGGAGCTGCGCGGGATGAGCTGCTGCGTCACGACCCCCTGGAGCGAGAACGCGAGCTGGGTGTGGATCTGCTTTTGCTGGTCGGCCGGGAACACATCGACCACGCGGTTCACCGCCTCGTATGTCGAGTTGGTGTGCAAGGTGGCGAACACGAGGTGACCGGTCTCGGCGATCGTGAGCGCCGCCTGGATGGTCTCGCGGTCACGCATCTCGCCGATGAGGATGATGTCGGGATCCTGCCGCAGCACGTACTTGAGCGCCGTGGGGAACGAGACGGTGTCGGCCCCGATCTCGCGCTGGTTGATGATGCACTTGCGGTGGTGGTGGATGTACTCGATCGGGTCCTCGATCGTGATGATGTGCGCCTGCCGCGTAGCGTTGATCTTGTCCAGCATTGAGGCGAGCGTAGTGGACTTCCCGCTACCGGTCGGCCCGGTGATCAGCACCAGCCCCTTGTGCTGGTTGGTGAAATCGCGCACGACCGGCGGCAGCCCGAGCTTCTCCAGCGGCAGGATCTCGTAGGGGATCTGGCGGATCGCCATCGAGATGACCCCGCGCTGCAGGTATACGTTGGCCCGGAACCGCGACAGCCCCTTTACCCCGAACGAGAAGTCCAGTTCCTTCGTGGTCTCGAACCGCTTGCGCTGGTCGTCCGACATGACGCTATAGGCCAGCCCGGCCGTCAGCTCGGGGGTCAGCACGTCGTGATCGGTCGCCGTGATAAGGCCGTCGATCCGGTACTCCGGGGGCACACCGGCGGTGATGTGAAGATCCGAGGCGCCCTTCTCGTTCATCTCCTGAAGCAGATCGCGCAGCGTCACCACGATGGGTCTCCTTCGCTCACGGGAGGCCGTCCCTCGGCCACCTCTACACTCCGGCTACAGTTCGTCCGATGCCGACTCCTTGAGGATCTCCTGCGCGGTCGTCATGCCGCGCTTCATCTTCTCGAGGCCGTCGCGGCGGAGGCTCAGCATCCCTTCCGCGATCGCCGTCTTCTTGATCTCGGCCGCCGAGGCGCGGTCGAGGGTCAGGTCGCGGATCTTCGGGGACATCGACATGACCTCGTAGATGCCCTGACGTCCGCGGTACCCCGTGTTGCTGCATTCCACGCACCCGGCTCCCTCGAGGAAGTTGGCGCCCGTCATGTCCTCCGGCCTCAACTGCAGCTCGCGGGCGATCTCGGGGTCCAGGTCGATGGGCCGTTTGCAGGCCGCGCACGCCCGTCGCACCAGGCGCTGGGCGATGATCAGGTTGACCGAGGAGGCGACCAGGAACGGCTCGATCCCCATGTCGAGCATGCGACCGATCGCGCTGGGCGCGTCGTTAGTGTGCAGAGTCGAGAGCACCAGGTGCCCGGTGAGCGCCGCCTTAACGGCGATCGATGCGGTCTCGATGTCGCGGATCTCGCCCACCATGATGATGTTCGGATCCTGGCGAAGGAACGCCTTGAGCGCCGCAGCGAAGGTGAGACCGATGTCCTCGTGGACGAGGACCTGGTTGATGCCGTCGAGGTTGTACTCGACCGGGTCCTCGGCGGTCAGCACATTGACCTCCGGGGTGTTGATCCGCGACAGCGCCGAATAGAGCGTGGTGGTCTTGCCCGACCCGGTCGGGCCGGTCACCAGCACCATCCCGTAGGGGCTGGCGATCGCCGAGCAGAAGTCCTTCATCGCCTTGGGCTCGAAGCCGAGCTTCTCGAGGTCGATGTTCAGGTTGGTCTTGTCGAGGATTCGCATTACGATCTTCTCGCCAAAGATGGTCGGCAGGGAAGACACACGCAGGTCGATCGCGCGGTTGATGACCTTGAGCTTGATGCGGCCGTCCTGCGGCACGCGACGCTCGGCGATGTCGAGCTCGGCCATGATCTTCAGGCGCGAGATGACCGCGGCCTTGAACTTGAAAGGCGGTGACATCATCTCGTGCAGCATGCCGTCGATGCGGAACCGCACCCGCATCGACTTCTCGTAGGGCTCGATGTGAATGTCCGAGGCGCCCTTGCGCACCGCGTCGGCGATCAACGAGTTGACCAGCTTGACGATCGGCGCCTCGTCGGCGCCCGCGATGCCGGCATCCGCCTCGGCGGTGTCGTCCTCCTCGACGACCGCCAGATCCTCCTCCATCCCTTTCATGACGTCGGCCATGGTCCCGGCCGAGTCGTAGGCGCGGTCAATCGCCTTCTTCAGCCCATTCTCGGAAGCGACCTGAGGCTCGACCTCGTAGCCGGTGATGAACTTGATGTCGTCGATCGCGAAGATATTCGAGGGGTTCGCCATCGCCACGACCAGCCGGCGCCCACTGCGCGAGATCGGCAGCGCCATGAACTTGATCGCGACGTCTCCGGGGATGAGCTTGGTGAGCATCGGATCGGGTTCGTAACTGGAGAGATCGACCGACAACACGTGGTAGAGATGGGAAAGGAACTCCAGCAGCTCCCCCTCGGTGAGCGCGCCGGTCTTGACCAGGTTGCCGGTGAGGGTCCCGCCGGTGTTCTTCTGCTGAAGCCCGGCCTTGGCGAGCGCCTCGCTGTTGATCAACTGGGCGTCGAGCAGCTTCTGTCCGATGTCTTCCAGCACGATAATTCTCCGCAGCGTCGGGACTGAGCCCAGATCCATGCCGGGGCGAAAGGGGCGATCTTCACGGCGCACGCCGCCCCGCATCAGGCAACCCGCATGCCGGTCGCAGGGACCTGCATGCCGAGTACGAGCGCGCGGGACAGTCGGGCCCCGCCGGGTTATCGGGAGGGGGGGGCCGTGGACTGAACCGGAATCTGCACGCGTGGACGCGGGGGGCGGTGCGGTTTGCAATCCGCCCGCCCCGGGATGGAGAGGCCGGGTCGCTCCCCCACCCGCTCCGTGCCGCTCATCGCCCTGGTGGCGCTGCCTCCGGGCTCTCAGGGGGCGGCTGGCGGCTGGCCCCCTGAGCGGGTTGCGAGCCCGACGGTAACCCGGGGGCGAAGCCGAGCGAAGAGCCGTGGGCCGATTCCGCGCACCGCCAGCAATTCCTCTGCTTGGCGGAACGGACCGTGACGCTCGCGGTGGGCGATGATGCGCCCCGCCAGCACCGGGCCCACCCCGGGCAGCGCGTCCAGCTCGAGCGCCGTGGCCTGATTGAGGTCGACGCTCGTCATCCCGGAACGAGGCGTCCCGGAATGGACGTCGCGGCCATCACGGACGCTGTCGGCGCCGTCCCCCGCTCCCGGCCCTCCCGACCATCCCTGGATCTGATGTGCGGCCACCCCACGGGTATCCTGGGTCGGCGTGGGGAGCGGCCGCGATGCGCGCCAGAGATCGTGCGCGGCGCCGAGCGCAAGCAGCAGCACCACCACAATCGCGCCGCGGCGCTCGGCGGGTGTGAGCGCGTCCACCTCGTCCCCCGCGGGGGCGGGCTTTCAGCTTCAGGTCAGTCCCAGAGACGCCAGACCAGGGTCGCGCGCAGCTCGCGCCCCGGCCCCGACGCCTCGAACCCTGTGATCGTATCCACCCAGGTCCGCGTGGCGCGGCGATCGGCGAGGTTGCGCCCCTCGATCAGCAACGTCATGTCGGCGAGCGTCAGCTCGAGCGCCGCGCCGGTGGTGCCGTACGCCGGCAGGGCGCGCGAGGGTGTCGCCTCGCTCTCGCGCGGACCCACCGCCCACGCCTCGAGCCGCGGCCGCAAGACGAGATCGCCCTGGAACAGCTTGAAGCCCAGCTCTGCGGATAACCGCCCGCCCCGACCCGGGTCCACCTGCGGCTGCAACGCGCTCACATCGCGCGCGAGCAGGAAACCCTCGACCCCGGCCCCCCACCTACTGGTCCGCCAGCGTGCCTCCACGACCAGGAGTCCGAAGTCGTATCTGCCCTGATCGGCGCGAAAGCCGGAGCGCAGCGCCACCGCTTCGAGCGGAAGCCGCGCGAGCAGTGCGCGGGAGCCGGTGTGGCCGGCGAGGAATCCTATCCGCGCGCGCCCGCCGGCCGTGAGCGTGCCGCCCAGATCGAGTCCGCCGGCCCAGGTGTCCTGGAGGAAGGGACTCTGGCCCGGCGCAAGGTCGGTCCAGACCGGTGTGGTCAGCCGCTCGAACGTGATGCGCCCTTCCCACGGCGAACCCTGGAACCGCCAGACCAGCGAGGGCGCCACCGGCGTGCGGCCGATCGCGGTGTGATGGCCGACTCCCACCGCCAGCTCAAGGTCACCCTCGCCGACCGGGCCCTGCCAGCGCCCCGCCGCCCATAGCGCGCGGGCGCTCGAGCGGCCGCTCACGCCGGCCTCCTGAGTGACCCCCGACTCGCGCCACGAGCCGCGCACGCCCCATCGGTGGCTCGCGCCCACCCGCTCGACCGCCAGCACGGCGGCGGTGGCGTCGGCGAGACGCCGTCGCTCGGGCCACACTCCTGCGCGACTATCGTGGTGGTCGTATCCGCGGTTCAAGGTCGCTCCGACCCTCCAGCGATCCCCCCGGTAGCGGTAACCCCCGCCCCCCGCCTCGCCGCGCGCGTCCTGGGACTCGCCGCCCGCGAGGCTTGCGTTCGCGCGGCGGTGGGTGAACGAGGCTTCGAAGCGATGTCCACCCCGCACCCTGGCGCCCGAGATGCCATAGAGGTCCCGACCCGCGCCGGTGACGCCGCCCGCCGGGCCGCGCTCGCCGCTCGCCGCCTCGATCCTCAGGCCACCGAGCGTGTCACCGCGCCACAGGCTGAGTCCATTGTCGTGCAGCCCGTTCGATCCGTTGGCGAGCGAGACGTCGGTGCGCGGCCGCCAGCCGTCGCCGGTGCGCTGGTCGAGCCCCTGCCCCGCGCGCGCACCGGCCAGTCCCGCGTCGAAACCCTGCCATGCGCCGCCCTCGCCCGCGCTGACGTGCAGCGAATCGAACCAGGCGATCGGGCCCTGCGCGCCGGCCGATCCGGGCAGCGGCATCGCGGACGGCGCCCGCCCGGCCTCCTCGATCACCCACGCCCCCGCGACCAGTCCCGCGAGGGTCCAGGGATGCGCGCAGCCCAGGTCGCTGTCGGGAAGCCAGCCCGCGCGACCGCCTGCCCCCCACCAGCCGGGAGCACTCGCGAGCCCCGACCCGATCAGCTCCCCGCGTCCCGCCGGCGGCGCCTGTGCCCGCACGGCCGGCGCGAGCGCGACCGTAAGGATCAGGCCGAGAGCCGCGCAGCGTAACGCGCGGACACCGCGCTGAGCGGCGCACCGAGCGTGGCGAAGAGCGCGATGTTGAATCCGATGTGCCATAGAGAGAATGGGATCCCCGCCAGCAGCCATGTCCGCATCTGGCCGAACACGAGCCCGGTGGCGACGTTGGTGAGCAGGTCGTAGAACGCGGTGACGACGATCGCAATCAGCACCAGCGCGACGATCCGCGTCGCGGCCGGGCGTGAGGGCAGGCCGAACCGCGCAAAGGCGGCGCCGGCAAGACCGGAGACGATATTCCCCCCCACCTGGGCGGCCGTCACCAGCGGATGCGCGGGACCGTAAGGGTTGAGCAGCGAATAGACCAGCATCGTGAGCCCGCCCACCAGGGCGCCGTCGCGCGCACCGAGCAGTACCCCCGAGCAGAACACCACGAGGGTCAGCACCTCGAAGTTGGGAACGGTCTCCGCGTAGACGCCGGTCAGGCCCGCGGCGATCAGCAGAGCGGCATAGGATAGTCGGCGTGAACTGTACGGCTGCCTGGCGATCGGCGGCCCTCTCCGAGCGGGATGATGGCGGGGGCGGCGGCTGCGCGGCCCGGACGGCGGGCCGACCTAGCCGGAAGATAGGGTGGCCTCCGGGCCCAAGTCAACGCGAGCGGACCCGGCGTCATGTTGTGCCGCCCCCCCATGGAATGGGACATCTACCGGCAGGGGTGTAGGATCGCGCCCCGGGTTTCAGCCGCTCGGAGTCCGCGATGCTTCGCTTCGGGAATCCGATCCAGTCCCCACCTGCGAATCGGCACGGCACTGAGGGTCGGCAGCGAAGAGGGAGACGCCGATGGCCGATCCGCTCGAACGCCTACACGCAGCGCTGGTTTCGCGCTATCGGATCGAGCGCGAACTCGGCCGCGGCGGCATGGCGACGGTCTACCTCGCCCAGGACTTGAAGCACCAGCGCCCGGTGGCGATCAAGGTCCTGGATCCCGAGCTGGCCGCCGCGATCGGCCCGGAGCGGTTCCTGCGTGAGATCGAGACCGCCGCCCGGCTCAACCATCCGCAGATCCTGCCGCTGTTCGACTCGGGAGAGGCCGCCAGCCTGCTCTTCTACGTCATGCCCTATGGCGAGGGCGAGTCGCTCCGTGATCGGCTGAGGCGTGAGAAGCAGCTGCCGCTGGAGGACGCGCTCCGAATCGCTCGCGAGCTGGCGGCCGCGATCGGCCCCGAGCGGTTCCTGCGCGAGATCGAGACCGCCGCCCGGCTCGCCCACCCGCACATCCTGCCGCTGTTCGACTCGGGAGAGGCCGCCAGCCTGCTCTTCTACGCCATGCCCTACGTCGAGGGCGAGTCACTGCGCGACCGGCTGAGCCGCGAGAAGCAGCTGCCGGCGGAGGACGCGCTCCGACTCGCTCGCGAGGTGGCCGACGCGCTGAGCTACGCCCACAGCCACGACGTGGTCCACCGGGACATCAAGCCCGAGAACATCCTGCTGCAGAGCGGGCACGCGGTGGTGGCGGACTTTGGGATCGCGCGGGCGATCACGGCGGCGGGTGGCGTCACGCTGACCGGGACGGGGATGGCACTGGGGACATCCGCCTACATGAGCCCGGAGCAGGCGGCGGGGAGCCGCGACCTGGACGGGCGGTCGGACCTCTACAGTCTGGGCTGCGTACTGTACGAGATGCTGGCGGGAGTGCCGCCGTTTGCGGGAACGACGGCGGAGAGCATCGCCCACCAGCATCTGAACGTGGCGCCCCGCCCGGTAACGGAGCTTCGGCCAGCCGTGCCGGCGGCGATTGCGGCGGCAATCCAGCGTGCGCTGGCCAAGGCGCCGGCCGACCGCTTCAACCCGGTGGCGCGCTTCGGAGAAGCGTTGGGGCGGGGCGAGACCGGGGCAGTCGCTACGGTGGCGCGTTCTAGGTCGCGCTGGCAACTTCCGCTGGCCGGCTCGCTGGTCCTGGTGGCAGTCGTCGCGGCGTTGTGGATCGTACGCGGCCGCCACGAGGCAGCGCTCCCGGCCCACGGTCGCACGGACATCGCTGTCCTGCCATTCCAGAACCTCAGCGCTGACGGCCCCGACGCCTATTTCGCGGGCGGGCTACACGACGAGTTGCTGACCCAGCTCGCGAAGGTGGCGGCACTCAAGGTGATCAGCCGCACATCGGTGATGGGCTATCAGGGCACGTCCATGCCGCCGCTCCGGCAGATCGCGAGCGAGCTGGGGGTGGGGAGCGTGGTCGAGGGGAGTGTGCAGGTAGTGGGCGGGCGGCT
>CAYONG010000180.1:0-4389 GCA_964405235.1 uncultured bacterium | reverse complement strand
CCTTTACATCGAAGGCTTCGTCGAGTTCGTCGCCTCCCTCGACGCTCCGATTGCTTCCGGCTGGAGCGACAGTTGCCGGGCGGGACTTTCACCCGCTGGGTACGTGCGCCTTTCCACGGCGCACCGAATTCGCTTGACACGTTCGCGCGCCCTGTTCATCGGAACGCCCCCGATGCCCATGAAGCCGCCTACGAGGCTGCGCAGCTGGCGCTGCAAGGCCACGAATTCGCCCGGCGAGCGAAAGTTCTCGTGGCGCTCACCGCTGCGCGGCGTGCGGGCATCCCTGGGCGCCGAAAACGACCGTGATAGAAGTAGTGGATCAGCCCCCTCGACACCCGCCCCCGTCGAGGTTTCCGATGCAGCGCTACATGCGGTCCCATCTCTCCGATCCGTCCCTGCTCGAGAGTGCCGCCACCCACGCCGGGCGGGAACGCTCGGCCACCTCCGATCTGCTGGCCGACATCGCCGAGATCGACGAGCGCAGGCTGTTCGTGCGGGCGGGGTACCCGTCGCTCTTCGCCTGGTGCGTGGGCGAGCTGCGGCTGTGCGACCAAGCGGCCTTCAAGCGTATCCAGGCGGTCCGTGCGGCGCGGCGGTTCCCGGCCCTCTTCACTGCCGTGGCCGAAGGGCGGCTGCATCTCACCGCCGTGGTCCTGCTGGCCGCGCACCTCACGGAGTCCAACGCGGAGGAACTCCTGGCCGCTGCGACCCATAAGACCACGTCCGAGATCGAGCGGCTCCTCGCCGAGCGGTTCCCCAAGTCGGACATGCTGGCCTGGGTGGCGGCGATCCCGGTGGCATCGCCCGCTCCGTCGGGGGCGCAGGAAGTGGAGTCCGGTGCGTGCCAACTATCCTCAAGGATAGTTCACAATGGAACAGTCGCGCCGCCGGTGGGCGAGCGCTCGAGCGCGAAGCCGTTGTCATCCGAGTCGTTCGCGATCCAGTTCACCCTGAGCAAGATCGCCTACGACAAGCTGCGTTACGCCCAAGAGCTGCTCAGCCACCAGCTTCCGGCCGGGGACATCGCCGAGGTATTCGTGCGGGCGCTGGATGCGCTCATCCCTGAGCTCGAAAAGCAGAAGTTCGCCGCGACCGAGCGACCCCGCGCAGGCCAGCGGCGTTTGAGCGCCGGCGGCCGTCACATCCCTGCCGACGTCAAACGCAGCGTCTGGAAACGCGACGGAGGGCAGTGCACGTTCGTGAGCAGTACCGGCCATCGGTGCGAGGCCCGCACGCGTCTGGAGTTCGATCACATCACGGAGTTCGCCCGTGGGGGTGAGGCGACGGTGCCCGGGATCCGGCTGACGTGCCGGACGCATAACCGGTATGGGGCCGAGTGCACGTTCGGTCCTGAGTTCATGCGCCACAAGCGGCTCGCGGCCGCCGAGGCTCGGGCCGACGCGAAGGCGCGCGCAGCGACGGCGGCTTGCGCTCAGACCGCCGCGGTCGACCACGCCCCCGCGGATGATGGTGAAGACCGGGACGTGGTGCCCTGGCTCAGGACGCTCGGACTCAGCGCGGCCGAGGCTCGCCATGCGGCCGAGCGCTGCGAGGAAATGCCCGATGCCTCGCTCGAGCAGCGGCTGCGCGTCGCGCTGTCCTGCTTTGGCAAGCGAAGCACTCGCGTAGGAAGCGCCCGGGGAGGACTCGAGACCGCGGCGGTGTTCGCCGGCGCGGCTCCCGGCAGGGGCGGACCCTGAAGTCCGGCAGGCTGCCGGCAATGCGAGGAATGGGCGACCGGGGAAATGGGCCTGACCCAATGGCTCCAAGGCGAGCAGTGACCGTCGTTTTGGGGCACCCGGCCGGAGGGCGGAGAACCCTGCCACCCCCGGATGCTTTCAGACAAAACCTACCGCGCCCTACCGCCGTGGCCCCGGGCAGAGCGGGGGTCCGAATCCTTCTCGTCCTCCGCGGGGGCTTGGAGGGCCTGGAGCGCACCAAGGTCTCCTGCCTTGATCCAATGCGCTACACCCTTGGCATACGGCAGGTGAATGCCCTCGATTGGCCCGGCGATCAACGAGTCCACGTCTCGCGTGGAGAACACCGCGCTCACTTCATCCACCGGGAAGAGTTCCGTCCCTTCGGAATTCGAGAGCACGTAGTCCTGGCCACCGGCACGAACGGCGAGGTCGTTCAAGTGGATCCTGTCGGCGAGCTGAGCCGTGCTCTCAACGGTCGCAAACATGCGGTACTCGACCCGGGGCCACGTCTTCACCACCGATCGGGAAGATCGCATGGCCGGCCGGGCTTCCCTCATTCCCCTACTACTCACAAAGACGTGCTCGCGGTAGCGGGATATGCCCTGGGAGACCAGCCGGACGGTCAGGAGCAGTTCTCCGTCGGCATCGCAGCCCCAGAAGGCCGCCGAGGAATCAAACTCCGCCAGCTCGGCTACGCCGGCTCTTGAAATCCTCGTTTCCAGGTCGGGATGGGTCGAGAACGCCGAAGCGTGAGCCCAGATCTCGCCGTCCATCGCCGCGGCGTACCGGAGCTTGGAAAGCACGGAAGTCAGCGATGTTCGATTTGGGCGATCTCGTGAGCCAGGGTGGCTTCAAGCTCGGCATCCGTCTCGAGCGCGCGCATCATCGCCGAGGTGAAGTAAATTGCTCCCACCGGGCAGGCCACGGCGTTTGGTTCGTCTGACTCGACCACGGCAAAGCGATACCGGTAGCCTTTCAATGGCGCGATCCATCGATCGAGCACAGCTTCACCGGGGCGCTCCAGCCGACGCTGGAGCCGCTCGTCGGGGGCGAAGGAGTACCCGGATCGCATCAGCAGGGCGGTTTCCCGGCCCATCCGCAGCTCCGTTCGATATCCGCTGAGCCGGAGCGAACTGGAGAAACAATTCGGACACTGCTCAAATCCCGCCGCGAGCGCTTTCTCTGAGGCCTCAAACGGCTCCCGATCTGAGACCGGCGGCAGGTGGTTGCACATCGTCGCGTGCGCCATGAGACTCGTCCGATTGCCGATCACCAGTGGCCCGGTGGTCCTCGCGGAGTCGCGGTGGAACACTGCAGCCAGCATCGCGCGCACATCGGCGTGCGAGAGATGGGCGGAGCTCGGGCACTTGAGGTGTAGCATCCCGCTTCCGACACACGGTGGAGACCAGAATCCATACGACCGGACGATGCCTCATGGCACTCTCCCGGGTCTCTGACACAACCAAGAGCGCACCCGCGCACTGGCCAATACAACCGGTCTCCCAGCCAGGCTTCTTGATCTTCAACAGCGGGCGGCGAGCATAAAGCCGGGCAGGCCCGGCGCGAAGCCGATCTCATGGGTCCCGCGGTCCGCAGGAATGCGCCCGGCCGAGGGGAGCCGAGCCGGGGCCCATCTTCACTGACCTCCCGCGCGACGGTCATTCTCCTTGCCCCGCCCCCTCCCGCTCGGATAGATTCCGTCGTCCTTCGCGACCGGCGCTGCCGCGCGCGGGGGTCCAACCCCAGCCGACCGGGCTCCGACCGCATGCCGCATCTCTCAAGCCCGCCGGCCGGATCGACCGGCATCTCGATGCCGGGCCCCTCTCCAACCGCCAATGAGGAGCACCCGATGAAGATGTTCCGTGCCGCGGGCTTCGCCCCGTGGACCTCGAAGCCGACCGTCTGGCTCGCGGCCCTGGCCGCGCTCGCCGCGGCCCTGACCCTGCCCGCCGCCGCCATCGCCAGCGAGCTCGATCTGCAGATCCCGGTGCTCGACACCAGCTACATGCTGTTCGGCAGCCCGGTCTCGGGCGTGACCCTGCTGCTCGCGGGGATCGGCGTCTGCGTGCTGGGGATGCTGTTCGGCCTGGCGATGTTCAACCAGGTCAAGGCGTTGCCCGCCCACAAAAGCATGCTGGACGTCTCGAGCATCATCTACGAGACCTGCAAGGCCTACCTGATCCAGCAGGGACGGCTGCTCATGGTGCTCGAGATCTTCATCGGCGCCTGCATCGTCTACTACTTCGGCGTCCTGGAGCACATGGGCCCAGCCAAGGTCGGCCTCATCCTCATGTGGTCGGTGGTCGGCATCCTCGGCTCCTACGCGGTGGCGTGGTTCGGCATCCGCATGAACACCTACGCCAACAGCCGCACCGCCTTCGCCTCGCTCAAGGGCAAGCCGCTCCCGCTCTACGAGATCCCGCTCCAGGCCGGCATGAGCATCGGCGTGCTGCTCATCTGCGTCGAGCTGATCATGATGCTGATCATCCTCCTGTTCGTGCCCAAGGAGGCCGCAGGCGCTTCGTTCCTCGGTTTCGCCATCGGCGAATCGCTCGGCGCCTCGGCGCTGCGTATCGCCGGCGGCATCTTCACCAAGATCGCCGACATCGGCTCGGATCTCATGAAGGTCGTGTTCAAGATCAAGGAGGACGACCCGCGCAACCCGGGCGTCATCGCCGACTGCACCGGC
>CAYONG010000179.1:0-4063 GCA_964405235.1 uncultured bacterium | reverse complement strand
CGCCAGTCCGACGCGCTGGAGCATCCCCTTGCTGTACTCCCCGACCTTGCGGTCGGCCGCTTCGGTCAGGCTCACGCGCTCGAGCAGCGCATCGCCGCGGCTGGCGAGGGTGCGCTCGGGGATGCCGAAGAGCCGCCCGTGAAAACGCAGCAACTCCCGGCCGGTGAGCCACTCCTGGAAGCGGAAGTGCTCGGGGAGGAACCCGACCCGGGCGCGCGCGCGCCGGTCGCCGATCGGGGCCCCGAGCAGCGAGGCGCGGCCCGCCGTGGGCGGCACCAGGCCGAGCAGCATCTTGAGCGAGGTGGTCTTGCCCGCGCCGTTTGGCCCGAGGAATCCGAAGACCTCCCCCCGCCGCACGGACAGGGAGAGGTCCGAGACCGCGAGCTTGCGGCCGAATCGCTTGCGCAGGCCCTTGGTCTCGACCGCGAGATCGCTCATGCGGCCGGGACTATCGCACGGATTCGGCCACCTGCAGCAGGTCGACGTCGCCGATGCTGCCCTCGAGGGCGAATACCCGGTCCCCGTCGGTCCACATCACCAGGCAGCCGGCGCCGCGCGTGCCGCCGCCGTCGCTCCGCTTCTGAACCTTCTCGACCAGCAGCCCCGGGTGGCCCTGCACGGTGACCGAGCGGAACGAGCTGGCGTTGGCCGGCACCGGCACGAGCAGGGTGCTGCGCCAGTCCACGGTCGACGCGATGCGTCGCGCCTCGCCCGCGTCGAGCCCGAGGATGCGCAGGCCCATCTCGCCCAGCCGAGCCAGATCCAGGCCGGCCGGCAGCGAAACTTCGGGGCTCCGAGCCTGGATGAGCGAGAGCCGGTTGCGCTCGGAGCGGAACCGCTGCGAGACGACCCGGTGCAGGTGGACCTCGATGTCCTGCCCATCCAGCCCCGCCGGCACCTCGACGTCACGCAGGTCGAGCGTCGCCAGCAGCTCGCGCAGGCGCGACGTGCTCACGCCGAAGCGTGCCCGGCCCTCGCCGGACACCGCGACGGTGTCGAGCGCCAGCCCCCTCGGGAGGTAGGACGGCGTCTCGACGGTGAATCCGACCAGCGCCGATGCTTCGGCGGCCGAACTCTGGACCACCGGACGCCCCGGCTCCTGGATCACCTCGTGCCGGTCGAAGATCAGCATGGCGTTGTCGTTGTCCATCGCGCGCAGCTTCTCGAAGCGGTCGGCGTCGAACGGGACCGCGACGAAGTTCCGCACGCGGAACAGGTCGAGCACGGACTGCGCCCCGGCACGGACCGCCGGGAACGCGAACAGCGTGGCCACGAGGGCCGCGGCCGCCGCGGCGAAGACCAGCGGCCGCCACGCCCGCACCTGGGCCATCTCCTCCTGATCGCGCAGTCTCTCGCGCAGCCGGCGGGCGAAGCCCGGGGCCGGGCCGCGGCGGTACCCGTGCATGAACTTGTCATCCATCTCCATCGGAGTCCCCCCGTTCACCATCGGGCGCGCAGGGTCTGCACCGTGCGGTGCAGCAGCGTGCCTACGTTCGATTCGCTCAATCCCAGTTGCCCCGCGATGGCCCGGTTGGTGAGTTCCGCCCCATACTTGAGCGCGATCAGCTCGCGATCGCGATCGGGCAACGTCTCCAGCAACCGTCCGAGCCGCTCCAGGTCCGAGCGGCGCTCGGCCAACTCCTCGGGTGTTGCCCCGCCCGCGACATCCGCGACCGCCTCGATCGGGGCATGGCGTCGTTCGGCGCGGTAGTGATCCACCGCCACGTTGCGGGCGATCGCCATCAGCCAGGTCGCGAACCCCGCCAACTCGCGGCGGTACCGGTGCCGGGCCCGCCAGGCCTTCTCGAACGTGATCGAGGTCAGATCCTCGGCGACCGGGCTGTCTCCGACGCGGTAGCGGAAGTAGTTGTAGACGCCCGGAAGCTGCTCCGCGTACACGACGTCCCAGTCCACCTCGGCCACCGGAACGGCCCGGGCCCAAACCCTCGCGAACAGCGCGTCCTCGGCGGTCATCGCACTACTATACGGGCGGGAAGCGGGAGTATCACAGCCCCAGCGGGGAGCACCCAGCGGGGAGCGCTCCCCGCCCACCCTCCGCTATGCGCTATACTCCCGCGCGCCTTTCCCACCTCTTCTCCACTCTTGGGGACCGTGTGCCCGCACGCTTCTACCTCACCACCGCCATCGACTACGTCAACGGTCGGCCACACCTGGGCCACGCCTACGAGAAGGTGCTCGCCGACGCGCTGGCGCGCTTCCACCGGCAGCGCGGCGACGCGACCTTCTTCCTCACCGGCACCGACGAGCATGGGCAGAAGATCGCTCGCGCCGCCGAGGCGGCGGGCAAGACCCCGCGCGCGTTCGTGGACGAGCTGGCCCCCACGTTCACCGGCGCCTGGAACACCCTGGGCATCTCCTACGACAAGTTCGTCCGCACCACCGACACCCGTCACGAGATGGCGGTGCAGGAGCTGTTCCGGCGCCTGAACGACGCGCGCAGCCCCAAGACCGGCGAGCCGGCGCTGTTTGCGGACTCGTACGAGGGGCTCTACTGCGAGGGCTGCGAAGGCTACAAGCAGGAGAAGGACCTCGACGAAGAGGGGCGATGTCCCGAGCACGGGACCCGGCCGGCGAAGATCCGCGAGAACAATTTCTTCTTTCGCCTCTCCGAGTACGACGAGGCGCTCCTCAAGCATATCGAGGCCCATCCCGACTTCATCCAGCCCGATTACCGTCGCAACGAGGTGCTGAACGTCATCCGCGACGGGCTCGAGGACGTGAGCGTCACGCGGCCCAACCTGCCGTGGGGTATCCCGCTCCCCGACGAGATCGAAGGCTCCGCGGGACACACGGTCTACGTGTGGGCCGACGCGCTGCTCAACTACCTCTCGGCGATCGGCTGGCCGGAGCGCAAATACTCGCTCTGGTGGCTAGCCAAGGAGAGCGAATCGGGCGGCCCGGGGGCGGCGCGCGAGGACGAGTTCCAGGACCTCGACGGTCAGGGTCGGCCGGGCGCCGCGTGGGCGGGCACCACGGCCAAGAAGCACACCAACGCGCTCCACCTGATCGGCAAGGACATCAGCCGCTTTCACTGCGTGCTGTGGCCCGCGCTCCTGCTCGCGGCCGGGGTTCCGCTGCCGCGCCAGATCTACGTGCACGGCTTCATCTACGCGCGCGGCGGAAAGCTCTCGAAGTCCGCCGGGAACGTGGTGGACCCGGTCGAGCTGGCCGAGCGCTTCGGCGTGGACGCGCTGCGCTTCTACCTGCTCGACGCGATCCCCACCGGGCGCGACGGCGAGTTCACGCTCGAGCAGTTGGTCGAGCACTGCAACACCCACCTCGCCAACGACCTCGGCAACCTCGCGAGCCGCAGCATCACCATGGTGCACAAGTATTTTGGCGGCACGCCGCCATCCGACTGGAACCCCGCCTCGCTCCAGGACGCGAGCGCCCGCGAGGCGTTGGAGGCGCTCATCGCCACCGCGACGGTGGCAGCCGAAGAGGTGCCGAAGGCGTTCCTCGATCTGCGCGTGCACGATGCGTTGGGCGCCGCGTGGGCGCCGGTGGTGCGGGCCAACGAGTTCATCGAGCGCGTGAAGCCCTGGGCGGTGGCGAAGGATCCCGCGCGCAGCGCCGAGCTGGCGACCGCGCTCAACGCTCTGCTCGAGACCCTGCGACTCGTGGCCGTCTGGTCATGGCCGGCGATCCCGGGGAAGAGCGAGGAGTTGTGGACACTGCTCGCACTCCCCGGCAAGCCGGGTGAGGTACGCGGCGAGGCGGCGGGGCCGGCGTTCGGCGCCAACACCTTCGCCGGCCGCGCGTTGGGCGAGGTGAAGAGCCTGTTCCCGCGCATCGAGCTCCAGCCTCCCGCGTAGGGTGGCCGGCCACCATCGCCTCGTCTCCCCGAGATGATCGACACCCACTGCCATCTCAGCGACAAGCGCTTCGACAAGGACCGCCAGCAGGTCTTCGACCGCGCCCACCACGCCGGGATCACGCACCTGGTCGAGATCGCCCACGCGCCTGAGATCGTCCCGCGCGCGTTTGACCTGGCGCGCGAACATCCCAACCTTTTCCTGTGTGTCGGCGTCCATCCGAGCGA
>CAYONG010000178.1:0-14283 GCA_964405235.1 uncultured bacterium | reverse complement strand
ATGGCTTCGCATGATTCGGCCAAGGACCCGAGGCTGCGGTTCGGGGGGCGCCCGACGAGCGGGGCCGCGAAGCGGGGTCCCCGCGACGGAGGGCGGCCCCCCGAACTGCAGCCGAACATTGCCGAATCATGCGAAGCCATTTAGTGCTTCGCCGACCAGCCCATCGCGACCTGGAGGAAGGCCGCTTCATCGGCGGACCCGGAGAGCTGCGCCATCTCGTCGGAGACGATCGGCGCCGGCTTCGAATGACCGGCCTCGATCCAGACGTCCTCCCAGAGCGAGAGGAGTCGGCTCTGCACATGGGCGAAGGCCTCCGAAGCGCCGGCGGTGAGCAGGACCACGGCCTGCGCCGACGGACGGGTGAGGCAGTCCATGTCACGTAGCTTGGCGGGAAGTCGATCGCACAGCGCATCCACGACCGTCGTGGGCCCCGGGAAGATCAGCTGGTGGACGTAGAACCGCAGCCCATCACGGCGATTACGCTCGATCGCGAGCTCGAGGCGGGTGGCGAAATCCTGGGTGTCCAGCCAGCGTGGGAATCGCTCGGGAAGGAACGGGAACGCAGGGCCCGCAAGCTCGCGGTCACGCCGATCCCACTCGGTGCGAAGCTCGGACGCCGTGCGCTCCCAGGTGGTCCAGCCGGTCACGGGGTCGATCCCGCCCGCCGCGATCACCCCGTGCCGTTGCACGGTCCGGAAGGGCCACGCCCCCCACGCCTTGCCTTCCTGCTGCCCGGTGAGCCCACCCACCACCTGCGGGCCGCCCAGCTGCCGTGCGAGACCGACGAGGCTGCCGAGCAGTGCGTCGGCAGGTCCCACCTCGACGACCATCTCGACCTGATCGGGTCCCATGACGTGCAGTTCAGCACGCCGGGTGCCGGTCGCCTCCATCATGCTCTGCAACGCCGCCTCGAGGCCCTGGCGGTCCTCCGGACTCGGGAACTCGCGCAGGCTCGTCACCTCGAGGTTTGGATGCTCGGGGAGGCGGACCGGTTGGGGTGCGGTGGGCGCGTCGACGGAAACGTCCGGCAGCGCCTGCTCCATGAGGGCGTCGAAATCGTCTCCCCCAACCGCGCTCTCGAAGGCCACCGCGTGGAACGCCAGCGGGGCCTCGACCGAGGGCCCGCTCGGAGCGCTCTGCTCGCCGGTCAAGAAGGCCTGCGGCGTGACGCTCGGCGTGCCGAGCGCGAGCAGCAGTCCTTCGATCTGCGTCCGACGCGGGCTTCTCTCGCTGACCAGCGCGAGGTCGAATATCTCGCGTGTGAGATCGGCGAGATCCAGCGTGCGCGGCAACCCGCACAGCTCCGCGAGGCGGATGCCGGCGTCGTCATGCTGCGCCCCCGCCACCAGCCGGACGGACACGCCCGGGTGCTGGAGGAGTTCCGGCATGAGATCGGCGTCCTGCCAGTCGAAGTCGACCAGCAACAGACGGCGATCCGTGCCGTTGGCTGAGGCGGTGGTTGGGTTGGTCATAAGTGTGGGATCGTGTGATCCCGCTTGTGGCCCGTGCATGGAATATACCAACGTGGCGCCGGCATACCGGGGCGGCCAACGCGGACACGAAACGCTGCATCTCGCGTCCGCGTGGCATCCTGCACGACCACGGCCGGGCGAAACGATGCCCGGCCGTCCGGTCAGGTTGTGAACCCAATCATGACCTAACGGTCAGGATTCAGTCGGCTCGGGCAGCGAGGCGGCTCGCAACTCGCCGTCGAGGATCTCGACCGGGTAGCGGGCCCTGAGGCGCTCGAAGTACTCCCTGAGGTTGCGCCACAGGATCAGCTGGCGGCGCTGCTCGATCCGGCGGCGGAGGTCGTCCGGGTCGGGGGCAAACCGCTCGACCACGCGCATCCTCGAGAAGCCGCCCGGGAACTCGATCCAGTCCGAAACCTTCCCCGGCTCGAGCACCGGCTCCGCTCCCCGGCCGAATGCGAGGGAATCGAGCAGCGCCCTGCCCCCCATCCCACGGAGCTCGCTCCGCAACTCCGCCTCGCTCAGCCGCTCGAGGCCGCCCCACAGCGTCGAAAGGCTATCGAATGTCCAACCCGACCCGGCCATCGAATCGAGCTCCGCTCGCTTGGCGAGCAGCGGGCGCAGACTCCGTTCCCGTCGGTAGGACTCCACCGCCTCGTCTCGGACCTCTGGCCAGCGCAACTGTCGTGGAGGGATGACGGAGTCCACCCAGCTGATGACCTGGCCCAGGCCCGCGTAGTACTGGGTCCCGGGATAGATCTCCCCGGGGCGCAACCTCTCCATCTTGCGGATGTAGGGAAGCAGTACGTCATCGAATCGACCGAGCATGCCCATCTCGTGGTCGTTCCGCATGATCTCGAGCTGATACCGGGCGGCCACCGACTTCGCCTGCGCAACGCTCCTGAGGGTGCGATAGAGACTGTCCGCGCGCTCGGCCGCGATCCGCTGCGCCTTCTTGGTCGCGCAGTCGTACGCCACGTTGCCATACACCTCGACCAGGGGATGGAAGATGGGCGGCTGATATTCCAGGCATTCGAGGACGTGGTAACCCACCTCCGTCCGCACCGGCCCGGCGATGTCGCCGACGCGCATCGCGAAGGCGGCGCGCTCGAACGCTTCGCGCATCATCCCGCGACGAAAGACCCCCACGTCGCCTCCGTCGAGCCGGGTCGCGGGGTCGTCGCTGAACTCGGCGGCCAGCCGTGCGAAGTCCTCCCCCGCCCGGATACGCGCCAGCAGCCCCTCGGCTTTCTCGCGTGCCTGGGCGTCGGGCAGGGACCCTGGCCCGCTGGTCGCGATCAGGATGTGGCGGACGCGTCCCAGCTCTTCGACCGAGAACTCGTTCAGGTTGGCGCGATAGTAGCGCTCGACCTCGTCGCGGGTGAGCTCGACATCGAGGATCGACGGGGGCTCGATGAGGAGCCGGCTGAATTGGATCACCGCGCCGGAGCGATAAGCCGAGGAGTCCGCCGCGAAGATGCGCCGGGCCGCCGCCTCATCCTCCTCCTGCTTCATCGCCTCGACCCTCGGGGAGAGTCGTGAGCGGACCTGGTCCACGGTCGGCAGGTAGTCCTGGACGATCTCCCTCAGATCAAGCACCAGGAACCCCCCATCCACCGGGGTCACCGTCACGCCGGGCTGCCCGAGCCGTGCCGCCAGCGCGGTCGCCAGCGCCGGACCCGCACGCCCGGTGTCGGCGTCGCCGGTCGCCGGCACCACGCCGAGATCCCGAACCAGGGTCATCGAGCGTTCGAGCGCCGCGTCGCGGCGGCCGCGGCTCCAGCTGTCACGCACCCGTTCGGCGGCCGCACGCGCGACCTCCCGTCGGCGCTCTCGCATCCAGCGACGCCGCACGTCGTCCCGCACCCGGGCGAGCGGCGTCTCGACCACCGTGCCCGTCCCCCGCTCGTATGACGAATAGTCGGCGAGGTGCGCCCGGTAGTAGCGGTCGAGATCCTGCAGCGTGGGCTCGACGGAGACGAACGACGAAGAGTCGGCCAGCGCGTAGCGCACCCGGTAGCCGTCACCGCGCAGACTGTCGCGCAACGTGGCATAGATCCCGGCCAGCCGCTGCGCGTCGGCACGTGTCTTCGCGGCGACGCGCAGATCGCGGCGGATCTCGCGCGAAACCTCCCGCAAGGACGCGATGCGCGAAGGAATGATCGACTCGATCCGAACTAGCGCCCAGCCGGGAGCGACGCGTACGGGGTCCAGCAGCAGCGTGCCGGGAGCGGCGGCGAACACCGCCGCCACCTCGCGAGGCCCGCCCCGCCACAAATCGGGCGGCTGGTCGCGGAGCATCGTCACGGTCTTCATGCCCCCGTTGCGCAGCGCCAGATCGTCGAGGTGGGCTCCGGCCCTGATCGCGGCCATCGCGCTGTCCGCGCGCCCGCGCATCCGCTGCTCCCAGGCCCGGTAGCCGGCTTCGGTGGCGGCCATCGAATCACTGACCGCCGGGCGATTGAACAGGACCATGCTCAGGGTGGCCGATTCGGGGCGGCGATAACGTTCGGGGTGGGCGGCGTACTGCGCCAGTACCTCGTCCTCGCGAGGCTCGGGGTAGATCCCCTCGAAGCTGCCCCGGCGCAGCGCCAGGTAATCGATCGTGACCCGCGACCGCTCGCGCTCGATCTCCGCGCGGATGGCCGCGTCGTCGGGCCGCGTCTCCCGGTCCAACCGCTCACTGGCCTTGCGCGCCGCCAGCCCGTCCTTGGTGGCCGCAAGCGCCTGGGCGAACCCGGAGGGGTTCGCCGCCTTGAGTGCGAGGTACTTGGCCTCGTTGAAGAGGCCTCCCTGCTGGAAGGCGGGATCGAGCCGAAGCTGGGCCTCTGCTTCAGCGTCGCTCACTGCAACTCCGCGCCGGCGCGCATCCAGCGCAAGCAGGCGCTGACGGATCAGGTTCTCGAGCACCTGCCGGCGCACCAGCGGCAGCAGTTCGGGAGCGATCTCCGTCCGATTGCGATCCCGGTAGAGTTGGAGGGCATTCCGCTCCTGCTGCTCCAGCTCGTCGTACCCAATGCGCAATTGCCCGACGCGGGCGACGGTCGCAGGGGCGGTCGTGGGTGCGGCCACCCTGGTTGCTGTGCCCGGGGGGGTGCGTCCGGGACCCTGTGCCCCCGTCGAGGCGCCGAGCACCAGGACGATGAGGCATGGAGCGATGAAACAGACCTTCATGTTCACGATCGTTCCCCTGGTCCTCGCCCTAGGCATCGGAAATCCTCGCCTCTCCTACCGACTTGACCCTGCGCCTCACGCTTCTCTACGTTGCGGCCCGCCATGTGGACCCTCGACCGTCGCGCCGACATGCCCGTGTGGCGTTTCGAACCGGCCCCGGTGGGGGCTCGCCTCGCGTTCTCGACCCGCCGGGGCGGCGTCAGCAACGGCCCCTATCACTCACTCAATCTCGGCCGCTCGACCGATGACCAGCCCGAAGCCGTCGAGGAGAATCGCCGTCGCTGGCTGGTCTCCCTCAACCTCGATCCTGCCCGCTTCGCCAACGCGGGTCAGGTGCACGGCCGCATCGTCGTCCACGTCCGCGCTCCGGGCCTCCATCCCTCCTGTGACGTGCTGGTGACGACGACGCCGGGCCTCGCGCTCGCCATCGCCGGCGCCGACTGCCTTCCCATCCTCTACGCGGCCCGCGGCGCCGTCGCCGCCGCCCATGCCGGCTGGCGCGGCACCGCCGACGGCGCGCCCGAGGCCGCGCTGTCGGCGGTATGCGCCGCCGGCGGCGTCGCCCCGGACAGCGTCGGCATCCACTTCGGGCCCGGAATCCGGGGGTGCTGCTACCAGGTCGGACCCGATGTCGCCGAGCGCTTCCCGGCCGAGGCCCTGCGCCGCGACGGCGACTCCGCCTGGCTCGATCTGCCCACCGCGGCGCGCAGCCGACTGCTCGCCGCGGGCGCAAATGCCGACGCGATCCACGACACCGGCGCGTGCACCGCTTGTGAATCCCCCTGGTACTTCTCCCACCGCCGCGACCACGGCCTCACCGGCCGGCACTGGGGACTGATCGCGCTCGATGATCCCGGCGGCGCCTGAGGCCTTCCCCCTCCGTCGCGCCTTGGCGGGTCACGTAGTATAGCAATTCCGCGGGCACGGAGAGGTCCCCGCCGCGATCCCGTCCCGGGGAATGCCCTCGCCGGAGGATGCTCGACCCTCCATCTCGCTGAAGTTCCCCGTCAGGACGGCGGACCTCAGGCTCACCGACGAAAGTCCGCCGCCTGCGCGCTCGTGGGGTTGGAGAGTCCCAGAGTTTTCATCAGCTCGAAGAACTCGGCGACGAATCCCGGCTCGTATCGGCCGGTCTCGAGCCACATCAGGGACGCGATCTCCTCCACCGTGCGCCCACCGTCGCACGCGTACCAGGCGAGGTCGCATAGCAGCGCGCCGTCCGGCTGCGCTTCCTCGCGCGCCCGCCACCGCTCGCGCGCCTGCGGGGAGAGTGCGCTCCAGCCGCCCAGCAGATGCCGCTGCGCATGGACCGGAACCGGCAGCGTCCGGCACCAACGCTCCGCCCGCAGCGACCCCGGGGCCGCGCCCGGGGTGCCCGAGGACGCCGCCAGCGGAGGACCCGGTAGAACGCCGGGGGCTTCCTGCCCGGCGAACGCCGCCAGTCCCTCGCGCGCGGTCGCGATCGCCGCCGGGTCGAGGCCAAGGCGCGCGAGGCTCGCCAGCGCGTGCTCGCCGCGCGAGCGCTCGCGCGCGATCGCCCGCCCGGAGGACGCATCGTCGACCGCTGCGAGGAGCCGCCGCCGCACGCCGCGCCCGACCACCCCAAGCAGCCACCGCCGCTCAGCCTCGCCGGCGCAGGCGATGAAACCCGCGTACGTGGCGGCGCACCGCACGGCCAGTGCGAGCGAGGCGGGGTCGGTCTTGTCGGGAGTGTCGTGCGAGGAGTGATAGTAACGGTCGGGCCACTGGATCATCATCGGACAGGGGATCCCAGTCGCGGGGTCGATGAGGATGGAGTGGTCGCTGCCGCCCGAGAACGGGACCTCGCCCAGCCGCGTCATCGAGTAGTGGCCGGGTCCCGAGTACGACGGCACCCAGTCCACCGCCTCCGCCCGGATGCGCAGCAGCAGCTCCTCGGCGAACGAAGCGGCGTAGTGGGGCGGGTGCTCGAGCAGGAAGGTGCTCCCACAGCGGTTCTGGTCCTGGCCCACCATGTCGAGATTGACCGCGGCGACGATGTCCCGCGCCCGCTCCGGATCGCGCGCGAGCCACGCGTAAGTGCCAGTCATCTCGGGCACCCAGAGGAATCGTATGCTCCTGCCGGCGGCCGCAAGCCCCCCGCGCGCACGCAGGATCGAGAGCACCCGCGCGGTCTCCAGCACCGCGGCGACACCCGATGCGTTGTCGTTGGCGCTCGGCTGCGGGTGGCAGAGGTGAGCCAACACCAGCACCTCGCCGGGCGCCTCGCCGGCAAGGCACGTCGAGACCAGCGGGATCCCGGTCGGAAACGCGCGCGACTCGATCTCGGCCTCGAGCGTGAGCGCGGCGCCACCTTTGAGCCGCGCCACCAGCCGCTCCCCGACGCGTGGGGAGACCACGAAACCCCAGCCACGCGGATCGCTCTCACCCCACCAGAACGAGGTGTAGGCGAGCGCGTCGGGATCGTCGAACCGGTCGCGCACCGGCGGGACCTGACGGCGGCCAAAGGATAGGATGCCGGCGGCCCCGCGTCCGACCACCGCCAGCTCGTGTACGCGCTGGACCGCCCCGTGCGTGAGCACGACCTTTCCCCGCACCTCGAGCCCTTCGTAGTCCTCCTCTCGGGTACCGTCGTCGAGCACGATCAGCGGGTAGCGCCCGCGCGCCGGGTGGCTGCGCAGGATGAGCGAGAGCTTCTCCGCCTCGTAATCGCAGAGCCGCTCGGCCGCCCCCGCATCCACCAGCGACGCGACGGCGTGCGTGCACGCCCACCCCTCTGGCATCAGCTGGCCGAGACAGCGCGTGCGACCGTCCCCGGCGACGGTCTCGATCTCGGGGCGCATCCCGTACGATTCGATCTGCGCCCTGAGCCAGTCACACGCGGCGTCGTAACCGGGGCTTGCCTGGACGCGGTGGAAGCGGGCGAGCGCGCGCACCGACTCGTGCGCCCGCTCACCGGACGCCTCATTCCGCACCGCCGCCAGCAACCCCTGGAACATGTCTCCTGCCTCCCTGCGATCGGGTGCGTACTCTCTACTCCCTCAGCGCGCGCCGAGGTTCCTGCGCGCTCGCCAGCGCACGGCGGCGATGGCGAGCGCGAGCACGAGCGGCAGTCCGTACTCGACCCACCGCCAGGCGAGCGGCAGATGGAAGCCGGTGCCCTGCACCGGCGGTGTGAGGACGCCATAAGACAGGACCGCGGTGAGCGAAAGCAAGAGCCATGGAGCGGAGGGCGCGATCGGCTCGAGCGCCAGGACCCAGCCCAGATACCAGGGATGGGCGACCGGCGAGAGCAGGAATCCGGCGCGCATCGCAGTCCGTGTTGCGGACGCAGCCTCGTGGCCGCGCCAGGCAAGGAAGGCCACCAGCCCGACCACCAGCCCGACTGCGATCCCGCGCGCAAGCGTCGGCTCGCCGGCGACCCGCGCCAGGACGCCGAACGCCAGCTCGTTATTGCTCCAGGTGCGCCAGTAGGCGCCGAGTCCCGAATCCGGCCCACGGGTCCGGCTCCAGAACCATCCCAGCCCGAGTGCGATCGGGACGATGGCGAGAACACGGGCGCGCCACGGCCAGCGCGCCATCAAGAAAGGCAACGCCACGAGCGGAGCAAGTCGGGTGAGGACGCCGATCGCCAGCGCCAGCGCCGAGAGCACGGGCCGTCGCTCGGTCCACATGAGGGCGGCGACCAGCCACACGATCGCGGTCGGGTCATGGTGCCCGCTTCCCGCGTACTCGACCACGACCAGCGGATTCCAGGCGTAGGCGATCACCGCCTGGGCGCCGAGCCTTCGGCGGCGGGCCCAGACGATGAGGACGAGCACCAGGGCCAGGTCGTTGACGAGCACCCAGGTCTTCATTGCCGCGACCGTAGGCGAGAGCGTCGCCACTGCGGCGAAGCCGGCGATCGCGAGTGGCGGGTAGATGGCCGAGAGTTCGGGGTGGTTGATGTGCGGATGGATGGCACGATCGCGCAGGTGGGCGAGGGACGGATCGCTCGGGCTGGCGCGCCAGGGGTCGCTCCCCTGAGCCGCCACCTTACCTTCCCAGACGTATCGATAGATGTCGTCCGAGAGCGTTGGCGTGACCGGGAGCAGTGCGAGCCGCGCGGCAAGCGCGACCGCAAACACGATCAGGCCCGCCCGCGGAATGGAGCGTGTCCCGGCCCGTGCCAGCGCCAGGGCGAAGAACACGAACCCGATCGCGTACAGGGACTGGAAGGTCCCGAGCGCCCGCGTCCATGAGCCAATCTGCGCCATGAGGACGAACGTCAGCACGAGGCCCGTCCCCGCGGCGATCAATTCGCGGGCGGCACGCAGATCGGGCGGTGCGCCCTCCCGCCCGCCCGGCACGAGGCTCAGCGACGGGCGGTCCCCCGGCACCCCTGGTCCCTCAGCGGGCCCGGCCCACCGTCACGCGGCGGGCCCGGGTGACGGTATTGCCGGCGAAGTCGATGACGCGCACCGAAACGGTGTGCTCGCCCGGCGTCACCTCGGGGATGCGCGCGCGGAAGGTAAGCGCCCGCTCGTCCACGAGCCCGCCATCGGGCGTGATGGTGCGCCAGTCGTCGTTATCGAGCGAGACTTCGATCCGTGTCAGCGGGCCGGTCGCGTCCTCCGCCCGGCCCGAGACCAGGATCGCGCCCGGGGCAGGATCGGCCACCATCTCGGTCACCTGGGGCGCGGTGTTGTCGACGCGGAACGGAGCGCTCAGCGCCTCGCCGCTCAGCGCCTCGCCGAGCGCGTTGCCGGCTGCGTCGGTGGCGACCACGCGCACGCGATAACGGCCATCCGGAAGCGCCCCGGTGTTCCAGGTGAAGGCGCTCGCCTCGAGCGCCTTGTCCACCTCGATCCACGTCCCGTCACTCTCGTTCTTCACGTACACCGTGTAGCTCAGGGCGTCCCCGTTGGGATCGCTCCCCCGCCACTGCAGCGTGCGCAGGCCGCGAGCGAACGCCGGCAGGTCCCGCACCGGTCGGGTCGAGCTGGCCGCCGGCGCCGAGTACTCGACCTTCTGTCCGCCTGCAAGCGTCTGGGTCACCGATTCGGTGCGCGGCGTCAGCGCCCCTTCCCTGAAACCCAACCCTTGCGGCGCCACGGTCAGCTCGTCGATGCGCGGCGGCAGGTTCCGCTCGCGCCACGCGGCCTCGACCGCCTCGATGCGCGGCGCGCCGCCGCTCACGTCGAGACGCCATTGGAAATAGCGTGCCGGCGGGGCGTTACTTCGTGGCTCATCCCCACTGCCCCCGCGGCTCCAGGCGCTCCAGGTGGAATCAAGGGGATCGGTGTTGCCGCTGCGCGTCCACAGGCGCACCGTGCTCCCGCGCGCCTCGCCACGCCAGCGGACGGCGCCGAAGGTGGCGAAACGGCGCGCGTCGAACACCGGTGAGAGCAGCTCGCCTTCCCCCGCCTTCTCGGGACCCACCCGCCACAGGCCGGCCGGGTTCGAGGTGGCGGCGTAGATCCGGCCGCGCGCGTCGCGAGCCAACGCGGTGATCTGTCCCTGTGGGCCCTGCAGCCACTGGGTGGCCCCCGACACGGGATCGAGCCGATAGAGCCCGGCGCGATTCCCGGTGGCGACCACCACTCCGGCCGGCGAGCCGGCAAGCGCGAATATGAACGGTTGCGGGGAGGTCCAGAGCGAAGCCGCGACGCTGTCCGGAACGATGCGATAGATCACGGCGCGACCACCAGTCACGGCGCTCTTGACCGGCGCCGGGCGCTGGCCGGGCTCCCCCTCGTCCTCGCTCACCGCGGAGGCGCTCAGCGCGGCCGCATAGAGCGCACCGTCGGCGCCAAACGCCAGCGCGCGCACCTCGTCCTCGGCCGCATCGTACACCGTGCGCGGCGAACCCTCACCGCCGACGCGGTAGATGCGACCCTTTGAATCGCCGCCGGCGAAGACCATGCCGCGCGGCCCCCCCACCAGCGACACCAGATTACTCTCCTCGGTGTCGAGCACGATACTCACCTCGCGGCCGCGCAGCCGCAGGAGCCGGCCGCGCGTGCCGGTAGCCGCGTACCAGCCACCGTCCGCGGCCGGTGCGAGCCCCCACACATAGCGCTCTCCTGTGCGGGCCATCAGCGTCGTGTCGCCCCGCGCTCCTATTGCGTAGACCAGCCCCTCCGGGCCCGTTCCGGCCACCAGTCCGTCACCGTCCACCGCCAGCGACATGACCTGGCCCACGGGGAGGCGCGCCATTACGCTGAAACCACCGTTGGAGCCGCGGGGCTCGCGATACCGCAACACGCGCCCGCCATCGCCCGCCAGGGCCAGCGAGCCGTCCTTCATCACCACCGCCGCCCACACCACGCCCAGGCTCTCCGCGGCGGTAAAGCGCGCCAGCGGACCCAGCTCGACGGCGCCGTCGGGGCCCACGACCAGACCGCGCGCCTCCGACTTCGCGTAGTCCGCGGGTGTGTCGTTGATCCACCACTGCGTCTCGGCGGCTCCGGCCGGACATACACCGGCCAGGCTCACCGCCAGGCCTACCGCCAAGGCGGGGCCCCACGCGAGGCGCGCCGGACCGGCGAGCGGGTGTGCGAACGGACGGCGGATGCTCAAGGAACCTCCATCGGGATGGTGTGGATCATCTCCTAGTCCAGGGGCGCTTTCGCGTCCACCTGGACGGACAGCAGCAGCTCGCCGCGCAGCGGACCCGCGAGGGGCACGCGTCGCTGGTCCAGTCTTGCCGCGTCTCCGCGCCGGCCGCCGTCACCGGCCCCCTGGCCCCCCGCGAGCAGGGCCAGAGCGGAGACCGGAAGCTCCGGATAATCGCGGCCCTCGCGGGTGACCTCGGGGGCGCTGGCGAATAGCGTCGCGTAGAGCGCATCGCCGGAGCGCATCTCGCCGAGTCGCCGCCATGCGTCATCGAGCGACGTGGGCCGGTAGCGCCCCGGCAGGCGGGAGGCCTCGTAACGTGACAGCTCGGGGCCGCCCCCCAGCCACAAGACGTAGCGTCCGTCCGGAGCTTCTTCGGGGACCGAGACCGAGAGCGCAATCATCGAACGTCCCCCGTGCCAGCGCTCGACGTCGCATTCGACCCGCACCGTGCCCCCGGGCCTCACCGCGGCATCCAGTAGCCGGGCCGAGCGGAGCGTCCACTGCTCGCGGCCCGGGACCGCTTCGATCGCCACCGAGATGCTGTCGAGCTTGAGCGCGGCGTAGGGGTTGTTGAACAGGAAACGGAGCGGCGCCGCGACCGCTCCCGCCAGATCACCGGCGGGAGCATCGCTCGCGACAACGTCCGTGAGGGTGAGCGCTGGACCGCCGCGCCGCGTCATCCGCACCGTCCAGCGCAGCGTCTGATTGCCGCCGGCCCCACCGGATTCGAGGAAGCTGTTGAGGGCCGCGATCCCCACCAGCTGCGGCGCGAGCAGACGGTCCTCGATGCTGGAGAATCGGAAACGCTGCCCCGCCCGGCCCGGGGCGGCGATCTCGACCGTGACCGGGAGCAGTCTCGGGCTCGGCCCCAGACGCCCCGACATCGCCGCGCGCCGATCCTGGGTGAGCGTACCCACCGGGCGCCCGCGCACGCCGAGCTTGAACGAGGTGAGGTCGCTCGCGACGATGGTCGCGATCCGTGCGGTCGAGAGCGGCAACCGCACGTCGCCCGACTGGAAGAGCGGGTGCCCGAAGATGAGCACCCGATCGCCTTGGCGCCAGGTGAGCGTTCCGATCGCCGACATCTGCATGTCGCCGGTCAGCACGTCCACCGCGACCGCAGAGCCAGGCCGTAGCGAATCGGCGGGCGGCCCACCATCGGTGGCGCGCCCGCCCGGGGTCACGGCGAGACCGAGCGGCGCGAAAAGCCGGCGGGCTACGTCCTGGGTCGCCCGGTTCATTCCGCCGCACAGCAGCGGGATGCCCAGTGTCGTGGCGCCGACCGGGATGCCGGGCTCAGGGGCGGGCCCGGAGGCGAGCGCGTCCCCGTCGCCATCGTCCTCCCAGCGGAACTCCCCGAAGCGCACCGCGCCCGGGGCGGGGTCCGCCCCCGCCGGCCCCGCGGTGCCGAGGGTGTCGGCGCGGGCCGGCAGTTCGAGCACGGCCAGCATCTCGCCGATCGGTGTCACGCCGAAGAGCGGCTCCCGGGAGAACGACCAGCCCGAAGAGAGCGCGCCGATCAGCCGCCCGTTGACGTAGACCGGCGAGCCGCTCATCCCCTGCGCCACCCCGCTGCGCACCACGCGCTCGCTGGTGGCCCTGGCGAGGATGAGATCCCCTTCGGCCCGCCCGCCCTTCATGACCGCGACGATCTCGGCCTCGAAATCCTCGACCTGGCTGCCCTCGAAGACGGTTTTGACGATCGCCTTCTGTCCCGGCCGCAACTCATCGGGACTCAGGGTCGGGGCGGAGGGGGCGGCGCCGGTGGAGAGCGCGGCGGCCAACAGCGCCGGCAGGAAGGACGAGGTCCGGAAAGGGCGCGGCGTCACGGTCGCGCACTATAGCAGACCGTCCCGGGCGCAACGCCTTGCGCGAGCGGCGTGCGAGGACCTACAGTCCCACGCCTATGTCATCACCGTTCCTCGACCGCCTCGCGGAGGGGCCACTCATCGCCGACGGCGCGATGGGGACCCTGCTCTATCAGCATGGGGCCTCTTTCGCCGAGAGCTTCGACGGCCTCAACCTTTCGAACCCGGCACTGATCGAGTCCATCCACCGGGACTATCTCGGCGCCGGCGCCGGCCTCATCGAGACCAACACATTCGGCGCCAACGCGATACGTCTTACTCCTCATGGATTGCAGGAGGATGTGAGGAAGATCGCCCGTCAGGGTGTCAGGGTGGCGCGGGCAGCGCGCGAGATCGTCGGAATCGACGCGTTCGTCGCCGGCTCGATCGGCCCGCTTGGCAAGCCGCTCGAGCCTTTCGGCCACATCAACGTCGCCGAGGCCGAGAAATACTTCCGGGCGACCGCGGAGGGCCTGCTCGAGGGCGGCTGCGACTGCTTCATCCTCGAGACCTTCCAGGACCTGAACGAGATCCTGGCGGCGCTACGCGCCGTGCGGAGCCTCACGCTCGATGTGCCGGTCATCGCGCAGATGACCTTCGGAGACGATGGCAAAACGTATTACGGCCACACCGCGACGCTCGCGGTCCAGATGCTCCGCCAGGCGGGCGCTGCGGTGGTCGGGATCAACTGCGGGCTGGGCCCCCAGCCGACGCTCGAAGTGCTCGAGGAGATGGTCCGCGCGGCCGAGGGCACACCGGTCTCGGCGATGCCGAACGCAGGACTGCCGCAGATGGTGGACGGGCGCTATATCTACCTGTCCAGCCCCGAGTACTTCGCGGACTTCGCCGCCCGCGCCGCAGAGCTCGGCGTGCGCATCATCGGCGGCTGCTGTGGCACCACGCCCGCCCACACCCTGGCCATGCGCGACCGCCTCGCCTCGCGCCATCCGGCCGAGAAGCTCGCGCCGGGTGCCGAGGTCCGCGTGCTCGAGCCGGCGCCCGCGCCCGTCACCCTGCCCACGGTGGCCGAGGAGCCCTCGCTGCTGCGTGCGCTGCGCGAGCGTTTCGTGGTGAGCGTCGAGATCGACCCGCCGCGGGGCATCAACACGGTCAAGGTCATGGAGGCCGCCCGGATGATGGCGGCGCGCGGCGTCGACTGCGTCAACATCGCGGACTCCCCGCTCGCCCGCATCCGGATGAGCGCGATGGCG
>CAYONG010000177.1:0-24808 GCA_964405235.1 uncultured bacterium | reverse complement strand
CGCATGATTCGGCAATGTTCGGCTGCAGTTCGGGGGGCCGCCCTCCGTCGCGGGGACCCCGCTTCGCGGCCCCGCTCGTCGGGCGCCCCCCGAACCGCAGCCTCGGGTCCTTGGCCGAATCATGCGAAGCCATTTAGCGCTGTCGACGATGGCCGGCGGTATGCCGAGTCCGTCCGACGGAAACGGGGCGTTTCCCCATCCTTGACCCCCGCGGGCGGGCTCGTGTAACACTGCCAACCCCATGCCTGCAACCGCGCGGCGCTCGATCCAACGGCTCGCCCCCGAGACCGCCTCGCGGATCGCGGCGGGCGAGGTCATCGAGCGCCCGCTCTCGGCTCTGAAAGAGGTGCTCGAGAACGCCCTCGACGCTGGTGCGCGACGTGTGGAGATCGCGGTCGAGGGATCGCTCGATCGCGGTTTCACGGTCGCCGATGACGGCGCCGGTATCGGGGCCGACGAGCTCGAACTGGCGCTCGAGCGCCATGCCACGAGCAAGATCGGCTCCCTCGACGACCTCGACCGGCTCGCGTCCCTGGGGTTCCGGGGTGAGGCGCTGCCCAGTATCGCGGCGGTGAGCCGTTTGCGCATCACCAGCCGGACGGAGGGGGAGGAGAGCGCGGCGTTCATCGCGGTGAACGGTGGGGCAGCGGACGGCGGGGCGGTGATCGAACGGGGTCGCGCTGCCCGGGCTCGTGGCACCACGGTCGAGGTCCGCGAGTTGTTCTTCAACACTCCCGCGCGGCGAAAGTTCCTCAAGTCCCCCGCCGGGGAACTGCGCGCGGCCCTGCGCATGATCGAAGCGTGCGGACTCGCGTTCCCGGAGGTGGCCCTGCGCGTCACGGTGGACGGGAAGGAGCGGCTCGACTGGCCGGCGGCGAGCTCGGCCCGCGAGCGTGCAGGCTCCCTGTGGGGGCCTCGCCACGCCGAGCAGCGGCTCGAGGTCGAGGCGGAGCGCGACGGTGTGCGGCTCCACGCGCTGCTCGGACTCCCCGAGCACGCACGCGCCACCCGCGACGGGCAGACCTTCCTCGTCAATCGCCGCTGGATCCAGAGCCCGGTCCTTGCGCAGGCGCTCCGTCAGGCGTACGGCAATCTCCTCCCGGCGGGGCGTTTTCCTGCCGCGGCGCTGTGGATCACCCTGCCCGCCGATCGTCTCGACGTGAACGTGCACCCCACCAAGCGGGAGGTCCGCTTCGCGGCCGAGGACAGCGTATTCAGCCTGATCGCCGGCGCCTGCGCGCAGACGCTGGCGCCGCTCCATCCGCCGTTCACCGTGGTGCAGGGCGGCTCGGCCGAGCCCCGCTGGGCAGGAAGGGTCGCGGAAGGCCCGCCCGATCAGACCTACCTCGGACTCGACGACGTCCCGGCCACGCCGGCGGGCCCCACCGCCAACGCAGGCCACGCGATGGGGGTGGCTGCGGTAGCGGGCGCTGACGAGGGGCCCGGGCTGTGGCAGCTCCACAACACCTACATCCTCGCCCAGGTCCGTGACGGGCTGGTGATCGTGGATCAGCACGCCGCGCACGAACGCATTCTTTACGAGGAAGCCCGCGGGCGGCTCGAAGGACACCGCGGAGCGTCGCAACAACTGCTGTTCCCGGCGCTCGTGGACCTGTCGCGCGACCAGTTCGACCTGCTGCTCGAGCTGGGCCCCTCGCTCCAGCAGCTGGGCTGGGATCTCGCGCCCCTGGGGCCGCCGACCGTGATCGTCCGCGGGCTCCCGGCAGGGTTCCGCGACGACCGTCCGGGCGCCCTGCTCCAGGACATGCTGGACGGGGTCGCCGAGGACAGTGGTCGGGCGGCCCACGATGATCTCACCGAGAAGCTCGCGCGCTCCTATGCCTGCCACGCCGCGATCAGGGCGGGCGATCCGCTCTCGCAGGACGAGATGCGGGTGCTGTTGGACCGCCTGTTCGCGACCACGCGCCCGCACGGCGACCCGCACGGGCGCCCGACATTCGTGCGCATGGGGCTCGACGACCTTCACCGGCGTTTCGGGCGCGGCTGAGCGGGACTTGATCGGGTTACTCCTCGGCGCGCGGAACCGGCCGACGCCAGGGCGGCGAACGCGGTGACGCATCCCCATGCCGTCGCGGTGGTGGGCGCGACCGCCACCGGCAAGAGCGCCCTGGCGGAAAGGCTCGCGCGGGCGTTCGACGCCGAGGTCGTGTGCTGCGACTCGCGACAGGTGTTCGCCCAACTCGAGCTCGGCACCGGCAAGCCCGCGCCAGCCGAACGGGCCGCCTGGCCGCATCATCTGTTCGACGCCCTCGATCTCGGCCGGCACGCGAGCGCCGGCTGGTTCGCGCGCGCCGCGGGGGAGGCGTGCACCGCCATCCGGCAGCGAGGGCGACTCCCGCTGCTGGTCGGCGGCTCGGGGTTGTACCTGCGCGCGCTGCGCGAAGGGCTTGCCCCGACACCCCCGCACGATCCCGACGTGCGCCGCCGGCTGAACGCCGAGTTCGACGCGCTCGGGCCCGAAGCGCTCCACGCCCGGCTATTCGCGGTCGATCCCGGGAGCGCAGGCCGGCTGGCGCCACGCGATCGGCAGCGGATCGGCAGGGCGCTCGAGGTCCACGAGATCAGCGGCAAGACGCTCTCCTGGTGGCACGAGCGCACACCAGGGCCCCCGAAGGGGGGGACTTGGACGGTACTGGAGGTCATGGTCGAGCCGGCGGAGGTGCGAGAGCGGATCGCCCGCCGCACCGGATGGATGTTCTCTCACGGTCTGGTCGAGGAGACGCGGGACCTGCTCGATGCCGGCGCCGGCGAGGCGTTACGCGCGCTGCGCGCGATCGGCTATGACGAGGCGATGGAGCTGATCGCCGGGCGTCTCGACCGTGCTGCGGCCGAGGCGCGGGTCAACCTGCGAACCTCCCAACTGGCGAAACGGCAACGCACCTGGTTCAGGCATCAGGTGGACGGGTTGCGGATCGAGGCGACCGGCCTCGAGCCCGAGGGGCTCGAGCGCGCCGCGATTGCACTGCTGCGCAGGAAGCATCCGGCGATGGGCTGATCCGGCGCCGGCATTGACAGCCGCGACCTCACCCACTACGTTCACTCGGTTCCGGAGTCTTCGTCACGTTGCGGGCATAGCTCAGTTGGTAGAGCGCGAGCTTCCCAAGCTTGAGGTCGCGGGTTCGACCCCCGTTGCCCGCTCCATCCCCTTCAGGACCACCCGCGCGCCGGCGACGGAGACCGTTCCGTCGGGCGCGCCTGCGCGACCCATCATGCCAGCTCCCGTCGTCGCCATCATCGGCCGCCCGAACGTCGGCAAGTCGACGTTCTACAACCGCGTGCTCGGCACCCGGCGGGCGGTGGTCCATAACCGGCCCGGGATCACCCGCGACCGCAACGCCGCCCGCGCCGAGTGGGTCGGCCGCCCGTTCGTACTCGTGGACACCGGGGGATTCCTTCCCGGCGCCGCGGAGGGCCGTGACGCGGTGGTGCGCCGGCAGGCCGAGATGGCCATCGGAATGGCCGACGCGGTGCTGTTCATGGTGGACGGACTCGCGGGGTCGACCGATCTCGACCAGGCCATCGCCCGCAGCCTGAGACGGCAGGGAGTGCCGTGCGTGCTGGTGGTGAACAAGGTGGACAAGCCGGGCGACAGCATGGTCCACGATTTCCATCGCTTCGGGCTCGGGACGCCGCACCCGGTATCGTCAGAAAACGGATTCGGCTTCGGCGACCTGCTCGACACGTTGATCGCCGTCCTGCCGGCGCCCGAGCCCGAGCCCGAGGGGGAGGAGCGCGTGCGGCGGGTGGCGATCGTCGGCCGCCCGAACGTGGGCAAGTCCTCGCTCGTCAACGCGCTGCTGGGCGAAGAGCGCATGGTCGTCGAACCCACGGCCGGCACGACGATGGATGCCATCGATACGCGCTGGAGCACCCCGGTGGGCGATTTCGACCTGGTCGACACCGCCGGGATCCGCCGCCGGGCGGAGTTCGAGGATCAGGCCGAGTTCTTCGCCACGCTGCGGGCCCTGCAGGCCCTCGAGCGCGCCCACGTCGCCTGCCTGGTGCTGGACGCTTCCGAGGGTTTCCAGGGCCAGGAGGCACGACTCGCCCAGCACGCGCTCGATGCCGGCAGGCCGGTGCTCCTCATCTACAACAAGTGGGATCTCCTGCGCGACCGCGACGCCGAGTGGAAGCGGTTGACGACCGAACGCGAGCATCGCTATCCGACCCTGTCCGACCTGCCGGCCGTCCCGGTCTCGGCGACGGTCGGGACGAACTTGAGTCGCCTGCCCGGCCTGATCAAGGCGCGCGTGCGCCAGTGCGAGCGCAAGCTCTCCACCTCGCAGCTCAACGAGTGGCTGACGAAGGTGCAACGGCGGCGCCAGGTGCCGAGCACGAAACTCGGCCGCACCCCGCGCCTGTACTACATCACGCAGACCGGCGAGCGTCCGCCCGAGTTCACGGTGTTCGTCAACGCCCCGTCCAATCTGAACGACAACTACCGTCGCTTCCTCCAGAGCCGCTTCCGGGAGGACTTCGCCTTCGAGGGGGCGCCGGTCCGCTTCAAGTTCCGCAAGAGCAACTGAGGAACCCGATGGGGATGCCACTGGCGGTCGCCATAAGCCTCGGGCTCGGCTATCTGAGCGGTGCGCTGCCGTGGGGCCTGTGGCTCGGCCGCTGGGTGAAGGGTGTGGATGTCCGCACCCTGGGATCGCGCAACCTGGGGGCGACCAACGTCTACCGCTCGCTGGGTCCGGTGCTCGGCATCACAACGCTGGTGCTCGACATCGCCAAGGGCGCGCTGCCGGTCGCGATGGTGCCCGGGATCGGCTTCACCCAGGCCTTTCCCGGCGGGCGCGAGTGGTGCATGGTCGCGGTCGCGATCGCGGCCGTGAGCGGCCATATGTGGACGTGTTTCGCCGGGTTCAGGGGCGGCAAAGGGGTCGCAACCACGGTGGGCGTGCTGCTCACTCTGGCGCCGTCGGCGTTCGGGGTGTTCGCGGCGGTGTTCGTGGCGGTTGTGGCGCTTACGCGCTACGTTTCGTTGGGCTCGGTTCTCGGCTCGCTGGCCTTCGTCGTCGCTCTGGGCCTGCTTGCGGACGGCGGGGTCCGCAGCCCGAGGTTCGCGGTCGGCCTGCTGTTGGGGCTGCTGGTCATCCTGCGCCATCGCGGGAACCTGGCGCGGCTGGCGCGGGGCACGGAGCGCAGATTCTCGTGGAGAGGGGGGCAAGGGACATGAGCTCGGTCGCGGTGCTGGGCGCCGGCTCCTGGGGCACGACGCTCGCCGTCCACCTGGCGCGTCTCGGCCATCCGGTGGCGCTCTGGGACATCGATGGCGCCCACCTCGCAAATCTGGAATCCCAGCGGGAGAATCGGAAGTTTTTGGCTGGCATAGCGCTGCCCGGGAGTATTAAGGTTCAGCCGCAACTGGAGGTGGCGCTCGCCGGCGCGGATTTCACTCTGTTTGTCGTGCCCTCCCATGGCATGCGGTCGGCCGCGGAGCGGGTCGCGGCCACCGGGGCGCGAAGTCTCTGGGTCTGCGCCGCCAAGGGTCTCGAGCTGGGCACGCTCAAGCGCATGACCGAGGTTCTGTGCGAGAAGCTCGGCGATCCGGACCCGGTACTGCTGGTGGGACCAAGCCACGCCGAGGAGGTCAGCCAGGGGGTCCCGACCTCGATCGTGGCGGCGTCACGGACCGAAGATCGTGCCCGGCAGGTGCAGGGGCTGTGCTCGTCCGGGCGGCTGAGGGTGTACACGAACCGCGACGTGGCGGGGTGCGAGTACGGCGCGGCGCTCAAGAACGTGATCGCACTCGCGGCTGGCATCTGCGATGGGTTGGGGTACGGGGACAACACGAAGGGCGCGCTGCTCACGCGAGGATTGGCCGAGATCACCCGACTGGGCGTGGCGCTGGGGGGGACGCGCGAGACGTTTTACGGACTCACCGGAATGGGGGATCTCATCACGACCGCGATCAGCCGCCATAGCCGCAACCGCGCGGTCGGCGAACGACTCGGTCGCGGCGAGACGATCGAGCAGGTGCTGGGCCAAATGGTGATGGTGGCCGAGGGCGTCAACACGGCGAAGGCAGCCCTCGAGCTGGGAAGGAAGGCCGGAGTGGAGACGCCGATCATCGAGCAGGTGAGTGCCATCCTGCTCGAACGGAAGGACCCACGCGCGGCGCTCGAAGCGCTCATGGGTCGCGATCTGAAGAGCGAGGAATGGAAGGGGGCCCCCGGCCGTGTCGCCGCTCAGGACTGACCCAGAGACCGAATCGAAGCTCTACCGCGCGATCAGCGAGGTGGCCGAGCTGGTCGGGGTGAAGCAGCACGTGCTCCGTTACTGGGAGACCCAGTTCAGCATGCTGCGCCCCCGGAAGAACCGGGCCGGCAACCGCATGTACCGTCCCGACGAGGTCAAGCTCCTGCTGCGGATCCGCGAGTTGCTCTACGGCCGACGCTACACCATTGCCGGCGCGCGGCGCTCGCTGCTCGACGAGCGCAAGGAATCGACCCCCCAGGTCGAAATTGGGTTCGACGACGCCGAGCGAAAGCTCGTGATTCATGAGGTCAAGACCGAGCTGAAGCATCTGGTCGATCGATTGAAAATGAGCCGGGCCGGCATCAAGGGCTGACGCGGCCCAAGGTCGGGCATCCGTCCGTCAGCGGCCCGCCGGACGCCGTCTCCCTTAGCGACCTCGACTTGCAGCCGCGGGGCGCCTCGCATAGAGTCACGGTCCCATTTCGGTCGGGGCGTAGCGCAGCCCGGTAGCGCACCTGCATGGGGGGCAGGTGGTCGCTGGTTCAAATCCAGTCGCCCCGACCATTCTCCTTCCCCGACGCCGGTCACCCCGTCCCGAATGCTCGCCGTCCTCGGATACCTCATCGCCGACGTTCTGGGTCGCGTGCTCCCGATCGGGATCGCCGAGCGGCTCGCCCTGTCGCTGGCGGGCCTGGTGTTCGCGGCGCGGCCACCGGCCCGTGCCACGCTCGAGGCCAATCTCGCCCTATTGATGCCGGGCACCCCGCCTGCCGCCAGAATCGCCATGGCGCGCGAGGCGTTCGAGCACTTCGCCCTCTCGCTGCTCGATTTCCTTCGCCTTGGGCGGCTCGATGAGCAGTCACTTGTGGAAGCGATCGAGATCCGCGGCGCGGAGCATCTCGAGCGCGCGCGGGCGACCGGTCGTGGCGTGATCCTGCTCTCCGCCCACCTCGGAAACTGGGAGTGGGGCGCCGCCTGGCTCGCCGCGCGCGGCGAGCACGTGAGCGTTGTGGCTCGCCCGCACCCGCATCCCTGGGTCGAGCGGTTCTTCGCCGGACGGCGTCTGGCGCACGGCGTGGCGGTGTTGCGCGAGCGACCGCTGTGGCCGGGTGCCGCGCGGGCCCTGCGGCGGGGCGGGTGGGTGGCGTTGATGGGGGACCGATGCTGCGCCGATGGATCTGCCTGGGCCTGGGCCACCGCCCTGGCGCGGCGCACCGGAGCGGTGGTACTGCCCGCGGTGATGCTGCGCCTTGCGCCCGGTCGGTATGCCGCCTGCTTCGAGCCGCCGCTCACGTCCGAGGCATGCGCCGGCGGCGCCCATCGCGCGGCCATCCACCGGCAGCTCGAGCGCAATCCCGGTCAGTGGTCGGGCTTTGGGCCGATGCCGGACGGTCTCGCGTGAGCGGGTCCGTCCATGGCGGCCGCGCGGGCACGACGGCCCGCACCCCGGCAAGGTGATTCGCTGATGCGCATCGCGGCGCTCGTTCCCGCCTATCAGGCTGCGGCCCACATTGCCGGAGTGCTGGGCCGGCTCTCGGCCCTCGCGCGACCGCCCGAGACCCTGGTGGTGGACGACGGCTCGAGCGATGGCACCGGTGACATCGCCCGGCGGGCCGGGGTGCGGGTCCTTGCCTTCCCCGAGAATCGCGGCAAGGGCCATGCGCTCCTTGCCGGCTTCCGGGCCCTGGAGGGGTTCGACGGGGTGGTCACCCTCGATGCCGACGGCCAGCATCCGCCCGAGTTCGTGCCGGCGTTCATCGAGGCCGCCGAGCGGGGCGCCGATCTGGTGCTGGGCGTGAGGGAGCGCAGCGGCGAGATGCCGTTCATCCGACGGCTCGCCAACGGCGTTTCCTCCGGCTGGGCGAGCTGGCTTGCCGGCCAGCCGGTTGCCGACAGTCAGTGCGGCTTCCGGCTCTACCGACGGCGGCTCCTCGCGCAGACTCCGATTACACCCGGTCGTTACGAGGTCGAATCGGAGGTGATCGTGCGGGCGGCGCGCCTCGGGTTCCGCCTCGCCCAGGTGCCGATCCCGACCGTTTACGGCACCGAAGCCAGCCAGATCCGCACCACGCGCGACGTCCCGCGCATCGTCGGGGTGCTGGCCCGTCTCACGGTCGAACGGATCGCCCCTCCGGCGGCGATGCGCCGGGCTGGACGGGAGGGAACCGGCTCGTGAATATCCTGCTCACCAATGACGACGGGATCCAGGCGCCGGCGCTGCATGTGCTCGGCAAGGAACTGGCGGCGCTGGGCCAGGTGACCATCGTCGTTCCCGATCGCGACCAGAGCGCCACGTCCCATTCGCTCACTCTCCAGCGGCCGCTGCGCATCCACCGGCACGGCGACCGGGTGGTCAGCGTCGACGGCACACCGACCGACTGTGTCCTGATCGCTTTCCACGGTCTGCTCGACACCCGGCCGGACCTGGTGGTCTCGGGCATCAATCACGGACCCAACATGGGGGAGGACGTGTTCTACTCGGGCACGGTGGCGGCCGCGATCGAGGGGTCGATGCAGGGCGTACCGGCCATTGCCGCCTCCCTGGCGACACGCGAGCAGTCGGATTTCGTCGAGCCCGCTCGCTTCATTCGCCGCCTGGTCGAGGCGCTCGCGGCGCGCGGGCTTGCGGGGCACCCGGTGCTCAACGTGAACCTTCCGCATCGTCCGTGGAGCGAGGTCCAGGGCGTTCGCATGACGCGCCTGGGCACGCGGGTCTACAGCGACACGCTGATCGAGAAGGTCGATCCGCGCGGGCGCGCCTATTATTGGATCGGCGGGCAGGACCCGGTGTGGGAATCCCACGAGGGGACCGATTTCCATGCGGTCGAGCACGGGCACATCTCGGTGACACCGCTGTCGCTGGATCTCACCGACTATCGGGCGATGGTGGACATGGAACAATGGGAGCTCGTGCCGTGAGCGCCGGCGCCTCGAACGGGAAGGACATTCTGAAAGCGGGCGACGATGGCGATAGCAACGCCCGCGACCCCTACGAGGTCGCGCGCCGCCGCATGGTCGAGAACCAGCTTGCCGGCAAGGACATCCGAGACCCCCGCGTACTGGAGGCGATGGGCGAGGTGCCGCGCCATCTATTCGTGGATCCCGCGCTGCTGCACCGCGCCTACGGTGATCACGCGCTGCCCACCGCGGAGGGGCAGACCATCTCGCAACCCTGGATCGTGGCACGCATGCTCGATCTGCTCGCTGTCGCTCCCCGGCATCGGGTGCTCGAGGTGGGCACCGGGAGCGGCTACCAGACGGCGCTCCTGGCGCGGCTCGCGGAGCGGGTGTTCAGCATCGAACGCGTCCCCTCGCTGCTGCGTGCCGCACAGGGTCGGCTCGAGCGCCTGGGCATCCGCAATGTGATGTTTCGTGAGGGCGACGGGACGCTGGGTTGGCAGGAGTTTGCGCCCTATGCTAGGGTACTCGTCTCCGCGGCAGCACCGCGGGTCCCCGAAGCGCTTCGGGAACAACTGGGTGACGGAGGCGTGCTCGTCATCCCGGTCGGCGGACCCAATCTCCAGAATCTGGAAGTCTGGCACCGCCTGCCAGGCGATCAGTGGCGGCACTCGCGGCGTGGCGAGTGCCGGTTCGTTCCGCTGGTCGGACGGGATGCGTGGCGCGAGACTCCGCAGTCGAAGCACTAAGCGGCGAGAAGTGTGTCGGGGCGTGGCTCAGCCTGGTAGAGCACCTGGTTCGGGACCAGGGGGTCGGAGGTTCAAATCCTCTCGCCCCGACCATCCTTCCTCCCTGCGCGACGATGTCGCGTCCCTTCTTCCCTTGACACCCCCCGTCCCCTTAGGCGCATCCTCGGGGGTGTCGTGACGCCCATCGTCCATCTGATCGTGCGGGGTCGGGTCCAGGGCGTCGGCTTCCGGTATTTCGTGCTGCGTCGGGCCGATTCCATGGGGATTGCCGGCTGGGTGCGCAACCGCGTGGATGGGTCAGTCGAGGTAGAGGCGGAGGGCCCGCGGCCCAAGCTCGAGCGCCTGGTCGCGGCGGTGCTGCGCGGGCCGGCGGGAGCGTACGTGACGGCGGTGGAGCAGGAGTGGAGCGAACGGATGCCGGGTCATCGCGGTTTCCGCGTGACGGGCTGAAGGGACCATGTGACTCCCCGAGCGATATCAGAGAAGCCTGCCCGCCCGTCGCGATCGAGCGGCTTTGCGAAGCGGCTGGCCGGCGCGCTCTCCGCCGCGACGGGTCACGGTCACATCGCCCCGCGCGAATACGAGACGCTACTCACCGATCCCGATTTCGAGGCGGAGGCCTTCGCGCACTTTCAGGCCGCCGCCGCCGAGGCGGGCCTGCTGCTGCCCGACCAGGAGCGTGGGGACGAGGAGCGCGGGATCGACCTGGAGCGATCCGAGCCCTCCGATCTCCCCGGGCTCCCCGATTTCCCCGAGCTCCATGAGCATGGGGCGGAACGCGACCTCCTCGACATCTATCTCGGCGAGATCGGCCGCATCCCCATGCTCACCCATCCGCAGCTGCTCGAGACGGCGGCGCGCGCGCGCGCCGGCGACGAGGAGGCGCGCAAGCGCGTCATCATGGCCAATCTGCGCCTGGTGGTGCACGTGGCGCGTGGCTACCGGAACCGGGGGCTCCCGCTGCTCGACCTGATCGAAGAGGGGAACCTGGGCCTCATCCGCGCGGCCGACCGCTTCGAGCCCGAACGCGGCCTGCGCTTCAGCACTTATGCGACCATCTGGATCCGTCAGGCGATCCTGCGCAGCATCGCCGAGCAGGCGAAATCAGTGCGCATCCCGGTCCAGATGTTCCAGCAGATGAATCGCTTTGCCCGTGCCGAGCGCGTCCTGCGCGGCCGGTTGGCCCGCGACCCGGATATCGGCGAGGTCGCGCGCGAGCTGGGGATTTCACTCCCGCGGGCCGAGCGCCTGTCGGCGCTCATCGTCGGTCTGCGCTCGCTTGACGAGGGCTCGAGCCTGGCGGCGTTCGAGCAGTTGACGCTCGAGGACCTCGGCGAGGCGCCGCTCTCGGTGGAGCGCCTGGTCGAGTTGCAGCTCGAGCACGACCAGCTCGACCAGCTGCTCCGCTCGCTCAGCCAGCGCGAGGAGCAGATCCTGCGCATCCGGTACGGATTCCAGGACGGGGTCGCGCGCACACTCGCCCAGACCGGTCAGCTGTTCGGCATCTCGCGTGAGCGCGTCAGGCAGATCGAGGCGCGGGCGCTCGGGAAGTTGCGCCGGGCCATGGAGCTGCACGAGATGGGCGATGCCGGGAACACGTCGATACACTAGCGTCCCCCGCATGCCGCAGGCGGCCGACGCGCTCTACCACGAGGGTCTATGACGGATTTGCGCCATTTCATCCGCGACGTACCCGACTTCCCCCGCAAGGGCATCCTCTTCAAGGACATCACCCCTCTCCTTGCGAGCCCCGCGGCGCTGGCCGAAACGGTGCGCGCGCTGGCTGCGCGGATGGACCGACCGGACGCGGTCGTGGCGATCGAATCCCGAGGGTTCGTGTTCGGTACGGGCCTGGCGATGCACTGGGGCGTCCCGCTCGTCCCCGCGCGCAAGTTCGGCAAGCTCCCCGGGGCGACGGTGCGCGAGGTGTACTCGCTCGAGTACGGGGAGGATACGCTCGAGCTGCACCGGGATTCATTGCGCGCGGGCCAGAGGGTGGCGATCGTTGACGATCTGCTCGCGACCGGGGGCA
The DNA here is from genome assembly GCA_964405235.1 of uncultured bacterium. Taxonomy (GTDB): domain Bacteria; phylum Eisenbacteria; class RBG-16-71-46; order RBG-16-71-46; family RBG-16-71-46; genus WS-11. Next base: position 12,907 of record CAYONG010000177.1, on the reverse strand, counting down.
CCGCGGCGGCGACCGCAAGACTGGTCGGGCAGCTCGAGGCGCATGTGGGCGCGCTGCTTTTCGTGGTTGAGCTCAAGGGCCTGGGCGGTCGCGACCGACTCGCCCCGTACCGGGTCGAGTCCCTGCTCGATTACGACGTGACGGTGGGGAAGCCCTGACCGCCACACCCGGCGACCGGACATCCTGACGGCCTAAGTGGCTTCGCATGATTCGGCAATGTTCGGCTGCGGTTCAGGGGGCCGCCCTCCGTCGCGGGGACCCCGCTTCGCGGCCCCGCTCGTCGGGCGCCCCCCGAACCGCAGCCTCGGGTCCTTGGCCGAATCATGCGAAGCCATTTAGCGGGGCACGATCTCGGGCGGGCGCCTCGCGCGGTGCCGGTCGTTGGCGATCGCGAGGATCACGCCGGCCAGCACCAGCACCGAGCCCACCACGTGCCGGCGATGAAGTTCCTCGTGGCGTACCAGCGTCCCGAGCCCGATCGCGATCACGGGCACCACCACGCCAATGAAGGCGAGCGTGCTGACCTTCCAATGATTGACCAGCCAGGCGAACACCACGAACGCGCCCACCGACCCGACGATCGCGAGGTAGAGGATGGGGTAGATCTGGACCCACTGGGTGGGGAGCGGGCGAACCTCCCGTAACAGCACGGAGGCGAGCAGGCACACCGGGGCCCCGACGGCGGCGGCGACGGCGTTGGCCGCGAGGGGATCCTGACGCGGCCCGCGCTTGAGCATCGTGCTCCCGAGCGCGGCAAACACCGTGGCGGCGTAGATCGAAAGGATCGGCAGCGCCGTGACGCGCGCGCCCAGCTGCCCGACGAACAGCACCGTCACGCCGCCCAGTGCGACCACGGCCCCCAGCATCTTGAGCGGCTCGAGGCGCTCGAGACCGAACGCGCGTGCAACGAGCGCGCTGGTGATCGGGATGGTGGCGAACACCACGGCCGCAAGCCCGGAGGGAACGACCATTTCTCCCCAGTAAAGGAGCGGCAGGTTGAACCCGAACTGGAACAGCCCGAACCACGCGGCGGCCTTCAGGGCCGGGCCGCGCGGGAGCGCACGACCGAGCGCGATGACGAGTGCGACCATCACCACCGCCGCGACGACGAGCCGCAGGGACGCAGCCCACATCGGTGGCACGGTGTCGTTGCCGATACGGATGAAGAGGAATGTGCTCCCCCAGATGAGCGTGCAGGTCGCGAAGGCCAAAGCTGTGCGTGCGGTGGCGGGGGAGGTCGAGGGCTCGGACATGGGTTCGATCGGGAGGACACCGCAATTGGGGTGGGGGGGGGGCGCGCGGTGGACGCGCCGTGCCGGCACCGTAGCGGCGGGGACCGCAGGAGACAAGTCCGGCACGGTCCCCGCCTCGCGTGATAGGCTGCGCGGCCATCGCGACGGGGACTGAACAGGGGGGAGCACGACGCATGATGCGCAAGGTATTCCTGTGGGCGTCCGAGAATGCATGGGCTCGACGTCGCCTGCCCCGGTTGGGTTTCGTGCGCCGCGCGGTGTCCCGCTTCATGCCGGGCGAGGAGGTCGAGGCCGCGCTCGCCGCCACCGTCGAGCTGAACCGGGCCGGCCTTGGCACCGTGCTCACCCTGCTGGGCGAGAACGTCGAGGACGAGGCGGACACGGCGGTGGTCGTGCGGCACTACCTCGGGGTGATCGAGGCGATCCGCGCCCAAAAGCTGGACGCCGAGGTGTCGATCAAGCTCACTCATCTCGGTCTGGACCTCGACCCTGCGCTCGCCGAGGCGAACCTGGCCCGGATCGCCACCCGCGCTGCCGAAGTCGGACAGGATGTGGCGGTCGACATGGAGGGGAGTGCGTACACGCAGCGCACCCTTGATCTCTACCAACGACTCCGCGCCGCGCATGCGAACGTGGGGCTGTGCCTGCAAGCCTATCTGAGACGCACCGAGGCCGACTTCGAGTCGCTGGCGTCGCTCAAGCCCATGATTCGTCTCGTGAAGGGGGCTTACGCGGAGCCCAGTGCGATCGCGTTCGCGGACAAGGCCGACGTGGACCGGTCGTTCCGCGCGCTCGCGCAGCGTTTGATGCGCGCCGCCGGCTCGGCGGGGGGGCCACGCGTGATCCTGGGGACCCATGATCGCCATCTGATCGGGGAGCTCATCCGCTGGGCGTCGCTCGAGGGCATCCCGCCCCCAGCATATGAGTTCCACCTGCTCTACGGCATCGAACGTGAAGAGCAACGACGGTTGCTGGCCGCCGGGCACCGCGTGAGGGTCCTGATCTCGTACGGCGCGGCGTGGTTCCCGTGGTACATGCGCCGCCTCGCCGAGCGGCCGGCGAACGTGTGGTTCGTGGTCCGGAGCCTGTTCGCCCGATGATGCGCGGTGGTCGTGATCATTACCCGCGCCCCGGCCTCGCGCACCACAGCCCCTTCCCAGTTCAGGCCGGGGGGATCCCGGTCGAAAACGTACTCAACCGACGTCCACTGGATCTGGCGCTTCCCCGGCAAGTCCATACGGTGACAAGACCTTGCGAGGACCGATGATACGAAGGCTGAGAGTCGAGTTGTGGGCCGCGTGCCTTTTCATCCTGCCGCTGTCCTCTGGCCCTGTCGGGGCGCAGAACGGAAGTGCGAGCACGACCCCGGCCGACGGCGAACGGCGCACCGTGCGGGCGGGAGCCCTGCCACCCTTGCTCATCCTGGACGGAATCCTCACCGAGGAGGAGTGGGCGGAGGCGCCCGATTCGATCTCCAACCTGATCACGGTTGAGCCACGCGAGGGTGGGGAGCCGGCCGGGCGCACGGTGGTGAAGATCTTGGCTAGCGCGCGGGAACTCGTCCTGGGCATCCGCTGCGAGGACCCCGACGCGACCGGCATTTTCTCGCCTTCGAAGGGGCGGGATGCCATCCTCGACGAGGAGGATCACGTCCTGCTCGTGCTCGACACGTTCCTCGATGGTCGTTCGGGATACGTGTTCGCGGTCAACCCCTCGGGCGCGCGATTCGACGGGCTGGTGGTCGCCGAGGGCGACGAGGTGAACAGCGCCTGGGACGCGATCTGGGAGGCCAAGACCTCCCGCGACGCGAGCGGATGGTCGGCCGAGATCCGGATCCCCGCCCGGAGTTTGGGATTCAAAAGAGGCCTCACCACCTGGGGATTCAACGTCCAGAGGCGCATCCAGCGGCTACAGGAGACCAGCCGCTGGGCGGGGGCCAGCCGTGATTTCGAGATCACCCAGACCAACCGTGCGGGGATCCTCGTGGACCTGCCACAGTTCGATCTCGGCGCCGGCTTGAGTATCCGTCCTGCGCTGGTCGGGCGGGCGATCAAGCCCGGGAAGTTCCTCGAGTCGGTGTACGATGGGGAGTTGAGTCTGGACGTGACCAAGACGCTGGGCCCGAACCTCCTCTCGTCGCTGACGGTCAACACCGACTTCGCCGAAACCGAAGTGGACGCTCGACAGATCAACCTCACCCGATTCCCGGTGTTCTTTCCCGAGAAGCGGAGCTTCTTCCTCTCCGGGGCCGACATCTTCGAGTTCGGGCTGGGCCTCGACGAGGAGTCGCTGCTCCCCTTCTTCAGCCGCCGCATCGGGCTGGTCGGCGTCAGCGAAGACGACCAGGCGGCCATCCCGATCGATGCCGGCGGGAAGGTCTCCGGGCGCGTGGGCGGCCTCAGCCTGGGCGGGCTGGTCGTCGGCACCCGGCGGGTGAACGGACTCAGGCTGGTGGAGGAGGACCTGACGCTCGACGTCCCGCGGGCCACGTTGGGTGCGTTGCGGGTGAAGCAGAACGTCTTGGAGGAATCATCGGTGGGCATGATGGCCACGTTTGGCGATCAGCTCGGACGCGACCAGAGCTGGTCGGGCGGCCTCGACTTCACCTACCGCACGTCGAGCTTCAAAGAGGAACAGAACCTCCTAGTGGGCGTCTGGGGACTCTTGAACGACCGCGAAGACCTGGCCGGCGAGAAGTCCGCGTTCGGCGTACGAGTGGACTATCCGAACGATCCCGTCGATATCAACGTGTCTTCCGTGCGGGTCGGGGACGGGTTCGATCCCTCGCTGGGCTTCGTGCCCCGCAACGGCGTGCACATCTGGGATTTCAGCTCGACCATCACGCCACGTCCCTGGTGGCCCGGGGTGCGCGAGGTCACGCAGGAGCTGAACTTCACGCTCTTCAACCGTCTCGACAACTCGACCTGGGAAAGCTACTCGTTGTCGGCGCGGCCATTCGACGTTCTGCTGCACAGTGGGGATCGCTTCGAGCTTGCGATCGAGCCGGAGGGCGACCGCGTGCCGCCCGACACCGCCTACTCGATCGCGGACGGCGTGGATCTCCCGACCGGATCCTACGAGTGGACGCGTTTCCTGCTCGGAGTGCGCACAGCCGAGAAGCGCCGCGTGCGCGGCCGTTTCCTCTGGGAATCGGGCAATTACTACAACGGGGATCTCACCACGATCGAGGCGGGGCTCGCGGTAAGGCCTTCTGACTTTCTCACGCTCGAGGTGACCGGCGAGCGCAGCACGGGCACTGTGCGCGGCCTGGTCGAGGTGGGGGATGCGGATTCGCTCGCGATCCGCAAGATCGAGGAAAAGCTGATCGGTGTCCGGATGGAGATCAACGTGTCTTCGGATCTCCAGCTGAGCAGCGTCACCCAGTACGAGACGCAGAGCCGTGAGCTGGGGTCCAACAATCGCCTGCGGTGGACGTTCAGTCCCCAGGGGGAGCTGTTCGTCGTCTACAACCACAACGCGACTCGGGGCCTAGACAACCGCTGGAGGTTTGCCTCGAACCAGACCCCGTTGAAGATCCAGTACACTTGGCGTTTCTGAAACGATCGAATCCCCCGGCTGACCAAATGGCTTCGCCTGATTCGGCCAAGGACCCGAGGCTGCGGTTCGGGGGGCGCCCGACGAGCGGGGCCGCGAAGCGGGGTCCCCGCGACGGAGGGCGGCCCCCCGAACCGCAGCCGAACATTGCCGAATCAGGTGAAGCCATTTAGCGCAGGAGCAGCGCCTTCCCAGCCCCCGTGATCAGCCGCCCGTCGATCGCCATCCGGTAGAAGTAGGTGCCGTTCGAAAGCGTCCGGCCGGCGTCGTCGCGCCCATCCCACTGCGCGTGATGATCACCCGCTGGGACCTGCTCGCGCACCAGTTGTCGGACCAGGCGGCCGTTCAGATCCCAGATGTCAATGCGCACGTCCGACGCCTGCTTAAGCCGGAACGGGATCGTCGTCCGCGGGTGGAAGGGATTCGGCGAGGCGCGGCCCAGCAGGTTTTCGGAGCCCTGCGGCAGTAGGGGCGAGATGCCGACCGGACCCGCAAAGTTCGCAGTCACATTGACGATGGCCGTGACGTTGGTCTCGGTGCGCGAGGCCGTCAACACCCCGTCGCTCCAGCTGACGAAAGAGTAGCTCGCGTTCGGCACCGCCGTCACCGCCGAGCCGTTGCCGCCGTGGCTCACCGTCTGCGGCGTGGTTCCGGAGATCGTGCCGTTGGGGCCGGCCGTGTAGGTCAGCGTGTATTCATTGATCGCAAAGTTCGCGGTCACGCTCAGATTGGCCGTGACGTTGGTCTCGGTGCGCGAGGCCGTCAGCACCCCGTCGCTCCAGCTGACGAACTGGTAGCCGGCATTCGCCACCGCCGTCACCGCGGTGCCGCTGCCGCCATGGCTCACCGTCTGCGGCGAGGTCCCGGTGATCGTGCCGTTGAGGCCGGCCGTGTAGGTCAGCGTGTATTCATTGATGGCAAAGTTCGCGGTCACGCTCAGATTGGCCATGACGTTGGTCTCGGTGCGCGAGGCCGTCAACACCCCGTCGCTCCAGCTGACGAACTGGTAGCCGGCATTCGGCACCGCGGTTACCGCCGTGCCGCTGCCGCCTGGGCCCACCGCCTGCGGCGTGGTCCCGGAGATCGTGCCGTTGGGGCCGGCCGTATACGTGAGCGTGAAGAGGTTCGCGACCCCGTCGAGGAAGAGGATGTAAGCGGCCCCGCGGTCGGTCCCTCCGTCGTCGTCACCCGGCGCACCCACCGCGATCGCCGCAAAGCTCGGCCCGGCGCCATCGAGGTCGCCGAGGTACGTCACGGACGCTCCGAAGCTGTCCAAATTGTCGAGCGCGACGGGGAAGCTGCCGTAGAAGTCGCTGATCTTCTGCGAAGCGTTGCAAGTCCCGTCGCTCTTGAGGAATAGGATGTGCAAGGCGCCACGATCCTCGCCACCGTCATCGTCGCCCGCCACGCCCACCGCCAGGGCGGTTACGCCGCCCCCTGTTCCATCGATGTCGACCATGGATGCGAGGGCGCCGCCGAACTCGTCGAGATCGCTTAAGAAGTCGTTGAAGTTGCCCTGGGTGTTGCTGAGTTTCTGCGAGGAGAGCACGGTTGCGGCCGTGTCCAGGAACAGGATGTAGACCGCCCCGCGGTCGATCCCGCCGTCGTCGTCTAACGCCGCTCCGGCGGCCAGGGCGAAGACGCTGGGTCCGCCGCCGTCGAGGTCGCCAAGGCCGGCCACGGATGTGCCGAAATCGTCGAGGTTGTCGAGCGGTGTGCCGGGGAGATTGACCGTGTCGCTGATCTTCTGCGAGGACAGCACGGTTCCGGCCGTGTCCAGGAACAGGATGTAGACCGCGCCACGGTCGGCACCTCCGTCGTCGTCCCCACCGGCCCCGACCGCGAGGGCACCCGTGCTAGGACCGCCGCCGTCCAGGTCGCCGAGGCTGGCGACCGAGCTCCCGAACTCGTCCAGATTGTCGAGGGGCGTGCCGGGGAAGTTGACCAGGTCGCTGATCTTCTGCGAGGAGAGCACGGTCCCGTTCGCGGCCAGGAAGAGGATGTAGACGGCCCCGCGATCGGTCCCACCATCGTCGTCGAAGACGGCTCCGACCGCCAGGGCTCCGACGCTCGGTCCCGCGCCATCGAGATCCCCGAGGAACGCGACGGAGCTCCCAAACTCGTCAAGGTTGTCCAACGGCGTGCCGGGGAAGTTGACCAGGTCGCTGATCTTCTGATGGGAGAGGACGGTACCGTCCGCAGCCTGGAAGAGGATGTAGACGGCTCCGCGATCGCCCCCGCCATCATCGTCGAAGGCGGCGCCGATCGCCATCGCCGACACGCTCGGGCCGACGCCGTCGAGGTCCCCTAGGTGGGCGGAGGTCGCACCCAGCTCGTCGAGATTGTCGATGATCGCTGTGAAGTTACCCTCGGTGTTGCTGATCTTCTGGTTTGAAAGCACGGTGCCAGGCTGGGCCCAGGCCGTTCCAAGGATGAAGAGTCCAGCGAAGATCCCTGAGACGGACGCGAAGCAGGGGACACGAGAAATACTGCGCATGGAGTCGTTCCTCACGGGTTGCCTCGACGTAGGCCGTGCTGCGCAAAGAATGTCAATGGTACTCGGGGCGTATTTCGGAGTCCAGAGATTCCTCGGGGGGTTCCTCGGGGGGTTCCTCGGGATCGGAGCCTCGAATCGGGCTGGTCGTGGTTCACCCTCTAGAACGATATGAAGGATCCCGACTAAGCGGCCTGCCGTTCGCGTGACTCTTCGGCCTGCTCGGCCGCAGCCGCCTTGCGGCCGCGGGAGATGCAGTAGAATCCCAACGCGACGGCAGCGACCACGTAGAGCGCCCCGGCACTTTCCGCGGTCAGGGTTCGCACGAGTCCGACGATCCCGTTCATGACCTTTGTTCTCCCGGTACGATTCCGGCCCGATGCATCCGAGGGGTTCTGGCGGTGGGCGCTGCTCGGCCGCGCGCGGACATAGCGAATTCCATGCCGGTCGGCCCCCACGAGCCCCTGTTGGTGGGCAATGAGTTAGCGGCGCGTTCGCGCGACGGCAGGGTGCGCCTGCGGCTGATGCCCCGAACATCGGGGCAGGGGGCCGGAGTGGGTCCCGCCCGCCGGGAGAGGAGGGGGTCCCAGCGCCGGGGTCGGCCGGAGCGCCGCCTCACCGGGGAACGAAAAGGCCCCGATCCCGGGGCGGTGCCTTGCCCCTTGGGATCGGAGCCTCGGTGCTCACGGGCGGGAAAGCCGCCCGCGTTTACAGCCTAGAAGTCGATCTGTGCCTGGATGAACGCCCCGTCGAGCGATTCGCCGGTGTTCGCCTCCAGACGGAGATCGCCCTGGAACTTGAGGCTGTGGCCCTTCCGGTAGAGGTTGAGGCCCACGTAGGTGATGTCCCGGATGGCGCCGCCGGCGAGGGGGTCCGGACGGACTTCGTCGAAGCGGACGAAGGGCTGTAGCCGCTCGTCGAGCACCAGCAGGCCCGCCCCCACCATCCACACCCGCGTGTCGATGTCGGCTCCAAAGCCAGCCGGATCCACGCGGATGTTGTTGAACTCGCTCTTTACGAACAGGCGACCGGCCCGGGTGGGGATGTCCATCATGCCGTCGACCCCGATGGCGGCGTTGGTGCTGCTGTCGGATCCCGCCAGCGTCTCGATCGTCTGGCGGCTGCCGTTGACGCCGATCGAGTACCACGAGTCGGTGCCAAAATGGGCGTCCTGGAACACGTCCTTCGTGGAGCCCAGATTCACGTCGACGCGACCGACGACCATCGGCCTATCCTGAAGTCGCCCCGGGATGAACCGATTGTCGAACAGGCCGATCGCGTAACCCGCCCGCCCCTTGAACGCCTTGCCGAGGAAGTGGAAGCCCACCGCGTTGTCGGCCAGACCCATCGCGTCCGGAACGTTGGACACCAATCCCCGGTCCACGGCCAGCTGCCGCGAATCCGAGGTTAGCCGGTCCCGGGAGTACGGCTGGTCATAGAGGCCCGCCCGCATCTCGACACCCCGACCGAGCGGGTACTGGATCCAGGCGTTCTCGACCGCGGCGGTGGGGGTGGACCCGACCTGGTCGGTGCCGTCGATCTTCCACTCGAACCCGAAAGTGGCCGTCTGCATCTTGCCGTTGGCCTTGAGCCGCGCCCGCCGCACCATGAAGTCACGCTGCCAGTCGGTGGAGCCGGATGGACCCGCGATAGCTTCGTACGCGAGGCGCTGCTGCAGCCGCATGCCCAGTTCCAGCGTGAACCCCTCCTGCTCGACGACCTTGACGCCCGCGAGCGTCGCCGACGGCAGTGCCAGCGCGATAACGACCAGCATGAGCCCGCGGATGCCGGGTGCGACATCATGTCCACCTCGATCGGTCTTCACGTGCGCTTCTCCTTTCGGTTGGTACTTGGCGAGACCCGGACCGCGGGGCCCGCCGTGGAACACAGGGCGTCCGGTCGAACAGTTCGGCTCTTGCGCGCCGTACGTTTGTCGTCGACTCCTTAGGCGAGGCCCCGGAACCGGAGTTCCAGGGCCTCGCTTTGGATGATCCGACCGCGGGCCACCCGCGTCGGGGTTGGATCAGCTCGTCTTGACCGGAACCGGCTGCGCCATGGGACGCGCGAAGCGCAGATAGAGCGCGGGCATGACCAGCAGGTTCATGAGCGTCGATGTGACCAGCCCGCCCAGGATGACGACTGCCATCGGGTGCTCGACCTCGTGCCCGGGAATGGTGCCGGCGATGAGGAGTGGGACGAGCGCCAGCCCCGTCGCCGACGCGGTCATCAGGATCGGCGAGATGCGTTCGCGCGCGCCCCGGATAACGAGACCGAGGCCAAAGGGTTCCCCTTCCTCCCGTTCGAGGTGTTGGTAGTGGCAGATCATCATGATGCCGTTGCGGGCCACGATCCCCAGCACGGTGAGGAACCCGACGATCGACCCGAGCGAGATGACGCCGTCGCCCAGGAAGGCTCCGAGGATGCCGCCGACCAGTGCTGCGGGCAGCGCGAGGAAGCCCACCAGTGCGAGGCGCCAGTCCATGAACGCCGCCTGCAGCATGAGCAGGATCCCGATCGCCGAGATGATCATGAGCACGCGCATCTTCTTCTGGGCCGCCTCACGCTCGGCGTACTCGCCCAACAGCTCGGGATGGTAGCCGGACGCGAACTGCACCCCGGCCAGCTTCTTCCGGACATCGCCGACCACCGATCCAAGGTCGCGTCCCCGCACGTTGGCGCGGACATCGATCTTGCGCTTCATCTGCCAGCGCTCGACGCCGTTGGGAGTGGAGACGATCTTGACGTCCGCCAGCTTCGAGAGCGGAACCTGGCCGTCATTCCGGGTGTCGATCGGGAGATTCTGAATCGCGTAGACGCTGTTGCGGTTTTCGGGCGTGCTCCACACGTTGACATCGTAAGCCTTCCCGTCGCGGAAGATGTCGCCCACCTCGGTGCCCGAGACCATGGCGGCGGCCATGCGGCGCACGTCGCCGGGCTTGACGCCGTAGCGTTCCGCCGCGGCGAGGTCGACCTTGACGTCGATCTGGGCGATTGCCTTCAACGACTCGACCTTGAGGTCAACGATCCCGGGGATGTCCTCGAACGACTTCTTCACCTCGTCGGCCTTTTCGCGCAGGGTGGTCAGATCTTCGCCGAAGATGCGCACCGTGATCGCGGTGGGGGAGCCCGTCAGCACCTCGCGGATCCGCTCCTTGAGGTAGGTCTGAACGTCCCGGACCAGCCCCGGGTAGCCGTCCACGGCGGCCTGGACCGCCGCGAGGGTCTTGTCGTAGTCCACCTTCGGGTCGATGCTGATCCAGTTCTCGCCGAAATAGACCCCATAGACCTCGTCCATGATCAGGGCCTGGCCAATGTGGGAACCGAAGTTCCGCACCCCTGGGATCTCGCGGAGTTCCTCGTAGGCGGCCGCGGAGACGCGGACCTCCTCACTGACCGAGGTCCCGGGTTCCGTCAACCAGTGCATCAGGAAATCCCGTTCCTTGAAGTCGGGCAGCAGCGACTGCCCAAGGCGCGGCACGACGAGAACGCCGGCCAGCGCCAGGAGGATGACCGTCGCGTAAGCCGCCCCCGGCCGCGGGACGATCGAGCTGAGGACGCGCGTGTAGACGCGCTGCAGCCACCGCACGAAGGGTGATTCCGTCTCCGAGAGGGGTGATTTGGACAGGAGGATCAACGCCAGCGCGGGCGTCACCGTCAGCGCAACGACCATGGAAGCGAGGAGGGAGAGCGAGTAGGAGAGCGCAAGCGGCTGGAAGAAAGCCCCGGAGAGGCCGCCCAGGAAGAACACCGGCAGCAGCGCCAGCACTTCGATCAGCGTGGCGTAAACGATGGCATGTCGAACCTCGAGGCAGGCTTCGAGGATGATCCGAGGCATGGATAGCGGACTGCCTTCCCTGCGAGACTGTCGAAGCCGACGTACGACGTTTTCGATTCCGACGATCGCGTCATCCACGAGTGATCCGAGGGCGATGACGAATCCGGCCAGGATCATCGTATTGATGGTCGTGCCCTGCATGTAGAGCACCAGCATGGCCGCCATCAGCGAGAGCGGGATGGCGATGCAGGTGATGAGGGCGACGCGCCACTCGTAGAGGAAAAGGGTAAGCACCAGCACGACCAGCAGACAGCCGAGGAGGAGCGAGTTGCTCAGATGCTTGATCGACAACTCGACGAAGTTCGCCGGGCGAAAGATCGTCGGGTCCATCTCCATCTCCGGCATGCCGGGCCGCAGCGCGGCGAGGGCATCGTCGACCCCCTTGGTCACCTCGAGCGTGTTGGCCCAGGGGAACTTTTCGACGATGAGCAGCAGGCCGGGCCCACCGTTGATCACGGCGTCGCCCACCAGCGGCTGGTGGCCCCACACGAGTTTGGCGACGTCCTTGATCTGCAGGTCCTTGCCCTTGCTGCCCTTGATCGCGACCTCGCCGATCCCGTCGGGATCCACGATCGGAAGCACGCTCACCAGATTGAGCCGCTGATTCGGCGTCTCGACGAACCCGCCGGTGCCGATGAACGAACCGCTCGAGTGGCTCATCAGCCCCACTTCGAGGGCGTCGGAGGTGGCGTCCATGACCTCCTGGACGGTGACGCCGTTCTCGCGCAGCCGCGCGGGCTCGACCTGCACCTGCAGCATGTCGATCCGCTCGCCCCAGATGGCGACGTTTGCCACACCCGGGACCGCCAGCAAACGGGGACGGATGGTCCAGTAGGCCATCATGGACTGCTTGACCAGGGGCACCGTCTTGGACGAAAGCCCGATTTTCATGAACCGGGCGGTCGCCGAGAGCGGCTGCAGCATGACCGGCGGGCCGACGTCCTTCGGGATCACGCCGATGATCTGGGCAAGCCCTTCCTGGACGCGCTGGCGCGCCAGCATCGCGTCGGCGCCATGCTCGAAGATGAGCTTCACGGACGAAAGATCCGTGACCGACTTCGAGCGCAGGATCTTGAGTTCGGGCACCCCGGCGAGCGACTGCTCGATCGGGATGGTGACCAGTGCTTCGACCTCGGTCGGCGCCAGGCCGAGACACGGGGTCTGGATCTCCACGATCGGAGGTGCGAACTCCGGGAACACATCGACTCGCAGGTGCCGCATTTGATCGGCGCCGATGAACATCATCGCAACGCCTAGGGCGAGGACGATGAATCGGAACTTCAGGCTCCAGGCTACAATCCGGCGAAACATGGTCGAAGACCTCCTAGAGCGGGCTTAGTGGCCGTACTTGTGTTCGGCGCCCATCAACTCGGCGGCTCCGACAGTCACGACGACGGTTCCAGCGGGCGGACCATCTGAGAGGATCACTCGATCGCCCTCGACGTTCGACACGGCGATCTTGGCGCGGATGTAGACCATGGGTTCCGGGTTGGTAAACGTCCACGTGCCACCCTTGCTGTCATACATGAGGGCCCCGTAGGGCATCACCAGCCGGCGGGTCGCGCCGACCATTTCCTCGCGCACCGCCGCGGTCTGGATCCCAAGGCGTTCGACCGCGCGCGGCTCCAACGTCACCTTCATGATCCCTTCCTTGCCGCTCTCGGACAGTGTGGCCGGATGGTGCTTCACTTCGATCTTGTCCTGCTTGCAACCCGACATGACCAGGACCGCCCCGATCGCCGAGATCATCGCCCAACGCTTCACCTGCAT
>CAYONG010000176.1:0-17698 GCA_964405235.1 uncultured bacterium | reverse complement strand
TCGCGCTGCGCTACCTCGTCTAGCGTTGGACGAGCCCGTCGCCCGTTCCCCCGAAGACCTGCGGGCCCGCCGACTACGCGCGCCGCTGCTCCTCACGCTGTGGGTGCTCCTGGCGTTCGAGGCGGTCGGGGGGCTGATCATCTTCGTCGCCCGGCTGGTGTGGGGCGCCACGCCGGGCGAGGCGCTCCATGTGGTCGCGGGCGTGTTGCTCACCGCGATCTACGCCGTCTATCAGTGGCGGCACTGGCAGCGGGTGCGGCCCGTGCGCCCGCAGCTCCACTACGCGCTCGGGATCATCGCCGCCTCGTCCATGGCGCTGACCAACCTCACCGGGCTGTGGCTCGCGGCGTACTGGTGGCAGGATAGAGTCGCCACACCGGTCACGGTCGAGGTGCGCTATCCTGCCCTGTTGTCCGCGGTCCACAACGTCGCCAGCATGGTGGTGCTCTCGTTCGTCGCCGCCCACCTCGGCGCAGTGCTGTTTCGCAGCCGCGACCCGCGTCGCTGAGCGCACCGGTCATCGTCGGAGGCATCATGTCCGATACATCATCTCTGGTCACCGCCGAGCATTACCGCTACGTCGCCGAGCGCACGGTGCGCGAGGACGCGTTCCTCGCCGACTTGAAGCGTGCCGCCGTGGCCGAGGGCATCCCGTCCATCTGGATCGCGCCCGAGCAGGCGAGCTTCATGCAGATCCTGCTGCGGCTCGCCAAGGCGCGCGAGGTGGTCGAAGTCGGCACGCTGGCCGGCTATTCGGCGATCGCCATGGCCCGTGCGCTGCCGCCGGAGGGCCGCGTGCGCACCATCGAGCTGGAGAAGAAGCACGCCGACTTCGCCGAGCGCTGGGTGGCCAAGTCCGACGTGGCGGGGCGCGTCGAGGTGTATCGCGGCGCCGCCATGGACGTGCTGCCGGGCTTCGCGATGGATTCGGCCGACGCGGCGTTCCTCGACGCCGACAAGTCGTCCTACCCGAAGTACCTCGCCGAGTGCCTGCGCATCGTGCGGCGCGGCGGGCTCATCATGGTGGACAACGCGTTTGCCTTTGGCCAGCTCCTCGCCGAGACACCGACCGACAATGAGGTCGGCGCCATGCGCGCGTTCAACGATCACATGGCGAAGGTCGAGGCGCTGCAAAGCGTCATCGTGCCGCTGGGCGACGGGCTTTGGGTGGGGGTCAGGCGCTGAGCTGAGCCTGGCTGCCGAGCCGCACGAGCCCTGGCCGGCCTGCGTCAACCCCGCGGATCGTAATCGAACACGTCCTCGATGCGACGCCTGAACAGGCTGGCGATCTTGAACGCCAGCGGGAGGCTCGGATCGTACTTGCCGGTCTCGAGCGCGTTCACGGTCTGCCGTGAGACGCCGAGCTTCTCGGCCAGATCCCCCTGCGACCACTGACGCCCGGCCCGCAGTACGCGCAGCTCGTTCTTCATCGCCTGGCGGTGGTGCGCGCCAGGATCCACCGCGACATCTCCTCCAGCGCCGCGGGGGCCAGGGTTTCATCGATCATCGCGTACTCGCTGATCGCGCCGGTCCCGGCGGTCTGGAACATGTGGTTGAGCCCGGGCAGCTCCTTAACCATGTGGTCGCGGTTCCCGCCGGCCTTGAGCGCCGCGTCGATTGCGGCCAGATTCTCCCTGGGCGGCACCTGGAAGTCCTTGCTCCCATTCAGCGCCAGCACCGGGCATCTCACCTTTGCGAGCGTCGGCCGCGGGTCGAAACCGACGAAGTAGCGCATCCACGGCGAGAGGAACTGCCGGCTCGCGAGAACGGCGAGGCTGTCGAGATCGCCGATCCCCTTGAGCGCTTCGGGGCTCATGCTCTCGATCTGGACTTCAAGCAGGTCGCGCGTGGCCCGCACGACGCCGGTGCTGTCGCCCGCGCGGATCAGCATGTGGATACGCCGATGGGCCGCCCCCTCGCGGGCGACATACGCCTCGTCCGAGCCCATGAGGCGGCGCATCGCCGCACTCTGGAGGATGAGGATGGAATCGCCCGGCAGACCCGGTCCCGCCATCAGGACGATGAACTCCACGTCCTGCGAGCGCATCGCCGCGATCGGCGCGATGAGACCGCCCTCGCTGTGGCCGATCAGCCCGATGTGCTTCCGGTCGATCTCAGGGCGGGTCTTGAGAAAGCCAATCCCCGCCAGCACGTCGCCGGCAAAGTCGTCGCTCGTGGCGTTCGCACTGTTGCCGGTGGAGCCGCCGACGCCGCGGTCGTCCACCCTTAGCACGGCGATGCCCGCGCGCGTGAGGTGGTCGGCGAGCACGCGGAACGGGCGATGGTTGAAGATCTCCTCGTCGCGGTTCTCCGGACCCGAGCCGGTGATGAGCACCGCACAGGGATGCGGCCCAGTGCCGCGCGGCATCGTGAGCGTACCCGCGAGCTTCACGCCCGCCTTCGCGTTGTCGTACGACACCGTGAGGGTGTCGTAGGGATAGGGCGGGATCGGGTCCTGCGAGCGGCGGAACTCGGGCGCCTTCTCGAGCCGCTTGAGCACCAGCGGGAGCGAGAAACCGCTCTGAGACCAGTTCCCCGACAACTCGCTGCCCTCGCCGTTCATCCGGCCGGCGTACGAAGCGCGCAGGCGCCGCAGCTCGAAGTGGAGCGAATCCCCGGCGAAGTCGAGCGTGTCGATCGCGAGCCCCATCGCGCCCTGGTCGGGGCTGTCCATGGTGCCGGTGAGCCGCCCGTCAGACGCGCGACCGACGTTCACGATCAACCGGACGCCGGCGACCGAGCCCTGCCAGATGCCCTCGGGCGCGCGGCCGGCGGACGATTCGGCACGGCCGGCGAGCGGGATGACGGCGAGCGTAAGCGCGAGAGCGCCCAGGGCTGCACGGATTCCACTGCGATCGATTCTCATCGTCCGACCTCTTTCATTTTCGTCCCCCGCCCTTTCACCGGTAGCGCCGGCCTGCGATCACCAGGCCCAGGACCCACAGGCTGACCATCCCCGACCAGATCCACGACCCCCAGTCGATGTCGGGCAGCCCGGCGTTCACAAGGAACCCGTAGGTCGTCCCGAGGATGGCCGTTCCGGCGAACGCGAGCGCCAGCGCGGTTACCACGGCGAGCGTGAAGAAGCGCTGCCTCCAGCGGGCGAGTTCCTCTTTGGACAGCGGAGAACCGCAGGGACAAGCGCGGGAAGGAGGCCGCGGTGAGAGCCCTGAAGTGTGGGGGGTTGTGCGGTCAGCCTGGCGACGTGCCTTCAGTCCCTGATGGGATTCACACGCCCAACCAGCGCTTCATCCACGCCATCACCTCCCGGTACCAGAGGATCGAATTGGCCGGCTTCAGCACCCAGTGGTTTTCGTCCGGAAAGTAGACGAGCCGCGCGGGCACGCCCTTGGCCTTGAGCACCCCGTAACACTCGAGACCCTGCGAGACCGGGACCCGGTAGTCCTTTTCGCCGTGGATGACCAGCATCGGCGTGTTGAAGCCGCTCGCGGCGCGCGCCGGGTTCCAGCGGTCGATCACCTCGATCCCCTCCCAGGGCTCGCCGCCCATGGACTGAGCGCGCCCCTGCGTCACGTCGCTCGCGTACTGGCTCAACAGGTCGTAGACGCCGGCGTGATTGACGATGCACTTGAACCGGTCGGTGTGGCCCTCGATCCAGGACGCCATGTAGCCGCCGTACGAGCCGCCCACCGCCGCCATCTTCTTCTCGTCCACGAGGCCCGCGGCGATCAGCACGTCGGTCGCCTTCATGACGTCGTCGAAGGGACGATCCCCCCACGCGCCCTGGATGCGCTGGGCGAAATCCTGCCCCCACGAGGTCGAACCCTGGAAGTTGACCAGCGCCGCCACGTAGCCGGGCGCCGCGAACGCCTGGCCGTTCCAGCGGAAGTGGAACGCGTCCGGGCTGATCCCGTGCGGCCCCCCGTGGATCACCTGGACCAGCGGGTACTTCTTTCCCGACTGATAGCCGGGCGGCAGCACGACGAACATCTGGACGGACTCGCCGTAGGCGCCTTCAAACTGCATCTCGCGCACCTCGCCCATCGAGACCTTGGCGAGCGCCGGCTCGGTGAAGCTCGTGAGCCGTTCGGCCGCGCCGCCCGCCGCCGCAGCGGCGTGCACCTCGGGCGGGAGCGAGAGGTGCTGGAGCGTGAAGTGGAGCCGGCCGCCGGTCGTGGGCACGAGCCCCGCTATGGAGCCGCCCGCCACCACGCGGCGCGGGGCCAGGTCGCCCTTCCCCAGCGCGAAGCCGCAGACCCGGCCGTTCTCCTCGGCTTCGATGAAGAGCGTTCCGTCGGCGGCGAACTCCCAGTGCATGGGCGAGAGATCCCAGCTGTCGAGCAGCGCCGCATGGGACTTGCCCGAGCGCTCGTAGCGCATCAGGCGAACGCGGTCGGCGTAGAAGAGCGGGTCGTGCTGCATGCCGTAGACGATTCCCGTGCCGTCCGGCGTGTAGCGCGGCCGGAGGTCGTCCGCCGGATGGTCCATGGTGAGCGCGGTCGGCTTCCCCCCCGCCACCGGCACGGTGTGGATGACGGTGCGCATCAGCGAGCGCGCCTCGTCCACGATCACCCCGGCGTAGGCGATCTCCTTGCCGTCAGGCGACACGTCGTACTGGCCGGAGGGATCCATCCAGTCGAACCACGCGGTGGAGTCCGGCATCACGTCGCGCAGCCCGCCGCTCCCGAGGTCGAGCAGGAACAGATGCGGCACCTCGCCGGTGGTGAGCCACGTGTCCCAGTAGCGATAGATGCGCTCTTCGGTGACGTGCGCCTTGACCGGGTCCTTCTCGCGGCGCTCGATCTCGGCCTTGGTCGCCTCGGGCGTGAGATGCCCCTTGATGAGATAGGTGCCGAACACGACCCCTGAGCCGTCGGGCAGCCAGGTCGGGTCGAAGGCCCCGAGCGGCAGGTCGGTCAGCTTCTGCGCCTCGCCGCCATCGAGCGGCATGACGTGTAGCTGCGCCTTGCCGCCGTCCACCTTGCGCGTAAACGCCAAGCGCCGGCCGTCGGGTGAGAACGCCGGATCGCCGCTCGAGAAATCGGACGAGGTAAGCGGGCGGGGCTCCCCGCCCCGTGCAGGGACCAGCCAGATCCGCCCCTTGCCCGCGTTCTTCTCGAGGTCGTATGTGGTGACCGTGACGGCGAGCAGGGTTCCGTCGGGCGAGGGGACCGGCGAACCGACCCGCGGGACGGCCCAGATGTCCTTGGCGGTGAGCGGATGATCCCCGGTGCGGGCGGGATATAGCGTGGTCGAGGGGATGGTCATGACGGACATGGGGCGCTCCTGGAAGGACGTGGGAATCCGGGGAGCAGGATAGCAGGGTCGAAGGAGCCCGCGGAAGCGCGGGATCAGCGCCGTTCATGTGCGCCAATCGCCGCGATGGTGATACCATTTTGGGCTGACATCGTGCCGCTCGGAGCTCTCCGGGAGGTCCCCTCGCCGTCATCCCCCATGAAAGGTCAATCATGTCATCGGGCTATGATCGGGCGGCCGCCGCCCGCTACTGGGGTGAAGAGCGCCTGACCAAGGGTGACGACCTCGCGGCGGTCCTTTCGCTGGGGGAGCCTCGAGCGGTCAACGAGGCCTACGACCGGTGGGAGCGGACGCTCGTCGAGCGGGCGCTTGCGCCGCTTTCCGGCCGGAAGGTGCTCGATCTCGGCTGCGGCACGGGCCGCATGAGCGGATTCCTCGCCGCACGCGGTGCCCGCGTGGTCGCGATGGACAACGCGCCCGGGATGCTGGCGCGCTGCCGCGCGCACAGTGCCTCCATGCGGGCGACGAGCCCGCCCGCGTCGGCCGGTGTCGGCACGGTCGGAAACCCGGGCGCCGACCACGCCCCGCTGTCGCTGGTCCAGGGCGAGGCGCCCCGCCTGGCGCTGCGGACCGGCTCGATGGACGCCGCGGTCTGCGTCGGGTTGCTCGAGCACCTCCCTGGCGAGATCCGGGTGCGCGGGCTGGGCGAACTGGCGCGCGTGGTGCGCCCGCAGGGACGGATCGCCCTGGTCGCCAACAACGCCCGCAGCGAGCTGCTCCTTCGCCCGGAGGACAACCCCCACCGGAAAGGCGTCCAGTACGACAACGGGTACTTCTGTGAGCTGGTGGGCGCTGACGAGGTCACCTCGACCCTGGCGGACCTGGGCTGGACCGCGCGGATCGTGGGCGCGAACCCCTTCTACTCGTTGCTCCGCTTCCGCCGCCACGCCGAGCCCCCCTTGAGCTTGGACGCGGCGGCGCTGCAACGCGCCTACGAGACAGCAGTGGAGCTGGATCTCGCGACCGGCGGCACGGCCGAGCCGGATCGCCGCTGGGCCGATCACTTCTTCATCGTCGCGGAGCGCTCGTGAAGGTGTTGGTCACGGGCGGGGCCGGATACATCGGCTCGATCCTGGTGCGCAGGCTGCTCGAGACGGGACACGACGTGGTGGTGGTCGACCGGCTCGCGTTCGGCGGCGAATCGCTGCGCGAGCTCGAGGGCCGGCCGGGCTATCGCCTCGTGACCGGGGATATCCGGGACCGCGCCCTGGTCGATGCCCTGATGCGTGACCGCGATGCGATCGTCCACCTGGCGGCGATCGTCGGCGAGGCCGCCTGCGCCGCCGATCCCAGGCTCGCGATCGAGACCAACTTCGAGGCGACCCGGCACCTGGCGGAATCCAGCGTCGCCGCCGGCATCTCGCGATTCGTGTTCGCGTCCACCTGTTCGGTCTACGGCACCGGCCTCGCGGACCGGCTGAGCGAGGAGTCCGAGCTGGCGCCGACCGAGCTCTACGCCGAGAGCCGGGTGAACGCAGAGCTGGCACTGACGCGCATCACGGGTGCCGGGTTCCGGCCCACGGTGCTCCGGTTCGGCACCGTCTACGGATATTCGCCGCGCACGCGTTTCGATCTGGTGGTCAACCTGCTCACGGCCCGCGCGCTCCGTGACCACGCGGTCTCCATCTTCGGCGGCGAGCAGTGGCGGCCCTTCGTGCACGTGACCGACGTGGCCCGGGCGCTCCAGGCGTCGCTCGAGGCCGACCTCGACCGGGTGGGGGGGCAGACCCTAAACGTGGGAGACAACCGCGAGAACTACCAGATGAAGGACCTGGGTCCGGTGCTGATCCGGGAGATCCCCGGCACCGAGGTGCGCGTGGTGCCCGACATCGTGGACCAGCGGAGCTACAACGTGGTGTTCGACAAGATCGAACGGCTGCTCGGGTTCCACGCCAGCCGCGGGGTCGCCGAGGGCGTCCGCGAGGTCCGCGACGCGATCCGCTCGGGCCTGATCCCCGATCCCTCGGACCGGCGTCTGGTCAACCACCGCCCCGGCGCCTGACCCACGGCCGCGCCGGTTTTCCTGTATCTTCACCCGTTCCAGACCCTTGAACGAGGTGCCGATACCCATGACGATGATCGAAGACGAACGCGACTCACGGCGCTCCGATGCGCTCGAGGACTTCAAGCGCCAACTCCCGGACCCGGACCCCCAGGAGACCCAGGAGTGGCTCGAGGCCCTGGACGGCGTGCTCGCGGCCCATGGACCCGAGCGCGCCGACTTCCTGCTGCGCAAGGTCTTGAAGCGCGCCCGCCAGCTGCGCATCGGCCTGCCTGGCCTGGTGCAGAGCCGCTACATCAACACCATCTCCCCCGAGCAGGAGCCGGCGTTCCCCGGCGACGAACAGCTCGAGCTGCGCGTGCGGCGGCTGGTCCGCTGGAACGCGGCGGTCATGGTGCTGCGCGCCAACCAGCAGTTCCCGGGACTCGGCGGGCACCTGTCGACCTACGCCTCGGCTGCCAGCCTCTACGAGGTGGGCTTCAACCATTTCTTCCGCGGCAAGGATGACGGCAGCTCGGGCGACCAGGTCTTCTACCAGGGCCACGCCGCCCCCGGCATCTACGCGCGCGCGTTCCTCGAGGGCCGGCTCACCCAGTCGCAGCTCGATCACTTCCGGCGCGAGGTGGTGCGGGGCGAGGGGCTCTCGTCCTATCCCCATCCGCGGCTGATGCCGGATTTCTGGGAGTTCCCGACTGTCTCGATGGGCTTGGGGCCCATGAACGCCATCTACCAGGCGCGCTTCAACCGGTATCTCAAGTCGCGCAAGATCAAGGACACCTCGTCCTCGCGTGTGTGGGCGTTCCTCGGCGACGGCGAGATGGATGAGCCCGAAGCGACAGGCGCCTTGTCCATGGCCGCGCGCGAGGGGCTCGACAACCTGACGTTCGTGATCAACTGCAACCTGCAACGCCTCGACGGCCCGGTGCGCGGCAACGGCAAGATCATCCAGGAGCTGGAGGCGACCTTCACCGGCGCCGGCTGGAACGTGCTCAAGGTGCTGTGGTCGCGCGACTGGGACCCGCTGCTGGCGCAGGACTACGAGGGCGTGCTGGTCGACGCGATGAACGAGACCGTGGACGGCGAGTGGCAGCGCAACTCGATCGAGAGCGGCGGCTACATCCGCGAGCACTTCTTCGGCCGCGATCCGCGGCTGCTCAAGATGGTCGAACACCTGAGCGACGACGAGATCCGGGGACTGAGGCGCGGTGGGCACGACTATCGGAAGGTGTATGCGGCCTACAGGGTGGCCACCGAGAATCGCGGCAAGCCGACGGTGATCCTCGCGCATACGGTGAAGGGCTGGACGCTCGGCGCCGGCGCCGAGGCGCGCAACATCACCCACCAGATGAAGAAGCTGAACCTCGAGGAGTTGCGCAAGTTCCGTGACCGGCTCGAGCTGCCGATCCCGGACCGCCGGCTCGCCGACGCCCCCTACTTCCATCCCGGGGCCTCGAGCCCCGAGGTGCAATATCTGATGGAGCGGCGCGAGGCGCTGGGCGGCTGCGTGCCGAAGCGTATCGTGCGCGCGAAGCCGCTGCCGCGCCCGGCGGACAAGGCGTTCAGCGAGTTCTTCTCGGGCACCCGCGAGGACCAGGCGGTCTCGACCACCATGGTGTTCGCCAAGCTGCTGCGCAATCTCATCCGCGATCCCGCGGTCGGCCGGCGCATCGTGCCCATCATCCCCGACGAGGCGCGCACGTTCGGCCTCGAGGTGTTGTTCCGCGAGATCGGGATCTACGCCTCCTCGGGCCAGAAGTACGAGCCGGTGGACTCGAAGCTGATGCTCTCCTATACCGAGAAGGAAGACGGCCAACTGCTCGAGGAGGGCATCACCGAGGCGGGCTCGATGGCGTCGTTCACGGCCGCGGGCACCAGCTACGCGGTACACGGCGAACCGACCATCCCCTTCTACATCTACTACTCGATGTTCGGCTACCAGCGCACCGGCGACTTCATGTGGGCGTTCGGCGACGCGCGCGGCCGCGGCTTCCTGCTCGGCGCGACCGCCGGGCGCACGACGCTCAACGGCGAGGGCCTGCAGCACGAAGACGGGCACAGCCACCTGCTCATGTCGGTCATCCCCAGCGTCGTGGCCTACGACCCCGCCTTCGCCTATGAGGTCGCCGTCATCATCCGCGACGGGCTCAAGCGCATGTATACGGACGGCGAGGACGTTTTCTACTACCTCACGCTCTACAATCAGGACTACCCGATGCCCGCGATGCCCACGGGCGTCGAGGACGGCATCCTGCGCGGCCTCTACCTCTATCGCGGCGCGGTGCAGCAGGCCAAGCATCGGGCCCAGATCTTCGGCAGCGGCCCCATGATGCTGGCGGCGCTGCGCGCGCAGGAGCTCCTGGCCGCGCGCTTCGATGTGGCCGCCGACGTCTGGAGCGCGACCTCCTACCAGCAGCTCCGCAACGACGCGCTCGCCGTGGAGCGCTGGAACCGCCTCCACCCGGGCGACCCCCAGCGGGTCCCCTACGTCACGCAGGCGCTCGCCGGCACGTCGGGACCCGTCATCGCCTCGAGCGACTTCATGAAGGCGGTGCCGGACATGGTGTCGCGCTGGATCGGGCGTCCTTTCGTCTCGCTCGGGACCGACGGCTTCGGCCGCAGCGACACGCGCGAATCCCTGCGCCGGCACTTCGAGGTGGACGCCGAGCACATCGTGGTGGCGACGCTGTCCGCGCTCTCCCAGCAGGGCCAGGTGCCGGCTGGCGTCGTGGCACGCGCGATCCAGGAGTACGGGATCGACCCCGAGAAGATCGAGCCGCGGCTGGCGTAGCGCGGTGGCGGCGAGCCCGCTGCAGGCCCTGATTTCGGACGCAAGTTCCTGCCGCCCCTGCCGATGACCGGATGGACCACGCGTCCGTCCACCCGGCAGGGAGATCATGTCGAACCATCCGTACGGCTTGCGCGGCGATCCCTTCGCGTCACCAGCCACGCTGTCCGCCAAGGACGCCTCGCGGCTGATCCGGCGCCGCGTGCGGGCGTTCGACGGGGACGGCGGCGCGCTCTACCCGATCGACACCTGCGACCTGATCCACGAGCTCGCGGGCGGAGTCCCCGACGCGATGCTCGAACTGGCGGGCAGTGCGTTGCGCATCGCCACCGCCGAGGGAGCGCCGGCGGTGTCTCCCACCCACGTGCGTAAGGCCGCTGAAACCGCCCCGGCGGCCGAGACAGCACCCGTCGCGGAGATAGCCCCCGTCTCGAAGTCAGCCCCAGTGCAGGCGGTCGCCGTGATCACCTCGCGCGCCATGGCTTCCGCGCCGGTACCGGACGCGCCGATCGCTGCCTGGGAGGACGATTCGGATCTGCCCCCGTTCCAGCCGGGTGCATTCGCGCTTCCGGCCCAGCCGTCGGAGGAGCTCAACCCGGATGCCCGCGATTGGGTCTCACGATTCATACCGACGGCGGGAGCGGGTCCCTTCGCGGGAGCGGCCGAGCGCGGCGCGCACGCCCCGACCCTCCACCACTTGAAGATGGTGAGCGCTCCGGCGCGAGCGTCGGCGCCGGTGGCACCACCGTCGGCCCCGGAACCCGCGGCAGCTGAGAGCGAGCGCGCGTTCGCCCCCGTCTACGGCGTCCCGGCGCGCAGAAGGGGCTCGCGCCCACGCAGCCACCGGAGGCGCCGGAACTCCGGCAGTCATGGAGTCCTGATCGCGGTCGCCGCCGTATGCGTCATCGCGCTCGTGGTGCGCATGTCGATGCGCGGGAGCCTCGTGCCACCCGGGACCGAGCCCGCGCGCCCCGTACCGACCTCCGCACCGGCGGTCGAGAGGCAGCCGTACGTTCCCGAGCCCTCACCCACGCCGCCCACCCCGGCCGTCGGCGGGCCGGCACCAATCGCTACTCCTGCCGAGGTGGCCCCGAACGATCAGGAGTTCGCGCCCACGCTCCGCCCGCCCGCACCCAGGACGACAGTTCCGGATCCGACCCCGGTATCGGGGGCCGCGCCATCGTCGGTCGAGCCCGCGCCTCGCCAGGCGCCGGCCACGAAGTTCGGCCTCGAGGTCGCCACCTTTATCTTCGAGGAGCGGGCCCGGGTGGAGCGCGAGCGTCTCGCGGCCGCGGGGCTTCGAGCGCGCGTCGTCACCACCCTCGAGTACGGCTCGCGCGTCTTCCGCGTCGTCATCGGCGGCTATCCGAATCCCGCGGCGGCCGAGCGCGCGGCCGACTCGCTGCTCTCGAACGGCGTAGTTCTACAGGCGCGCGTCGTCAGGGCCGCCTCCGGGCGATAGTCGTCGCGCGGCGGCCCGGCCGTGGCGTCGGGCGCACCCCCTGTTCGGAGCGATCCCGGCCGGCCACGCCGGGGCATGCATCCTAAGGCCCGATCCGCGTGCTGCGCCGTGCTACATTGACCGCATGAAACTCTCCGGCAGGGTCGCGATCGTCACCGGCGGCGGACGCGGGATCGGACGCGCCATCGCGATCGGCCTCGCCGCCGAGGGCGCAGCGGTCACGGTGTCGGGCACCGCCCGCGCGCCGCTCGAGCTGGCCGCCGCCGGGATCCTGGCGAACGGCGGCCGTGTGCTGGCCCTGGTCGCCGACGTCTCGGACGAGGCCGCCGTGACCCGCATGGTGGCGGACACGGTCGAGCGGTTCGGGCGTCTCGACATCCTGGTCAACAACGCGGGCATCGCTGGGCCGACGGCGCTGGCGACCGAGGCGCCCACCGGTGAGTGGGAGCGCACGCTCGCGATCAATCTGACCGGCGCGTTCCTGTGCGCGAAGCACGCCATCCCGCACCTGGTCGCGGCCGGCGGCGGGCGCATCATCAACATTACATCGGTGGCCGGGAAGATCGGCTACGCGCTGCGCAGCGCCTACGCCGCCTCGAAGTGGGGCATGATCGGCCTGACCCGCTCGCTGGCGCTCGAGGTCGGGCCGCAGAACATCACGGTGAACGCCATCGCGCCCGGCTCGACGCGCGGCGAGCGGCTGACCAACGTCATCCGTGACCGGGCCGCCGTGCTGGGACGCCCCGCGGACGAGGTCGAGCAGGAGTTGTTTCTCGGCCAGAACGCCCTGCGGCGCCTGGTCGAGCCCGAGGAGATCGCGGCCACGGCGGTGTTCCTCGCCTCGGACGAGGCGCGGAACATCACCGGCGAGACCATCAGCGTCTCGGCGGGGTTCCGGTTGTAGGCGCCATGCCAGCGCCCCCGGGACCGCACCCCCCTCCCCATCTGGCTCAGCGCCCCGCCTCGGGCTTCTCCGTCCCCTCCCCCCACAGGTAACGGTCGAACCATTCGAGATTCTCGCGCAGCGCCGCGCGCACCGCCTTCGGCTTGTTGATGCCGTGCCCGAACCCCTTGTAGATGACGAGCCGGGTCGTGACGCCGACGTCCTCGAGCGCGCGATGCAGTTCGTAGGCATTGGGCGCCGGCACGCGGGCGTCGTTCTCCCCGTGCTGGATCAGCGTCGGCGTGCTCGCCTGCTTGACCGCGGTGATGGGCGATGTGCGCGCATAGATCCCGGGATCGTCCCACGGCGTGGCGTGGAGGTACTGGCGCGTGAACGGGGTGATGTCGGTGTTGACGTAGTAGGTCATCCAGTCCGAGATCCCGGCGCCCACCGAGATGGCGCGGAAGCGCCGGCTCTCGTTCGTGGCGAGGAATGCCGAGATGTAGCCCCCCTGGCTCCAGCCGCACACCCCGACGCGCGTGCTGTCGGCGAGACCGCGCCGGATGAGCGCGTCGATCCCGGACATGACGTCCCAGGCGTCCCCGACGCCGAGGTTGCGTACGTTGAGCGCCCGGAATGCGGCGCCGTAGCCGGCGCTCCCCCGGTAGTTGGGCTCCAGCACCAGCGCGCCTTTCGCGAGCCACAAGTCGACGGGCTAGACACCGGGGGACGAGAAGAGCGAAGGCCGCGAGACGGCGGTCGGCCCGCCGTGGATGACGACGATCAGCGGATGGCGCCGGCCGATCCGAAAGCCGGGCGGCTTGTGGAGCACGCCTTCGATCTCGGCGCCGTCGCGGCTGGTCCAGCGGATGAGTTCCGAGGTGCCGAGCTTCCAGCCTGTGAGTTGGGCGCCCATGTCGGTCAGACGCTTCGGTGCCATGGTGGCGAGCGGCGCCACGCAGATCTCGGGATAGTGCGTCGCGTCGCTGCCCACGAACGCGACGTTCGCGAACCCAGAATCGAAGCTGAAAGCCGTGCCGATCCACTCGTCGGCGTGGGCCAGGCGCGTGACCTGCCGCGTGGCGGGGTCGAGGCGATGGAGATGGCTCCAGGTGCGTCGGGAGGCCGAGAAGTAGATGCCGTCCGGCCCCCAGTCGAAGAGCCCGCAGTCCTCGTCGAACTCCGCGGTGAGCGGCTCGACCGCGCCGCCTTCGGCCGGGACCACGGCGATCATCGTATTCGCGTAGTAGAACCAGCGCGACGCCATCGTGGTCTCGAATGCGACCCGCGCTCCGTCGGGCGACCACACCGGGCCGGTGTCGGGCCCCGGCTGGGTGACCAGGGGGCGCACCGTGCTGTCCGCAAGCGTGACCACCGAGAGGTCGGCGGTGCTGTCGGCGCCCAGATCGGCGTTGATCTGGTGGTCGAACGCGATACGCCCGCCGTCCGGCGACCACTCGAAGCCACCCACGTGGAATGCCCCGCGGGTGAGCTGCCTCGCCTTGCGCGAGGCGGCATCGATCACCCACAGGTGGCTCACCCGGTGCTCCTCGCCCACCCGCTCGAGGTCGCCGTCGCGCTTCTCGCGCTCTTTCATCGCCTTCGAAACCGGATCCCGGGTGACGTAGGCGATCGTCGTCCCATCCGGCGACCACGCGAAGCCGGTCACGCCCTCATCCGCCGATGTGAGCTGAACCGCGTCGCCACCGGTCATGTCGAGAACGAACACCTGCCGCTTCTCGGTGCGCTCGGAGCCGAACGCGATGCTTCGCCCATCCGGCGCCCAGGCAGGGGCGTTGCTGTTCTTCTTCCCCTGGGTGATCTGGCGGGTCTCCCCGTTGCGCGCGTCGGCAAGCCAGATCTGCGTGACGAACGCGTTCGCCACCCAGTCGGTGTCACGCACGGTGTAGGCGACCCAGCGCCCGTCCGGGGACAGCGCCGGCGAGGAGACGCGCTTGAGCGACACGATCTGGTCGAGCGTGGGCGTGACGGAACGGGTCGGCGACGATGCCGTGGGGAGGGCGGGGTCCGCGTCGGCCGGGAACGCAGCGCCGAGGCACCACGCACCGAGCGCGACGAGGGCGAGACGCATTGCACGGCAGCCCCGACGGCGAATCACCGGGTGAGCGTCCGATCCGAGCTCTTGCGCAACCGCGCCTCGAGCCGTGCCTTGAGCGTCGGCCATTCCTCGTCCAGGATGCTGTAGTAGACGGTGTCGCGAACGCGGCCGGTCTGGGTGACGATGTGCCGGCGCAGCGTGCCTTCCTCCATGGCCCCGAGCCGTGCGATCGCCGCGCGCGACGCCTGGTTCAGCGCGTCGGTCTTGAGCTCGACCCGGATGCAGCCCCAGGTCTCGAAGGCGTGCGTGAGCATGAGCAGCTTGGCCTCGGTGTTGACCGCGGTGCGGTGCCAGGCGCTCCCGACCCAGGTCCAGCCGATCTCGGCACGACGGTTGAGCGGCTCGATGTTTCCGAACCGCGTGCTGCCGGCCGGATGCCCCGACGCCCTGGCGATGGTGGCGAACGGCAGCGCGCGGCCAGCGGCCTGCTCGGCCAGCACCGTTTCCATATAGCGCTTGAGATCGTCGGGCG
The DNA here is from genome assembly GCA_964405235.1 of uncultured bacterium. Lineage (GTDB taxonomy): Bacteria > Eisenbacteria > RBG-16-71-46 > RBG-16-71-46 > RBG-16-71-46 > WS-11. The sequence continues at coordinate 2,698 of CAYONG010000176.1, read as the reverse complement.
TGCGCACGTCGGCGGCGGTCCAACGCCACAACTCGTGGTCCTTCGCGATCTCCCACAGCGCCGCATGATGGGCCATGGTCAGGGGCTCGAGGCGGACGTGCTCGCCTTCGAGGGTCACAGGTCGTACTTCCATCACGGCGCGGGTCTCAGCCATCAGCGTGTCCTCCGGGTTCGTTTCGAGCGCGGCTTGGCGCGGCGTGTCGTGGATGTGGTCGCCGCCTCGCCCAGCAGCGGGCGGGGCGTGCGGCGCACGGTCAGTTGGAACACGTCCGGCCGGGCGTAGTGCCCGGCGGGGTCGAACATCCAGCGCGCGGCGGCGAACTGCATGGGATCGATCTCGGCGTAAAGGATGCCGTGCCGCTCGTGCAGAGGCCCGGCGAGGAACTCGCCCTCGGGGCTCACGACCGCGCTGTCGCCGGCATTGATCCACTCGCGCCCCGGTGGGTAGAGGCGCTTGAAATCGAGCCGGTCGGGAATGTCGTCGCGATGGAGCGCGGTGCAGACGTTGAGCACGTAGACCCGCCCCTCGCGGGCGATGTGCTTCATGCTGGCGAGCCACGGCTCGCCGCGATCCCAGGTGGCCGCGATGTAGATCTGCGCCCCCCACGCGTACATGGCATAGCGCGTGAGCGGCATGTAGTTCTCCCAGCAGATGACACCGCACAGCCGCCCGAGCGGCGTGTCGTGGACGGCGAGCGTGCTGCCGTCCCCCTGCGCCCACACCAGGCGCTCGCCGCCGGTCGGCACCAGCTTGCGGTGCTTGGCGTAGAGGCGCCCTTGCGCGTCGAAGAAGAGCAGCGTGTTGTAGAGGCTCGCCCCGCTCGCCTCGGCGTTCAGCTCGTTGACGCCGATGACGAGCTGGACGCCCGCCGCCTTCGCCGCCGCACCGAGGCGCGCCGTATCGGGCCCGGGCACCGTCACAGAGTTGGCGACCAGCTCGGCGTAGAGGGAACCCAGCGCCTTGCGCTCGCGCGCGGCGAGGACCCAGACCCAGTCGGGATAGGCGGGGATGAACGTCTCGGGGAACACCACCAGCTTCGCCCCCTCGCCCGCCGCCTCGGCGACCAGGCGGCAGGCTTTCTCGACCGTGGCGTCGCGGTCGAGGAACACCGGGGCGTGCTGCACGACGGCGACCTTGAAGGGGCTGGTGGGGGTCAGGACGGTACTCCCGCGTGTGCCGCCCGGAACACCATCTCGCCGCGCTCGACATCCACCTCGATGGTCCCGCCCGACTTGAACTCGCCGGCCAGGAGCTTCATCGCCAACGGGTTCTGCAGCCGGCGCTGGATGGTGCGCTTGAGCGGGCGCGCGCCGAAGTGCGGGTCGTAGCCCTCCTCCGCCAGCGCGTCGCGCGCCGCGTCGGTGAGGGTGAAGCCCAGCTCGCGCTCGGCGAGCAGCTTGCGGAGCGATGCGATCTGGATGTCCACGATGCGCCGGATGTCGGCGCGCGTGAGCGAGTGGAACACGATCACCTCGTCCACCCGGTTGAGGAACTCGGGGCGGAAGTGCTCGCGCAGGGCCTCCTGGACCCGCCGCTCCATCTCCTCTCGATCCTCCTCGCCCAATTCCAGGATCCACTGCGAGCCCAGATTCGAGGTCATGATGATGAGCGTGTTGCGGAAGTCCACCGTGCGCCCCTGCCCGTCGGTGAGCCGGCCGTCGTCCAAGAGCTGGAGTAGCACGTTCAGCACTTCGGGATGCGCCTTCTCGATCTCGTCCAGCAGCAGCACCGTGAACGGGCGCCGCCGCACCGCCTCGGTCAGCGCGCCACCCTCCTCGAAGCCCACGTAGCCGGGCGGGGCGCCGATCATGCGGGCGACCGTGTGCTTCTCCTGATACTCGGACATGTCGATGCGCACCATCGCGCGCTCGTCGTCGAACAGGAATTCGGCGAGCGCGCGGGCCAGCTCGGTCTTGCCGACGCCGGTGGGGCCGGGGCACAGGAACGCGACGAGCGGCCGGTGCGGGTCCTGGAGCCCCGCGCGGGCGCGGCGCACCGCCTCGGCGACCCGCTTGACCGCGTCGTCCTGGCCCACCACCCGACGGTGGAGCCGCTCCTCCATCTGGACCAGCTTCTCGATCTCGCCCTCCATCAGGCGCGCGACCGGGATGCCGGTCCACTTGGCGACCACCTGGGCGATGTCCTCCTCGTCCACCTCCTCCTTGAGCATCTTCTGGTCGCGCTGCACGTGTGCGAGACGCGCGTTCTCCTGCTCGATCTGACGATCGACCTGCAGCAGCTGCCCGTAGCGCAGCTCCGCCACCCGGGCCAGATCCCCGCCGCGCTCGGCCTTCTGCTCCTCGATCTTGATGCGCTCGCGCTGGGCCTTGAGCTCCCGGAGTTTGCCGACCACTTCCTTCTCCTTCTTCCAGTGCGCCTCGAGGGGTGCGAACTCGCCCTTCACCCGGGCCAGTTCCTCCTCGAGCCGCCGCAGCCGCTCCTTGCTGCCCGCGTCGCTTTCCTTGGCGAGCGCCTGCCTCTCGATCTCGAGCTGCCGAGCGCGCCGCGTCAGCTCGTCGAGCTCGACCGGCAGCGAGTCGATCTCCATGCGCAGCCGCGACGACGCTTCGTCGATCAGGTCGATCGCCTTGTCGGGCAGCTTGCGGTCGGTGATGTAGCGGCTCGAGAGCATGGCCGCCGCCACCAGCGCCGAGTCCTTGATGCGGATGCCGTGGTGGATCTCGTAGCGCTCCTTCA
>CAYONG010000175.1:0-4695 GCA_964405235.1 uncultured bacterium | reverse complement strand
CGATCAGGAGCCTCGCGCCCGAACCGGTCGCGCCCCTGGGTTCGTGCGGCCGCTCGACGGTGGCCCACGCGGTGCCCGCGATGTCGCATGGCCTCCTGCCAAAACCCGGTTGCCGCCGGACCCCCATGGTTGCAGAATCATGCCGCGTTCGCTTGGGGACCCTACACGACCGAGCCGCGCGTCGCGCTACCCGGCGCTACCTCACGATCCGTTGACCGATGGTCCTGTCGGCCCCCGGCGTGAGTATGTGGGTGGGATACCTCGATGGGGCCGTGAGCGAGAGTCTTCCGAGCAACCCGAAGCGAGGTGAGCTTCAGGGGCTCCCGACCGTGTCGCTGTTGACCCGGGCCCGGGATGGGGACGCCCGTGCCCGAAATGTCCTGCTCCAACGCCACCGCCCGGCCCTGATCCACTGGGTGCACGGACGGCTGCCGGTCCGCGCCCGTGACGATCAGGATACCGAAGATATCGTGCAGCGGAGCCTCATTCGGGCGTTAGAGCCATTGGAGCGCTTCGCGCCCAGGCACGAAGGGGCGTTCCTGGCGTATCTGTGTCAGATCGCGCATCACCTGATGTTGGACGATCTTCGCAAGGTCCGGCGCAGGCCTGCGCGTGTCGAGCTCGAGGATGACCATTCCGACGGGGGCCCATCGCCCCTGGACAAGGCGATCGACAGCGACGACCTGCTGCGCTACGAAGAGGCGCTGCTCCGGGTGCCCGAGGATTATCGGATCGCGATCCGACTCAAACTGGAATTGGATTACAGCTATGCCGAGATGGCGGCCGCGATGGACCGACCGACCGAGAATGCGGCTCGGCTGCTGTTGCAGCGGGGAGTCAAGCGCCTCGCGAGGGAGATGAATGCACGACGAAGACGAACGGGACCACGACCTTGACCGCGTGGTCGCCGCCGTCTCGAGCGGCGACCCGATCGACTGGGCGATGGAAACGAGCCGCCGGCCCGATCTCGCGCCGTTGCTGGATGAGCTTCGGGTGGTGGATTCGGTGGCCGCGGAGCACCGGCGGTCCTCGAGCGAGCCGGGAGACGAGGAGCCCGCGTCGTGGGGCCCGCTGCGGCTGGTCGAGCGGATCGGGCGGGGCGGCTTCAGCGACGTTTACCGCGCGTTCGACCCGCGTCTCCAGACCGAGGTGGCGCTCAAGCTGATGCGCCCAGGCTCGGCCTCCGAGGCGCGCATGATCCAGGAAGGCCGCCGGATGGCCCGTGTCCGCCACCCCAACGTGCTCGTAGTGCATGGCGCCGACGAGCACCAGGGCCGGGCCGGCATCTGGACCGACCTGATCGGGGGCCAGAACCTCGAGGAGTTGCTTGCCACGAGCGGCCCCTTGAGCGCCGGCGAGGCCGCCCGGATCGGTCTCGACCTGTGCCGCGCGCTGGCCGCGGTCCACTCGGCCGGGCTGGTCCACCGCGACGTGAAAACCACCAACGTGATGCGCGAGCGCGGGGGCCGCACGGTGCTGATGGACTTCGGGGCCGGAGCGGAGCAACACCCTGGCGATCGCGCCGTCCTGGTCGAGGACGGCACGCCGTTAACCATGGCTCCCGAGGAGTTGCGTGGAGAGCCGGCCACGCCCGCGTCGGACCTTTACTCGCTCGGGGTTCTGCTCTACCGGCTGGTCAGCGGCCGTTTCCCGATCGAAGCGAGGACCTACGACGAGCTGCATGCGCTCCAGGACCGGGGCGAGCACACGCCGCTGCGCGACCTCCGCCCCGACCTGCCCCCCGCCTTCGTCCAGGTCGTCGAGCGGGCGCTGGAGGCGAGCACTGAGCGGCGCTTCGCGACCGCGGGTGAGTTCGAGCGTGCCCTGATGCAATGCGATGGGCTGAAGCTCGGGGATGCGAGTCCTTCAACTCGATGGTCAGTGGGACGTCGGGCGATGGCCTGGGGGGTCGCCAGCGTCGCGCTCGCCGCCTCCTTCATGCTCGTGATCTTTCATCCTTGGGACCCGCGCCCGAACGAGGGTGGGCCGGGAGCCACGCGGCTCGAGATCCCACCCGCGCGCGCGGGCAGCGTCGACACGCCGAGTGAGCGGGGTCGGGACGATGCCGGCGCCGTGACCGCGCAGTTGTCCGCCGGGCCGCTGGTGGCCAGCGCCGCGCTGGTGCTGAGCCGCGGCGATCGGAACCAGGCCCTGGCCCCGGGGGACGGGGTCGTCCCGGGCGACGCGCTCTCCCTGAGCTTCCAGGCGAGCGAGCCCGTCCACGTCTACGTGCTGGATGAGGACGCCGCGGGCGAGGTGTACGTGCTCTTCCCAGCGCCGGGAGTCGAGCTCGCGAACCCGCTTGCGCCGGGCGTGCTCCACCGGTTGCCGGGGGCGAAGGCCGGTCAGGCCATCCGCTGGCAGGTCACCAGCGCCGGCGGCAAGGAGACGGTGATCGTGATCGCCACGCGCGAGCCATTCCGGGCGCTCGAGCGGGAGATTGCCCGCTTTCCTCAGGCGACCCTCGACCGCCCGATCGTGTACGCGAAGCTCGGCGAGAGCGCGCTGGAGACCCTGCGCGGGATCGGCGGAATGACCGAGGGCGAACCCGCGACCGGCAACGCCTCGAGTCCGAAGCTCTCGGACGCGGTGCGGCGGTTGGCTGCGGGCGCGCCTGCGACGGCCCCCTGGACCTGGCAGATCGAGCTGTCGAATCCGCGCTAAATCGCTTTCCCTGATTCGGCATCAGGGGCGACGAACCGCCCGCGCCGGGCAGTGCCCGAGTAGAGTCGGGAGGTGGCGCGTTGACGTACAGGGCCGGCGGCGCCGACAGCAGCCTGCCCCTTTCGGAGCGGACTTCGCCGAGTGGTCCATCGTCCGTTTCCACGCTCCCGCTCGTCGAACCGGACAGGCGGATTTCCCGCATCCGGCTCTCGGACAAGGTTTTCATGCTTTCGCCCACAGGAGGCTGCGCGTGCGGGACTCCAGCCGGACCAGTCCCAGCGTCCGGTAGAGGTAGACCTCGGGGAACCGCGTGATCCCCCGCCCCTGCACCTTGTGCTTGCGACACAGCCACCAGCGGAGCTGATACCGGGTGTGTGCGTCAATCGCCCGGTACGCCTTGCTCACCGACCCAAGACTGAAGTAGTTCGACCAACCCCGCAGCATGCGGTTGAGCCGGGTCACTCGGTCTCGTGCATCGGTGGACACCCAGCGGGAGGCGGTCTCGTCACGGAGCGCACGACATAGCCGTGCGATCCGTTTCCGCGACGGGCGCGTGCCGATGTAGGCCTTGCCCGTCTTGGGTGAGTAACACCGCCCGAAGGTGTAGCCCAGGAAGTCGAACGTATCGTCCGGTACGCGACACACCCGCGTCTTGCTCGTGTTCACCGTCAGGCCCAAGCGTTCCATCAGGCGCTGCATGGCCGCGCTCGCCTCTTCGGCAGAGCCGCGGCAGCAGATCACCAGATCGTCGGCATAGTTGACGATGTGGGCGCGGAAGCACTGCTCGTATCCCAGCTTCTTCCAGCCCAGCACGAACCGGCGCATATAGAGGTTGGCCAGCAGCGGCGAGATCGGTGCCCCTTGCGGGGTGCCACGTCCCTCGTCCTTGTTCCGTGTCGTTCGATGCGTGTTCCCGCGCTCGTCGGTCTCCTCGATCGGCGCTTCCAGCCACACCTTGATCAGATGCAGCACGTGCCGATCGCTGACCCGCCGCGCCACCGATTTCATCAACTCGGTGTGCGGGATGCTGTCGAAGTAAGCGGACAAGTCCGCGTCGACCACCTCGGTGTGTCCTGTATCCAGCAGCGAGTGAACCTGCCTCACCGCGTCCAGTGCGCTGCGGCCCGGGCGATACGCGTACTGCTCCGGCAGCAGGTCGGCCTCGAAGATCGGCTCCAAGACCGTCACCACTGCCGTCTGCACCACGCGATCCCGGATGGTCGGGATCCCCAGTGGCCGCTTCGATCCGTCCGGCTTGGGGATGTAGACCCGCCGCACCGCCTGCGGCTGATACGTCTTCTTCCTGAGTGCTTCCGCCAGTTCCCCGAGCCACCGTTCGACTCCGTACGCCTCGATGTCCTTGAAGCGCTGGCCGTCTACTCCCGCTGCTCCGCCGTTGGCTTTGCAGCGTCGGTAGGCGAACGCCAGTACGTCCTCGCGGTACACCTTGTCGTACAGCAGGTAGAAGCGATAGCCAGGGGATCCCTTCGCTTTGGCATGCAACGCCGCTTGAAGCTTCCGAGTCTTTTCTGGAGGTTGCAGGCTCACGCCAATCTCCCGACTCTCTGCCTTTCGGCGCTGTCCTTGAACTGAGGCTCCTTCCCTCCACCGGCGTTACCCGGCTTCGGCGGTACTACGAGCCCCTCCGCCACCCGACCCGGCCCGGCCTGTCCCTCGCGGGCGTCCGGTTGGAGGTCGCTACCCTCCGCCGTGTTGGGCTTCCCGTGTTACGCCACGTTCCCTTGCGTGCATGCCGTCGCCATTACCCCGGCGGAACCGCTGGAGCCGTCACTCGTACTCTCCAGCGGCAACGGCCTTCCCCCAGTTTCCGCGGGGTCGGCTTCCGCGTTGAGCTTTTCGAGGCCTGCTCGGCGTTCACTCGCGTTACGGCCTGCATGCTCGCCAGCCACCCTGCGGTGACTTACTTCGAAGGCTCCGTCGAGTTCGTTGCCTCCCTCGACGCTCCGATGGCTACCGGCTGGAGCGACAGTTGCCGGGCGGGACTCTCACCCGCTGGGGACGTGCGTCTTT
>CAYONG010000174.1:0-12383 GCA_964405235.1 uncultured bacterium | reverse complement strand
GCCTAACGACCGGCATCAGCCGCGCGCGTAGCGCGACGGCTGCATGCCGTTGTTAGGCGCTCCGTCGAGAGCGGGCTCGAGTCGGCCGGTGCCTCAGGATCACGCTGGCCAATGCCCGAAGTGCTGCGTTCACTTCGCCCGCATTTCGAAAAACTGCAGCAACATCTGGGTCGAGAACGACAACGTTACTGCCTTCCGCGTAGCGTGCCGCGTATTTGTTTCGGCGGCCACGGCTGAAGTCGTACTCGGGCAGCATGTCGTCGCGTTCTCGGACTACGGTCGTCCTAGCTTTTGCCTTTTTCATAATCTCTCCGTTCCTGCCGTGTGGCGGGGCGAGCGCTGATGATTCTGATCGCTTCGCCGTGCTCGGTGAACATCACGGTCACGAGACGCTCAGCCCGGGAGTGGCCGAGCAGGACGTGGCGTTGCTCCGCGTCCGAGTGCCTTGGATCATCCGTGATGCGACCCAATGGATCACCAAAGATCGTCGCGGCCTCCTCGAACGATATTCCATGCTTGGCTCGATTGCTCGCGGCTTTGCGCCGGTCCCATTCGAAAATCATCCGTGTGCCGCCATTTTGGTCGAGCGTCTAACGCTGCGCCGCTGAGCCGCGCCGTAGGCGTCGGCTCCAGCGGCAGGTTAGGCAGCCTCCACGTCAACAAACTCTCCCTCGGAAATCGGCTTCGGCACCGGAAGCCCCTCTTGTCTCAACCCGTCGATGTGAAGTGCGATCGCCTCTCGAATCAGGCTGATAACTTCATCTCTCGTCTCGCCGACAGCGACACAGCCGGGCAGGTCCGGCACATGGGCGCCCCAACTGGACTCCCCGCGTTCGATGATCACCATGTATCTCGTCACTCTGCTGCCCCCTTCTTCTTGAGACCGGCCTGTTTCAAGATCGAACTCAGAGTCCCCGGAGGAACGTCAAGACTCGGCTTGCCTGCGACCGTGACCGTCCCGGGCTTGCTCGGGTTTCTGAATTGCCGATGACTGCCCCTGGTCCGAGCCAGCCTCCATCCATTCTCCTCCAGAAGGCGGATCAACTCGCCCACTTTCATCCAATCTCCGGTTTCCCGGGGGCTGGTGTAGTTGTTGTCTGCCTAACGACTATTCGGCCGAACTTCCCTAACAAATAGGCTGGTCAGCCTATCGCACCAGGCTGCCCGGCACCGTGTCCTGAACTCCATCCTGTCCCTCCGCTTACCGCCGCCGTACTCCGTCCGCTCGACCAATAGCCTGCGCCGCGCCGCTGAATCCCGTCAGCCTACAGCCCGTCCGCCGGACTCCGAACCCCCAGCCCGCCGCGGCTGAGTACGTGCGTGTAGATCATGGTCGTGGTCATGTCCTTGTGGCCGAGCGGTTCCTGAAGGGTGCAGCTGGCGTATCCCGATCCAGCAGGTGAGTGGCGAATACGTGCCGGAATGAGGACAGCCAGCGGGCTTCGTGATTCTCGCGACGACGATCGCCCGTCTCTGTTTCGCGCGCCCCACGGGTCGGTCCAACAACAGGATCGGCGGTGACGGCTCGAGCCGGCGATGGCTCGAACGCGATTACGGATTCTCCACCCACTTCGGCTTGCGCTTCTCGAAGAACGCGCCCAGCCCTTCCCTGGCCTCCTCGCCCGAGCGCACCTCGGCGAGGACGCGCGGGAGCCCGGAGCGATACTCGTTCCAGCCCGAGTCGGCCCATAGCTCGAGCAGGGTCTTGATTCTGGCCTGGGCGTGCGGCGCCCCGGCGAGCAGGGCCTGGATGCGCTCCTCGACCCTGGCGTCCAGCTCGCCGACCGTGGTCACGTGGTGCACCAGGCCGTAGCGCAGCGCCGTTGCCGCATCCATGCGCTCGCCGGTGAGCATCAGCTCGCGCGCGGCACGGTCCCCGAGCCGCCGGATGACGTAGGGGCTGATGAGCGCCGGCAGGATGCCGAGCCGCACCTCGGTGAGCCCGAAACGCGCCTCGTCGGAGGCGACCGCGATGTCGCACGCGCAGGTGAGTCCGACGCCGCCCCCCAACACATTGCCGTGGAGCCGTGCGACGACAGGTTTGGGCAGGCCGGCGAGGGTCGAGAACAGGCGCCCCAGGCGCTCCGCCTCGGCCAGATTCTGCTCGAACGTGGCGTGGGCCGACGCCTTCATCAGGGCGATGTCGGCCCCGGCGCAGAACGAGGGCCCGCGGCCGCCGAGCACGACCACGCGCACCGTGGCATCGAGCGCCAGCGCGTGCAGCGTGCTGGTGAGCTCGGCGACCAGCTCGGCCGCCAGTGCGTTGTGCTGATCGGGGCGGTCGAGCCAGATGCGGGCCACGGGGCCGTCGCGGATCACGTCGATGGTTCCAGCCATGGGTTTCCTACTCCCCGCCCCGGCCGGGGCGTTCCGGGTTGCGCAACAGGATCGACAGCCCGACCAGTGCGTCATGTTCGGTGAAGTTCGCGACCGGATCGTTCAGGATGCGGCGGTAACGATACTCGACGCGGAGCGCGGCCCGGGGACCGACCAGCGCCCGCAGGCCGAGCGCGAATCCGACGGGGTAGCGCGCCTGGCTGAAGCTGCCGAGGGTCTCCTGCCGCAGGCCGCCTCCCAGCGCGAAGAACGGATGGAGCGACGACGCCCCCGCGGCGTGCTGCCAGGACACGTTCCCTCCGAGATCGACCGTGTCGAGCGCCTGGACGTGAGTGTAGCCGAGTTCGGCCTCGAACCCTGCGAGACCGGAGCCCGCGGCCCGAAAGCTGCCCAGCCGCAGCGCGACCGACGCGCGCGTGCTGCCCGCGACCGAAGCAACCGATCCGGCGAGGCCGACCTCGATCGCCCCGGGCCGCAGGCGCGCGACCTCGGCGCCCCGCCCCGGGGTCGGGGCGAGAATCAGCGCACAGGCGGCGGCCAGGGCGATGAACGAGCGGGAAGCCGGTCGAAAACCCAGACGGCTCATCTCACGTCCCTCCCCAGGCACCCGCCAACTCACCCGCAGCCGGCTTCCCAGCCGGGGTGAAATCGTCATTCCGCGGCCCACCCGAACCGTCCGCGGGCCAGTTCCACCAGCTGAGCCCGCGAATCCAGCGCTGCTCGGCGGTCGCCTGGAGCGCCGCCCAGTAGAGGTCCGCCTGCTCGCCGAGATCAAGCGTCGCCCCGGGCCCGAACGCGTAGGGGGCCATGCCGGCGCCGTTTACGCTGCGGTAGCCGATCTCGGTGAGCAGGATCTCGTGCCCGGTCTGGCGATGGAGCCGCGATAGGCGATCGAGCCACGGCTGCCATCCGGCCAGCATCTCGAGCCTCCCCGCATCGGCACGGTCGGCGACCGGGAAGTAGAAATCCACGCCGACCAGGTCGAGCGCATCCCAGAACGGCACGTTGGCCGCCTCATCCCACGACGCCGCGTAGAGCGCCTCGCCGGGGAACACGGCGCGGATATCGGCGATGGTCCGGCGCCACTCTCCCTCGTGACGAAGCGTCCCCGCCAGCTCGGTGCCGACGACGAACTGCTCCACACCGAGCGCGCGGGCGAGGTCGGCCCAGGGCAGCACGAAGTCCCGGTACGATCGGAACCACGACGCGGCATCCGGCGGTGCGATGTGCCCTCGCCACGAGCCATCGTCGAGATCAACCTGCGGCTTGAAAACGACCCGCAGCCCGTGGGCCCGGGCCGCGCCGACGATCGTGCTCACCGCCGCCGGGCTCGGCGTACGCGGGTCGCCGCTACGCACCTGCGCCGCGTTTCGGTCCGCCTGATAGGCCGTGATGAGAATGGTCACCGTGTTGGCGCCGGTCGCCGTCAGCGCGTCGAGGGAGGCCAGTGCCGCGGCGGTGCCGTAGCCGTCGGCCGTCCAGGCCACGAACGTGACGCCGCGCTCCGGCCGCGCGAGCCCCGGCGCCAGCCCGGTAGGCAGCGTGGTGCACCCACAGGCCGCGAGCACCAGCGCCGGCGCGCCGAAGAGGGTCCGCGCCATCGACCCACCTCCCGGCCATCGCATTGGCGTCCCCCCTCCCGACCGGCGGTGCGCCGCCCGGCTCAGCGCGCCCCGGCCGCCCGCCGTACCCGCGCCCCGGCACAGGCGCGCACGAACGCGATGATCAGCGGATGGTCACGGTCCGCGAGCGCCGAGCGCTCGGGTTGGAACGCGGTGCCGAAGAAGAACGGATGCCCGTCGAGTTCGAACGCGCGCGGCTCGCCGGCGTCATCCTCGCCGACGATCCGCAGCGGGCCGTCGTCGAATACCGGGCGATAGCTCGGATCCAGGCCGAAGCGGCAGTGGTAGCCCTCCTCCAGTTCGAACGCGTCGCAGATCGCGGCGAGGCGGGAATCGCGGGCGAGACGGATGCGCCCCGTCACCTCGACCAGGTCGCACGAGAGCCGGCCGATCAGCGCCAGCTGCGCGTCCGGATGCTCCTCGCCATGTTGGGCGTCCACGAGCCCCAGGACGTTTCGAGCGTACTCGATCAGCGCGTGCTGATAGCCCCCGCAGGTGCCGAGGAACGGGAGCCCGGTTTCGCGCGCATTCCCGATCGCCGCGATCGCCGCCTCGCCATCCGCATAGGGCGACGCCGGGACGCACCAGAGTCCGTCGCACGCCGTCGCGAGCGACGGATCACGCCCGAGCGCCGCGGTGCCGAGCCAACGCGCCTCGAGGGCGATGCCCGTTACCGCCGCCGCGCGGGCGAGCGCCAGTGGGATCGCGCGGTGCGCGGTCACCGTCGGGTCGTGATCGCCGATCAGGCCGATGCACAGGGTCTCGCCGCCGGTCTCCATGCCCTCCCCTACATCCGGAACACGCCGAACCGCATCTCCGGGATCGGCGCGTTCAGGGTGGCGGCGAACGCGAGCCCCAGGGCGTCTCGGGTGTTGGCGGGATCGAGGATGCCGTCGTCCCACAGCCGCGCGGTCGAGTAGTACGGGCTCCCCTCCTCCTCATATTTGTCGAGGATCGGCTGCTTGAACTTCTTCGTCTCCGCCTCGCTCATCTTCTTGCCGGAGGCGTCCTTCACCTGCGCCAACACCGAGGCGGCCTGCTCGCCGCCCATGACGCTGATCCGGCTGTTGGGCCACATGAACAGGAAGCGCGGCTGGTAGGCGCGGCCGCACATGCCGTAGTTCCCGGCGCCAAAGCTGCCGCCGATGATGAGCGTGATCTTGGGGACCGGGGCGTTGGCGACCGCATGCACCATCTTTGCGCCGTCCTTGGCGATCCCGCCGTGCTCGTACTGCCGGCCGACCATGAACCCGCTGATGTTCTGTAGAAATAGCAGTGGCACCTGCCGCTGGGCGGCGAGTTCGATGAAGTGCGTGGCCTTGAGCGCGGTCTCGCTGAACAGCACGCCCTGGTTGGCGAGGATCCCAACCGGCATCCCGTGCAGGTGGGCGAACCCGGTCACGAGCGTGGTGCCGTAGCGCGACTTGAACTCGTGGAAGCGCGAGCCGTCCACCAGGCGCGCGATCAGTTCGCGCGCGTCGTAGGGCGTACGCAGGTCGCGCGGCAGGAGCCCGTAGATCTCCTCGGGGTCATACCGCGGCGGCTCGGGGTCGAGCATCTCGACGTTGGCGCGGCCGGCGGGCCCCCCCGCTCCAAAGTGCGCCACGATGTCGCGGGCCATCTCGAGCGCGTGCGCATCGTCGTCGGCGAGGTGGTCCGCCACGCCCGAGATGCGCGTGTGCACGTCGCCGCCGCCCAGCTCCTCGGCAGTCACCTCTTCGCCCGTCGCGGCTTTCACCAGCGGCGGACCGGCGAGAAAGATGGTGCCCTGGTTTTTGACGATCACCGCCTCGTCGCTCATCGCCGGCACGTAGGCGCCGCCCGCGGTGCACGAGCCCATGACCACCGCGACCTGCGGCAGCCCGAGCGCCGACATGCGCGCCTGGTTGTAGAAGATGCGACCGAAATGGTCGCGGTCGGGGAACACCTCGGCCTGCAGCGGCAGGAACGCACCGCCCGAGTCCACCAGGTAGATGCAGGGCAGCCGGTTCTCGAGCGCCACCTCCTGCGCGCGTATGTGCTTCTTGACCGTCATGGGCAGGTAGCTGCCGCCCTTTACGGTGGCGTCGTTGGCCACCACCATGACGTGGCGCCCGCGCACCAAGCCAATGCCCGTGACCAGACCCGCGCACGGTGCCTCGCCCTCGTAGAGCTCGTGGGCCGCGAGCGGCGAAAGCTCGAGGAAGGCGGTGCCGGGATCGAGCAGCATCTCAACCCGATCGCGCACGAACAGCTTGCCGCGCGCCTTGTGGCGGCTCATCTGCGCCTTGCCGCCGCCGAGCTTCACGGCTTCGAGATGCTCCTTATGGGCGGCCGCCAGCGCGCGATGGTGCGCGGCGTTCGCCTTGAACTCGTCGCTGGACGTGTCGAGGTGGGACTCGAGCAGTTCCATGCCGGCCTTTCGCAGCCCCAAGGGGGCGGGATCTTCGTGCGGACGTGGATGGCCGGGAAGGTATAGCAGAGGTGGGCGGCGGGCACCTACCGCGCGCGGTCGTGGGTATGGCGACGGCGGGCGCCGATTTGCCCGCGCCCGCCGTCGGTGTCGGAGGGGTCCCCGGCGTTACGAGGCCGAGCGGAGCCGGATATCCCCGTTGACGGTGGACATGTTGAGCTGCGGCCCGCCGCGGCCGATGGTGCCGGTGATGCTGCGGTGGCTGAACTTGCCGCGCACCGTGAGCGGGAAGTCGGTCGAGATGTCGCCGTTCACGGTCGAGGCACGCACCTCGGCGCCGCTTCCGGCGGGAACCGTCAGCGTGATGCCGCCGTTCACGGTCTCGAACTCCAGCGCCTCGGTCGCTGCGGTGCCCATCTCGGCTTCGATCGAGCCGTTCACCGTGGTGGCGCGCGCCGTCCCCCCGGTCGAGAGCTGGACCGAGCCGTTGACCGTGTAGGCCTCGGCGTCGGCCTTCAGTCCCCACGCCCGGATATCTCCGTTCACCGTGCGCCCGATGAACCCGACGCCGGCCGGGACCTGTACGGTGAACTCGACGCTGACATCGTTGTTCCTCGTGTTCATGCGGCCCCCATCGCCGGGCGCGCACCGATTGGGGCGATCGCCGCGCGGCGTGGGATAGACGGCGCACAGGGTGACACCACCGGCGTGCTCGATGACCTCGATGGTCACCTCGTTGGGGTCGCTCCGCCGACCGCTCTTCTTCGCCGCCACCTTGATCTCGCTCCCGCTGATCGTGCTTACCATGATCGCACCGTTCACGCCCTTGATCTCGATGCTTCTGCCGGTCGCGACCCGCCCGCTCCACTCGAAGGCCTCGCCGGTGCGGCGGGGGCCTTTGTCCGAATCGTGGCCTTCGTGAGCCCGCGCTGCCACCGGCCACAGCGTCGCCGTCGCCGCAAGCGCAGTCGCCAGAACCCACCGCGATGCCGTCCCGGGGAAGCTGTTCTTCCGTGTCATATTCGCGCTCATCGCTCGTTCTCCTCGTGGCCTGAGTTCTTGTGCTTCGACTTCACGGTGTCGGTGCGCTTCTTGTACTCGTACCGGTACCCCTCGCCGCCCTTCGCCTCCGGGCTCCCGGGCCGGCGCAGGCGGATGCCACCCTGGAAGGACTCCAGCTCGATGCGGGCGCCCCCCTTCCCGAGCGTGAAGTTGAATCGCCTGCCGTGGCGGGTGTCGCTGAGCTGGATCGGGAACGCCGAGGAGAACTCGCCGCTGAAGGTCGCCACCGAGACCGTGGCGTTGGCCCGTTCGGGGACCGTCACGACAACGTCACCATTGTGAGTGCTGAACCGGTAGGAGCCGATATCCCGGATGGTGCCGTCGTAGCTGACGGTGCCGTTGATGGTGCTCGCCTCAACCTCCTCGGAATCAATCCCGGTCAGGGTGATATCACCGTTGACGCTGCTCGCCACCACCGGTCCGGTCGACCGCTCGATACGGACGCTTCCGTTCACCGAGCTGCTCTCGATCCGGCCGCTCGCCCCCCGGATGGTCACCTCGCCCTCGACCGAGCTGGCCGAGATCAGCTTGGTTCCGCCGGTTACCGAGACCTCCCCCTGGACGCTCTCGATCTGCACCTCGCCCTCCGCGTTCTCCACCGAGATGTCGGTGCTCACCCCCGAGAGATCGAGCGCCATCCAGCGGGGCACGGTGACCTGGTAGTCCACGGTCGTGGGGACGCCGCGCCAGTGGACGGCATCGATGCTGAGCGAGGGCCCGGAGCCTTCGACCTGGATCTCGACCCGCGACGAGTGTTCGGCGATGACGCGCACCGCGTTCTTCGTCCAGGTGGTTACGGCGATCGTGCCTCCGAAGTTGCTCAGCTCGAGCCGGGCGCCCGGTTTGACCGCGAACGTGGTGTCGGTGTGGGTCGCCCCCGCCAGCACGGCGACCGTTAGTGCAGCCAGTGTGCCGATCATGACGCTCCTCCCCCTCCCATCAGCCTTGCGTTGTGGCGAGCATGGTCGCCGCGCGCAGCAGGTCCACTTTGCGTTTCATGGTGGCCGCCAGGTGCGAGCGCAGCCAGGTGTTGCCAGGGTCCGCGGCGATCGCGCGGCGGGCGTCTTCGATCGCCCCATCGATGATGCGCAGGTTCTGTTCGACCACCTGGAGGGTGCGGGGATCCAGCTTGCCCCGACCTTCCTCCAGCGATTTCTCCAGCTCGGCGACCGCCGCCTCGTAGCGGGGATTGCCTCCGCCCGCCGATGCCGGCGTGGCTTCGATAGCGGTGCCGGCTGGCGGCCGCGTGAGCGCCCCGGGGATCCGCTCCGGCGCCGCCGCTGAGCCGCTCGCGAGCGTGCCCGCGGGCGCCGTCTCGCGCACCCCCGGCAGTGTCGGACCGCGCAACGCGAGCCACATGGCGCCGGCCGAAAGCGTCACGAGGACTATCACCGCCGCCGCGAGCTGCGGCAGACCGAGGTCGAACCGCCGCCCCCACCAGGCGCGACCATCCACGATCGTTTCGCCGCGCGCCCGGGCGCCGGCCTTGCGCGGCGTGAGCTGCGCCTCGATCGCGGGCCACAGGTCATGCAACGGCGGCGTGTCCTCGAGGGTCAGGGCGCGCGCCACGACCTCGCGCAGGTCGGCCAGCGCCACCGAGCAGGCCGCGCACTCGGTGAGATGGGCTTCGAGCCGCTCGCGCTCGGCGGTCTTCATCCCGCCGTCGAGATACTCGGAGAGCCGGTCGCTCCAGCGGTCCCGCTCGCCCCCGATGCCCTGCGGATCGTTGTCCATGTCCGCCCCCTCAACGTCCCAGGTGTCCGCGCAGCAGCATGCGCGCGCGGTGGAGCTGGGCCTTCGATGTGCCCGCGTTGATGCTCAGCATGCGCGCGATCTCGTCATGCTTGTAGCCTTCGACGTCGTGCAAGACGAAGATCTGCCGCGCGCCGGCCGGTAGCCGCCCGATGGCGGCGTCGAAGTCGAGCCGGTGTTCGGTCGCCACCGGCCGCGCCGGCAGGGTCTCGAAGATCTCGTCGCCGCTCTGAAACCGCCCCCGCTCGACCTTGAGCGAAGCGCGGCGCCCGAGGATCACGTTGATCGCCACCCGGTGCAGCCAGGTGCCGAACTTCGACTCGCCCCGGAAGGTCGAGAGCTTCTGCCACGCCCTCACGAAGGTCATCTGGGTCAACTCCTGCGCTTCGTCGTCTCCGGCCATCCGCCGGGCGAGACCGTGAATCCGGGCCACGTGGGTGCGGTAGAGCCGCTCGAACGCACGCGCGTCGCCGGCCGCCGCAAGCACCGCGTCGACCGCGTCCGACCCCGCCGGAACCGTGTTTGGGTCAACGCTCAGCATCGCCACCCCGTGCCGTCAGTTGACAGTCACCTGTTCGGATAGGCCGACGCCCGAAAGGGTTGGGAGCGTCCGGCAGCCGGGGGATTCGGAGCGAGGCTCAGGTTGGACGGCCCGCCCCCGGCGGAGGCGGAGGCTAGCGCACTTGGAGCCGGGCGGTCACACCGGGGCGCAGGGCATAGAGGACGCCGGCGAGGCCGTGTCCAGAGAGGATCAAGCCCATGAGCAGGATGTAGCCTTCGAAGTCGCCGCTTTCGTTCGCCCGGCGGAGCATGTCGATGACCCCGAAGAGCCCGAGCGCGATGGCGGCACCCGAGATGGCCAGCAGAGGCCATCGCAGGAGCGCCCGCCGCCCGCCGGTAGCCACGCATCCCCAGCTGAGCGCGCAGAACGCGCAGAAGGAGACGGCGATCGCGCGCCACATGGGGATGTGGGCGGCGTCTTGTGCCGGCAGGACGAATGCGGTCACGAAGAAGAGCCACAGCGCCACGCCTGCCGTCGCCACCGAGGCGAGAACGAGGAACGCCGCGAACGGCAGTGTGAGCCGCTCGGGCGGGTCGGGCGGGTCGGGCGGGGGACCACCCTTCCCGGTCCCGCGGACGGTATCCGCTTCGAGTTCGGGCTGCTGAGAAATCCGGCGCCTCCGTTCGGTGGTGACGACTTCGCGGGGACGGTTCACTTCCGCGCGGCCCGGCGGTCAGCTCGCCGCGCGGTCGGGCAATCCACCGAAGCGGCGCTCGCGACCGCGATAGTCGCGGATCGCGGCCTCGAGATCGGCAGCGGTGAAGTCGGGCCACATGGTCGGGGTGAAGATCAGCTCCGCGTAGGCGCTCTCCCACAGCAGGAAATCGCTCAGCCGTCGCTCGCCGCCGGCGCGGATCATGAGATCTACCGCCAGCGCGGGAGCGACCCCTCCCTCGGCTTGGGCGAGCAGACGCTCGAAGGCGGCGGCGGTGAGGATCCCCGAGCGCGGCGCTTTGCGGGCGGCGCGCAGGATGGACTCACGCGACGAGTAATCGAGCGCGAGCCGCAGATGGAGCGTCCCGCCGTCCGCGGTGGCCGCCTCGGCGGCCGCGATCGCGCTGCGGAGCGCCGCCGGCAGACGGTCGCGCCGGCCGATGACGCCAAGACGCACGCCTCGAGCGGCGCACCGTGCGGTCTGTGAGCACAGGTACTCGCGAAGCAGGCCGAGCAGCTCGCGCACCTCGCCCGCCGGGCGTTCCCAGTTGGCCGAGGAGAATGCGTAGAGCGTGAGGGTGCCGATCCCGAGGGCGGGGGCCGCCTCGACCGCCCGGCACACCGCTTCCACCCCCGCGCGGTGGCCGGCGGCGCGCGGAAGTCCACGATCGACCGCCCAGCGACCGTTGCCGTCCATGATGATCGCGGCGTGGAGACGCTCTGGATTCCCGGGCAAAGTGCTTGGCATCATAAAGCGACTCCACGAAAAAAAGGGTCTGACTCAGCGCTCGCGCGTGGCACGGATGAGCGCCTCCATGTGGTCCAGGTAACGCTCGAGCGCCTTGCGCCCGGCCGGGGTCAGCCGGTACTCGGACTTGGGCATCCGCCCGGCGAATGACTTCGTGCAGCTGATGTATTGCGCTTCCTCGAGCCGGCGAGCGTGCACGCTCAGATTGCCATCGGAGGTCTTGAGCAGCCCCTTGAGCTCGCTGAATGTGAGCGATTCGTTCACCGCGAGCGCGCTGGCGATGCCCAGGCGCATGCGCTCGTGGATCAGGCGGTCGAGCGCCGGCGTGCCGAGGACCGGGTACGAGCCGCGCACCTCGCGCGGGCCGCGCCCCAAGGACCGGTGCTTCATGGAGCCTTCCTGTCGCTGCGCGCTGGTCTTAGCCACCGTGCTGCCTCGCGATCATCAGTCCGAAGACGATATGGAGCCCGCCGAACCCGGCCGCGAGGTAGGCGTTGCCCCAGCCGACCGGGCTGAACAGGGCCGCAGCGCCGAGGAGGACGAAGATGATCCCCATCGTCGGCACGATGCGCACCGAGAAGGCGCCGCCGGTCGCGATGCCGGCGCCATAGAGGAGCAGCCAAATGGCGGCGAGGCGCCCCGCCAGGGGCGCGCCGAGAGATGCCACGGTGAGGAGCGCTCCCACGACCATCGGGACAGTGAACGCGAAGACGAACATCCGTCCCGGACCATTCAGCAGCGGGATGAGGGCCGCGCGGGCCTTGCGGCTCGACGTCCATAGGCTCACGATCAGGGCCAGCAGCGCTTCGGCCAGCCAGGTGCCGAGCCAGGCCTCGGAGGTCGGCTGGCGGTCCGCCAGGAACGCCGCGCCAAGGGCGGTGACGCCGTTCACCACCAGCCCCCACCCGGAGATGGCGGTGAATGCCCCCGCGCGCTCCATGGTGCGACGGATGTACCGCAGGTCCTCGATCGCTTGCCCGTGGATCGGGAGGGGCTCGCTATGGCCTTCGGGCAGGCTGGACGGTGCGGTCATGCCTCGATTGAAACCTGGCGGCCCGGTCTCGTCAAGTACTTTTTAATGTAAAGTAGAATCGACCGCCCCACCGCGAGACTTGAGTTGTGCGCTGACGATTGTGGATGGCTCGGGGCGTGCAGGGCTAATCGGGCATGACCGACCCACGCGCCCCCTTTGCGCCCCCGTTCTGTCCCGCACCTCATTGCCGATTCCACACTTCGCCCGGCCCCGACTGGCGG
>CAYONG010000173.1:0-10461 GCA_964405235.1 uncultured bacterium | reverse complement strand
CGGACCGAAACGAGGACGCCATCCGCGAGGTGCAGTTCGCCGTCGCCCTGCGTCCAAACGACGGCAACCTGCTCTACAACGTCGCGTGCGTTTACTGCGTGATGAACAGGAAGACCGAAGCCCTCGACGCGCTGCGGAAGGCTTGGGGCGTCGGCTTCAAGGATGCCGACTGGGCGCGCCGGGACCCTGACCTCGCCCTGCTCCACGGCGACCCCGAGTTCGAGCGCCTCTTCCCCGAGACGACCCCGGGCTGAAGGGGCTCGGGCTCACACAGCGGGCTCCTCACACGGACCACACGACATGAACGACGCCTTGATCGGAACGACCATTTCGCACTACACGATCGTCCGTCCGCTCGGCCGCGGCGGCATGGGTGTGGTTTACGAGGCCGAGGACACCCGGCTCGGACGCCGGGTGGCGCTCAAGTTCCTCCCTGCCGAGCTGGAGCAGGATGCCCAGTCGCTCGAGCGGTTCCAGCGCGAGGCGCGCGCCGCCTCGGCCCTGAGCCATCCGAACATTTGCACCGTCCACGCGATCGAGCAGCACGAGCGCCAGCACTTCATCGTCATGGAGCTGCTCGAGGGACAGACGCTGGCCCAGACCATCGGCCGCCAGCCGATGGAGATGGGGACGCTGCTGGGGCTGGCGATCCAGATCACCGATGCGCTCGAGTCGGCGCACGCCAAGGGGATCGTCCACCGGGACATCAAACCAGCCAACATCTTCGTGAGCCCGCGCGGCCAGGTGAAGATACTCGACTTCGGGCTCGCCAAGATCGATGCGGCGCGCCGCGGAGGGGCCGCGCTGGCCGCCTCGCAGGTCGACACGGTGGTCGCCCGCGACGAGCTGACGCAGCCGGGCACCGCGGTGGGCACAGTGTCGTACATGTCGCCCGAGCAGGCGCGCGGCCAGCTCACCGACGCGCGCACCGACCTGTTTTCGCTGGGGACGGTGCTTTATCAGATGGCGACCGGGGCGCTACCGTTCCCGGGCGACACCTCCGCGGTGATCTTCGATGCGATCCTCAACCGCGACCCGGCGCCCATGACCCAGCTGAACCCGGCCCTGCCGCCGGAGTTCTCCCGCATCCTCGAGAAGGCGCTCGAGAAGGACCGCGACCTGCGCGCCCAGAGCGCGGGGGAGCTCAAGACCGATCTGATGCGACTGCGGCGCGACCTGGACACCGGGCGCAGGCGGGCGGCGGACTCCGGCGACTCCCGGTCGGGCGCGGCCCCGAAGCAGGCGGAGAAGTCCATCGCGGTGCTCTATTTCGAGAACCTGGGCGGGCTCAAGGAGGACGAGTACTTCCGCGACGGGATCACCGAGGACATCATCACCGAGCTGTCGAAGATCAAGGGACTGAAGATCTTCCCCCGTCCCACCGTGCTCGGCTACCGGGACAAGTCGGTCACCCCGCAACAGGTCGGCCGTGAGCTGAGCGCGGCGTACGTTCTGGGCGGCAGCCTGCGGCGCGCCGGGAGCCGGCTGCGGATCAACGCCCAGCTCATGGATGCGCGGACGGATTTCCCGTTGTGGTCGGAGCGCTACGATCGCGAGATGAAGGACATCTTCGAGGTGCAGGACGAGATCGCGCGCAAGATCGCCGAGGCGCTGCGGATCACGCTGTCGCCGCAGGAACAGGAGGCGATCGCCGCCAAGCCGACCATGAACCATCAGGCCTATGACCTGTACCTGAACGGGAAGAGCTACGCGCGCCGGCGCACGCGGCAGGACCTCGAGTACGCGCTGCGCATGTTCGAGAACGCGGTCACACTCGATCCCGAGTTCGCGCTTGCCTACGCCGCCATCGCCAGCGTCTGCGCCCAGAACTACTACCACTATCATCGCGACGCCGTGTGGACGGAGCGGGCCCTGGCGGCCTCCCAGCGGGCGGTCGCCATCCAGCCACAGCTGCCGGAGGTCCAGGTGGCCCAGGGCTGGATCCTCTATGCCGACCGTAAGTCCGATGAGGCCATCCGATGCTGCCGGTTGGCCATCGAGAGCAAGCGCGATTGCGAGGGCGCCTACTACCTTCTCGGTCGCGCGCTGTTCACCTCGGGACGCTACCAGGAAGTCGCCAGCATCGCGGAAGCGGCCCTGGAAGCCTCGGGCGACGACTACAATGTCTATGTGCCGATCGAGAACTCGCTCATGGCGTTGGGAAAGGACGAGACGGTCCGGACCATGAGGCAACGGCGCATTCTGGCGCTGGAGGGACACCTCGACCAGGTGCCCGAAGATGCGCGCGCGCGCACCCACCTTGCCGTCGCCTATACCTCGCTGGGGAGGGCCGACGACGCGGCGCGCGAGTTGAGTCTGGCGATGGCGCTGCGCCCTAACGACGCCATGGTGCTCTACAACGCCACCTGTGGCTTCTGCCGGATGGAGAAGAAGCCGGAAGCGCTCGCCGCGCTCTCGAGGGCGTGGGATGCCGGCTACAAGGACGCCGCCTGGGCGCGTCGAGATCCCGACCTCGCCCTGCTCCATGGTGATCCTGACTTTGAGCGGATGTTCCCCGAGCCGGTCGCCGGGGTGTAGCCCGCCGGGCGAGAGCCGGATCCCGATGAGCATGACCCCCGAACTGCAGGCCATCCCCACGCACGACGAGATGGTCGCCCGGTTGATCGCCGCGCGCCAACGGCTGGAGTCGGTCGCCCACCGCACGATGGTCGCCAACTCGGGCACGCTGGACCGCCGCGTCGGGGCGCAGGTCCACCTCAAGTGCGAGAACCTCCAGCGCATGGGCGCCTTCAAGTTCCGCGGCGCCTACAACACCATCATTCAGCTGCCTGAGGATGCGCAACGCCGCGGCGTTGTGGCCTACTCTTCGGGCAATCACGCGCAGGCCGTGGCGCTGGTCGCCCGCACGCTCGGCATGCCCGCCACCATCGTCATGCCCAGCTTTGCGCCCGCCGCCAAGCTTGCGGCGACGCGCGGCTACGGGGCGGAGGTGGTGTTCTACGACGCTGCGGGGGAGGAGCGCGAAGCGATGGCCGGGCGCATCGCGCGCGAGCGCGGGATGAAGCTCATCCCGCCCTTCGACCACCCCGAGATCGTCGCCGGACAGGGGACCGCCGCGCTGGAGCTGTTCGAGGAGGCGGGCCCACTCGATCTGTTGCTGGTCCCGGTCGGCGGGGGCGGTCTCCTCAGCGGCTCGGCGCTGGCGGCGTCCGTGCTGAGCCCCAAGTGTCGGGTGATCGGCGTCGAGCCCGAGACCGGCGACGATGCCTGCCGCTCGTTCCGAAGCGGACGACTCGAGCGGGCAGATCACCCGGACACCATCGCGGATGGGGCGCGCACACCCTCGCTGAGCCCGCTCACCCTGGCGCTCATCCGGCGCTCGGTCGCCGACATGATCACCGCCAGCGACGCGGAGCTGGTGCAGGCGATGCGCTTCGTATGGGAACGGATGAAGCTGATCGTCGAGCCGACCGGGGTGCTGGGCCTGGCGCCGCTCCTGAGCGGGCGGCTCGCGGTGCCGGGTCAGCGGGTGGGCGTCATCCTGAGCGGCGGAAACGTGGACATGGCGCAGGCGCGGGAATGGTTCGCGAGGTTCGGGGCCGCGGAGCGCTGAACCGGCACGCGGCGCCCTCGCCGCGCATTCCCTACTTCACGCCCGCCTTCTTGAGCGCCGCGCGCAGGGCCACGTCGTCGCGGGCGCCGACCAGGTAGTCGCTGACCTTCCCAGCCTTGTCGATCACGACCAGCGTGGGGATGCCGTTGATCCGATACTGGGTCGACACCGAGCGATCCTCGTCGAGCAGGGTGGTGAAGGCGTAGCCGTTCTTGGTCACGTAGTCGCCCGCCTTCCTGGCCGATTCCCCGACGTTGATGCTCATGACCTCGACGCCGCGGTTCTTGTACTCCGCATGGATCTTGGCCACCTGGGGCATGGTGATGCGACAGGGGCCACACCAGGTCGCCCAGAAGTCCAGCAGAACGGTCCTGCCGCGCAGGCTCTTGAGGGAGTGGGCACGGCCCTTGAGGTCCTTGAGCGAGAAATCGATCGCCGGCTTGCCGGTGAAGGCGGCCGCCGGATCTTCGCGGGCGGCGCTGAACTCCGACACCTCGCGTGAAGCCGGCGGGGCGCGAAACACCCAGAGTGAATCCGCGAACACCGGGTTGATGAGGGCGCGCTGGAAGGAGATAGTCTCGTCCTGTTCGACCTTGCCCCCGAACTGCGGCGAGTCGGCCTTGAGCCGTGTGCGCATGCGCAGCACCATGTGGCTCTGAGCGTCGATCCAGTAGCGGCGGGGCTCCTCGGTGACCTGGGCCCGGTACGCCGAAGGCTCGTAAGCCACATCGAGCACGATGCAGTCGCGGCTGCCGCTGTCCAGCACGAAGGCCTCGTTGGCGAGCCGCTTGACGGTGACGACCCCGGTCGCCGCCGCGGAGAACCGCGCGACCAGCGTGCCCCCGAGGCCCTTGTTGGTCATCCGCGCGAACGTACTGTCGGCGTTTCCCTGCTTGCGCGTGTACTGCCCGAGCTGCGCGTTGTAGATCACCGTCTCCTGTCCGT
Organism: uncultured bacterium; assembly: GCA_964405235.1. Classification (GTDB taxonomy): domain Bacteria; phylum Eisenbacteria; class RBG-16-71-46; order RBG-16-71-46; family RBG-16-71-46; genus WS-11. Next base: position 5,942 of record CAYONG010000173.1, on the reverse strand, counting down.
TGGACACGATCATCCCGCCGGCGCTGCCGGCCACCTCGTCACGGATCCGACCCTTCCCGTCCACGGCGACATGGAATGACAGCTTCTGGCTCTGCGGGTTGGTCGCGGCCCGGATCTCCGTCTGGATGACACCCTGGAACTGGTAGCGCTTGAGCCCCTTGTACGTCTCGACGACCCGGTTGAGGATCTCGATGTCGGCGGCAGGGACTTCGGATCCGGCGGAGGCGGCGAGCATGAGACAAGCGAGCAGGGTGGGGATGACAGGTGTGCGCCAGCGCATCGGAGTCCTCGGGAAGGGGGGTGCGGTTCAGCCGGCCGCTCGATCTAGTGCCGAACGATGATACTAGAGCCGCTCGCCGGCCGCGACCGCGTCGATCAGCGCATCGAGCCCCGCTTCGACACGGGTGCCCAGGTGAAGGCGCAGCAGCCGCCGGCCACGGCGTTCGAGCGTCGCGTAATCCCCCTCGGCCTGGGCGCGCTGGAGCGCGCCGAAGCCGAAGCGCTCGTCGGGGATCGGCCGTTCCTCGTCGGGCTCGGCGGTGAGCTGGAGGAAGAGCCCGATATCGGGACCGCCCTTGTGGAGCTGCCCGGTCGAGTGAAGATAGCGGGGTCCATAGCCCAGCGTGGTGGCGAGCTGGGTGGTCTCACGCAGCACTTCGCGCAGGCGCTGGAGCCGCAGATGCCGGGCGGGCGTGCGATGGAACCAGGCGAGCAGGGACACATAGTCGCCGGGCCGCGCCAGGGAAAGCAGCGCGGTGACCCAGGCGGCGGGCGCCGCCGGCGCGGGGGCATGCAGGCGGCACCGTCCGACCACATGCGACGGAGCGCGCGCTTCAAGCCCGTCCGCGGCGGCGAGCGGCGGGTCGGCCGGGAACCGCCCAGAGACCAGGTAGCCCTCGAGCACGGACTGGGTCGCCTGCTTGGCCTCGGCGACGTTGGGCTCGTCGAACGGATCGATGCCGAGGATGGCGGCTGCGGTGGCGGTGGTGACCTCCCAGCGCACGAACTCGGCCCCGAGGCCTGCCGTGGCCGGATCCCACGACACCACCGGGTGCCCGGCGGCCCGTAGGGCGGCGAGCGCAGCGGTTGTCTCGGGAGCGTCCGCGAACGATCCGAGCGCCACGAACAGACGATCGTCGCCGTAGTGGTCGGGCGCAGCGAGCGATTCCTCGACCACCGGGACGATCCCGCGGTCCTCTTTCCCGGTGCTCTCGGCGACCAGTTGCTCGATCCACACGCCGAGCGCCGCCCAGCGCGCGTCCGCGACCAGCGTCAGTTTGTCGCGCCCGCGCAACGCCGACTCGCCCAGCGCCGCCCCCAGCCTCACCCCGGGCACCTCGCGCGCCGGACGCCCCGCGCGCAGCGCATCCAACTCGGCGCGGGCGCCGCCGATCAGAAGGTCGAGATCGGCTCCGAGGAGCGCGGCGGGCACCAGACCGAACGGAGAGATCGCGGAGTAGCGCCCGCCGATATCGGGCTGGCCGTTGAAGATCTCGCGGTAGCCACGGTGCCGTGCCAGCGCCTCGAGCCGGGTGCCAGGATCGGTGATGGCGGCGAACGCGCGACCTGCCCCCTCGCCGCGCGCCTCTCGCTGCCAGTCGTTGAAGCAGCGCTCGAACGAGACCACCTCGATGGTCGAGCCGGACTTGGAGGAGACGAGGATCAGCGTGCGCATGGGATCGTGCGCGCGCAGCGCCTCCCCGACCGCCCCGGGCGAGGTGTCATCGAGGACCGTCAGTTCGAGCGCGCCGGGCCGCACGCCAAGCGTGAGGCGCATCACCTCGGGGGCGAGGCTCGAGCCCCCCATCCCGAGCAGCAGCGCATGGGTGAAGCCGTCCGCCAGGACGCCCTCGGCGAACGCCCGGAACTCCGCGATGCGGGCCGCCATCGCTTCGGGCGCGTCGAGCCAGCCGAGCCGGTTGAGGATGCCCGGGTGGCGGGATGGAACGGAGCTCCAGAGCGTGGGATCGTGGGCCCACAGACGCGCGGTCAGGTGGTCGGCGTCGAGTCCGGCCAGGCGCGCTTCGACGGCGGGACCCAGGCGGCGGCCGAGGGCGAGTTCCATGCGGGCGGGTGGCGCGCGTGCCTCAGGGAGCGCCGGGTGCCCCGGTCAGGCAAATCGGGCCGGTCATCACGCGCCCCTGGCCGCCGCAACCTCGCGGCGACGGGTCTCGAGGGTGGCGAGCAGCGAATCGTAGGAGGCGGCGAACGCGGCCACGCCCTCCGGTTCGAGCTGATCGATGAGCGTGTCGACCGGCACCCCGAGCTTCGGCAGCCGGTCGAACAGCATGCGCGCGCGATCGAGATCGCGCGCGATCGTGACCGCGGCCCGACCGTGGTCGTTGAACGCGGTCAGCGTCTGAGGTGGCATGGTGTTCACCGTGTCGGGCCCGATCAGCTCGTCCACGTAGAGCGTGTCGGGGTACGCCGGGTTCTTGGCGCTGGTCGAGGCCCAGAGGGGCCGCTGGACGTTGGCGCCCCGTGCCCGGAGCGCGGCGAAGCGTGGCGAGGCGGTCACCGCCCTGAACTCGGCGTATGCGAGCCGCGCGTTGGCGATCGCCGCTTTCCCGAGGAACGACTCCAGCTCGACGCGGGCGGCGGCCCCCGGGGGGAGCCCTTGCAGCGCCTTGCCGATCGCCGCGTCCACCTTGGAATCGACGCGCGAGACGAAGAACGAGGCGACCGAGAAAACATCCGCGAGCGTCGCGCCCGCGGCGACCCGCCGCTCTAGCCCTAAGAGGTAGGCGTCCATGACCTGCCGGTAGCGCGCGAGCGAGAAGATGAGGGTGACGTTGATGCTGATGCCCTCGGCGATCAGCGCGCTGATCGCGGGCAGGCCCGCGGCCGTCGCCGGCACCTTGATCAAGACGTTGCCGCGCGCCACCGCGCGATGCAGGCGGCGCGCCTCGGCGATGGTGGCGGCGGTCTCGCCGGCCAGTCTCGGGCTCACCTCGAGGCTCACGCGCCCGTCGCGGCCGCCGGTGCGCTCCCAGACGCCGCGCAGCCGGTCGCACGCCATCTGGATGTCCTCGATCGCCAGCGCTTCGAACAGTGCCGGACCCTGCAGTCCCTCGGCGATCCTCGCGCCCAGGGCCTCGTCGTAGTCGGTGCTTTCGGCGATTGCGAGCTGGAAGATGGTTGGGTTCGACGTCACCCCGACCACGCCGGCCTCGCGCACCAGCCGCTCGAACTCGCCCGAGACCAGGTGCCCGCGGCGGATGAAATCGAGCCAGACGCTTTGGCCAAACTCGAGGAGTCGCTCGGCGCGAATGCTCATCTCACGTCCTCCCTCGTTTGACCTGCTGGGTCAGACACAGCAGGCGCCCTTCCGGATCGCGCAGCACGGCCGTGCGTTGTCCCCACGGCCGGTCGGCCGGCGCCTGCTCGAACGTCACGCCCCGCGCCTTCAACACCCGGTGCGCGCGGTCCACGTCGTCCACCACCAGGTGGATGGCAGGTTCGCGCGGCGGGCGCCACTGCTCGGGCGGACCGGGCAGCGGCGGCATGAACCCGAGGCTCGCGCCGGGGCCGGTGCGGATCGAGAGGACCTCGTGGTCCTCATCCACGCTGAAGTCCGAGCAGCCCAGGGTCTCGGTGTAGAAGCGCCGGACCTGATCGACATCGTGGCTGCTGAATGCCATGTGCTGCATGAGCACTCTGAAGCCGCCGGAGGCGCGCGGCGCGCGGGCCCGCTGCGCCGGGCGGTTCCCCGTGACGCGGCGCCTCGTCGACGGCTTGCGGGCGGGTTTGCGCGCCGGCTTGCGTGCGGCGGCGCGCGGGCGCGCGGGAGGACGACCGGCCACGGGGGCGAATCCTCCGAGCGTGGAGACCGATGAGCGGCGGGAGATGAGCGTCGGGACGTAGGATGCGTCAGCCCGTCCGATCGCGCAAGCGCACCCCGCACCTCCCTCGGCTTTGACCTCCCCGGCCGCCCCCATCTATTCTCCCGTCGAACTTCGCCCCGCGGGGCGGGGCGTACCGGCGCTTCGATCACGCGCGTAGGCCTGACCTTCCTCCGGACACGAGGACCCGCCGGACACGGCGGACACCATGACCGACCACAGCGAGTTGAAAGCCTGGGTGGATGTAACGGCGGCCCTGTGCCAGCCGGAGACGGTGGTGTGGTGCGACGGATCGGAGCGCGAGTACCAGACGATGCTTCGCCGCATGGTGCACGCCGGCACCGCGATGTGGCTCGACTGGGAGCGGCGGCCGAACAGCATCGCGGTGCGATCGGACCCTGCCGACGTCGCGCGAGTCGAGGAGTTCACCTTCATCTGCTCGCGGAACAAGGATGACGCCGGGCCGACGAACAACTGGCGCGACCCGCCCGAGATGACGGCCACGCTCACCCGGATCTTCACCGGCGACATGAAGGGCCGCACGATGTACGTCATCCCCTACAGCATGGGCCCGATCGGCTCGCCGATCGCCAAGATCGGCGTCGAGATCACGGACTCGCCCTACGTGGTGGCCAACATGCACCTGATGGCCCGCGTCGGCGCGCGGGTGCTCGAGGTGCTCAAGACCGACGGCGAGTTCGTGCGCGGCCTGCATTCGGTCGGCGCCCCGCTCGAGCCCAACGCCGCCGATTCCCCGTGGCCGTGCAACGCCACGACCAAATACATCTGCCACTTCCCCGAGACGCGCGAGATCATGTCGTACGGGTCGGGCTACGGTGGCAACGCCCTGCTAGGGAAGAAGTGCCACGCGCTGCGGATCGCCTCGGTGCAGGCGCGCGACGAAGGGTGGCTGGCCGAGCACATGCTCATCCTCGGCATCACCAGCCCGGAGGGGAAGAAGATCTACATCGCGGCGGCGTTCCCATCGGCCTGCGGCAAGACCAACCTGGCGATGATGAATCCGACGCTGCCGGGCTGGAAGATCGAGACCGTCGGCGACGACATCGCCTGGATGAAGTTCGGCATCGACGGTCGCCTGTACGCCATCAACCCCGAGGCGGGATTCTTTGGCGTCGCGCCCGGCACCAGCATGAAGAGCAACCCGAACGCGATGCGCACCGCCGAGACCAACTCGATCTTCACCAACTGCGCCGTTACCCCCGAGGGCGATGTGTGGTGGGAACAGATGACCGACGCGCCCCCGGCGGAGCTCACCGACTGGCTGCGGCGGCCGTGGACACCCGCCTCCGGCCGCAAGGCCTCGCACCCGAACGCGCGCTTCACGACGCCGGCGCGGCAGTGCCCGGTCATCTCGTCGGAGTGGGAGAACCCGGCCGGCGTGCCGATCTCGGCCATCCTGTTCGGAGGGCGTCGCGCGGGCGTGGTGCCGCTCGTCAACGAGGCGCTCTCGTGGCAGCACGGCACGTTCCTGGGCTCGATCATGAGCAGCGAGACGACCGCCGCCGCGGCGGGCGCGGTGGGCACGCTGCGTCACGACCCGTTCGCGATGCTGCCGTTCTGCGGCTACCACATGGGTGACTACTTCGCGCACTGGCTCAAGATCGGCGCCAGCACCGGCGCAAAGCAGCTGCCGCAGATCTTCTACGTGAACTGGTTCAGGAAAGACGCCGAGGGGCACTTCCTATGGCCGGGCTACGGCGACAACAGCCGCGTGCTCAAATGGGTGTTCGAGCGGGTGGCCGGAACCGGGAAAGCCGTCGACACACCGATCGGCCGGCTGCCTGCGCCGGGCGCAATCGACATCTCGGGGCTGCGCATCGCCGACGACCGCCTGGCCGAGCTGCTGCGGGTGGATGTCGAGGGCTGGATCTCCGAGTTGCCCGGCATCCGGACCCATCTCGAGAAGTTCGGCTCTCGCCTGCCGCTGGGTCTGCGCGACGAGCTGGCCGGGCTTGAGAAGCGGCTGCAGGCGGCGGCGGTGGGGGCGGGGCGGTAGCGCGTCTCAACGTTTTCGGTGACAGGTGGTCAGCGATGTCGCTCAACGAAGCGTTCGGGTGGGTATGGGTCCTGGCGGGGTTC
>CAYONG010000172.1:0-3749 GCA_964405235.1 uncultured bacterium | reverse complement strand
CCCGGCTCCACCTCGCGCACGAACTCGGCCGCCACCAGATCGAGCGCGCAGGTCTCGCTCGCCACCACGTACCCGTCGCCCAGCCGGCCGATACAGAGCGGCCGGAATCCGTGCGGATCACGGATCGCCAGCACCGCGTCGCGCGTCAGCACCACCATCGAGTAGGCGCCGCGCACCTGGCGCGCCGCTTCGATCAGCGCTTCCTCCACCGTCTCGGCCGAGGAGAGCGCGATCAGGTGCAGAAAGATCTCGGTGTCGAGTGTGGTCTGGAAGATGGACCCCGAGCCCTCGAGGCCCTGGCGCAATTCTCGCGCGTTGACCAGGTTGCCGTTATGGGCCAGCGCCAGCGGTCCGCCCCGGTAAACGACCCTCAGCGGCTGGGTGTTCTCGAGCGTGAGGCTGCCGGTCGTGGAATAGCGATTGTGTCCGATCGCCATCTGCCCGTGGAGCCCGGCGAGAATCTCGTCGTCGTAGACATCCGAGACCAGCCCGATCCCCTTGTGGGAGCGGAACTCGCCGCGCTCGTCGCACGAGACGATGCCGGTGGATTCCTGGCCCCGATGCTGGAGCGCGTGAAGCCCGAGCCCCACCACCTCGGCCGCCTTGGCGATTCCGACCGCCGCGAACACCCCGCATTCCTCGCGCCACGTCTTCTCGGGACTCCAGCCCGTCAGGCCCGCCCCCCGCAGCTCGATCGCGACGAGATTCCCATCCTTGGGCGTCTTCATGATTGGGCGCCCATCCACGGCAGCGGGATCTTCCCCGCAGCCACCCGATATTCCTGCGCGTGCGGGTTGCATAGCAGTCCGTGGCGGCGGTCGCGCAGCACCGCCAGATCGGCCGCCGCCCCCGGGGGATCGGGCTCCAGGGATTCGAAGGCCATCACCCATGCCACCCCTTCGCGCACCTCGATGTCGCGACCGGTCTCGTGCCGCCACCAGCGCTCGGCGGCGCCGCGGCGCTCCTCGCCGCGCTCGAACACCAGCACGACGTGCTCCTCGGCCGCGAGCGGGGCCGCATCCGAAGCGGTCGCCCGCACCGAGCAGCGCTCCTTGTGCGGATTGTAGAACTGGATCGAGCGGTGCAGCAGTCCCTCGATTCCCGCCCGGGCCGGGAGCGCTCCGCTCAGCTCGAGGAGCCGCAGTCTCCGGAGGCCCGTGAGCGCCCGTCCGGCAGGCAGGTGGGCGCGCGCCACCGCCAGCGCCGAGACCGCCTCGGGGTCGTCGCTCTTGAGCTCGATCCACGCCTGCGCCACAGTCACCGGGGTTGCGCGCTTGCCCGCCATCAGCCCTCCTCCAAGTGTCTTCTCAATCCCTCGAACAGTAGCAGCCCCGGGCCCGGAGCGTCGCGCTCGCCCCGCAGGCGGGCCGTTGCGCGCGCCGCTCCCCACGCGCCCGCCACACTCGGCGGCAGGGCGCCCGCGTCCTGTGCGCGCTCGGGGTGCGGCATCAGCGCCAGCACGTTGCCCTGGCCGTTGCACACCGCCGCCGCCGCCGCGTCGGCGCCGTTCGGGTTGGCGGGGAACGTCATGGCGGTCGCGCCGTCGCTCGAAGCGTAACGCAGCGGCACCTGACCGGCCCGCGCCAGCGCCTCCACCCTCCCCGGTTCGCGCGAGGTGAATCGTCCCTCCCCGTGCGCGACCGGCAGCGGCAGCAGCGTGCCTGCCGCTAGCGCGCGCGTGAACACGCAGCGCGACGACTCGACGCGCGTGGTGATCCAGCGCGCGTAATAGCCGCTCCGGTCGGGCATGTGATTGCGCGCCAGCGCCAGCTCGACGCCCGAACCGCCCGGCACCAGCCCGGCCTCGACCAGCACCTGCGCCCCGTTGCAGATGCCGAGCACCGGCTTGCCGCGCCCGGCCTCCTCGGCCAGCACGTCAATCAGCGGATCCTTCGCGGCCAGCGCTCCCGCCCGCACGCGATCCTGGTACGAGAACCCGCCCGGCAGCAGGTACGCCTGGAAGTCGCGCAGATCCGAGGGGGGCCGCGTCCACATGAAGAGCTCGGGGGCGAGCCCGACCCGCGCCAGCGCCCGCGCGCTCTCGGCCTCGCAGTTGACCCCCGGAAACCGGAGCACAGCCACCCGCGCCGGCTTCACGGTTCCTCCTCGCGCTCGTTCCAGAGCCGGGGAAACGGGGCCTCGGCCGCCGCCCGCAGTTCCTCCGCTGTCCACTCGACCACGTCGCCACCCGGCAACCGGGCGCGCAGAAACGGTGCCGCCGCAACGGTGCCGATCGGCCACGCCAGCAACGAGCGCTCGCGTGCGGCCTGGAACACACGGGCCGCGCGCTCGGGCGCCACCTCGAGCAGGATCGCGGGACGCTCGCTGAAGAGCGCCGCCGACGCCGAGGTCTCGAGCACCGCGAGGTCCACATCGAGGCCGAGCCCACGCTCGGGCGGGGACGCCATCACCATCTCGGCCAGCGCCACGGCGAGCCCGCCGTCCGAGACGTCGTGCGCGGCGCGCACCCAGCGGCCCTCGGCGGCCAGCACCACCAGCTCCTGAAGCCGCGCCTCGCGCGCCAGATCGAGCGACGGCGGTGCGCCGTCCGGCTCGCCCAGCACCTCGCGGGCGTAGGCGCTGCCGGTCAGCTCGTCGCGTGTCTCCCCGACCAGCAGCAGGAAGTCCCCCGCGCCCTGGAGGTTAAGCCCGAGCGACGTGGTGACGTCGTGCACCACGCCCGCGCACCAGACGATCGGGGATGCCGGCACCGCGCGCGCACCGCTCTGGTTGTGCAGGCTCACGTTGCCGCTCACGAACGGGAGCGGCGCGCCGCGGGCCGCGAGCCCGCCCAGCGCCTCGGCGGCCACTGCCAACCCTTCCAGCGTCGCCGCGATGTCGCCCATCACCTGCGGCTCCGTGGGATGGCCGAAGTTGAGGCAGTCGGTCAGCGCCCACGGGCGCCCGCCGGCGCAGGCGACGTTGCGGGCCGCCTCGGCGACCGCGTGCCGCGCGCCCAGCTCGGGATCGCTCCCGCACCAGTAGGGGTTGCCGCCAACCGCAACCGCCACACCCATCGCCCGCTCCGGATGGACGCGGATGACGGTTGCGTCGCCCTCGCCCGGCCTGAGCCAGGTGCGGCCCTGCACCTCGCTGTCATAGTGGCGGAACAGGAACTCGCGCGAGCAGCCGTTCCACGAGCCGAGCAGCGCGAGCAGCGCGCCGTGGACGTCAGGCGTGCCCTTCTGCGGGCGCCCCGGCGCGGGTGGCGGTCGCCGCCGCGCCGGCCGCTGCACCTTTCGCCCCGCGGTGATCGCCTCGACCGGGCAATCCACCACCAGCTCGCCCCCCCAGGTCACCCGGTAGCGTCCGCTATCGTCGGCGCGCCCGATCACGCGCGCGCCGGCGCCCGGGCAGATGGCGCCCAAGGCGAACTCGCGGTTGTAGAGGTCGCACGCCTCGGCGGCGAAGCTCTCCGGCAGCACCCAGCAGTAGCGTTCCTGGGTCTCGGCGCACAGCAGCACCTCGGGCGGAATCTCGCGCGGTACGCGATGGAGGTCGTCGAGCCGGATCTCGGCGCCGCGACCACCCGCCGCCGCCAGCTCCGATGTGGCGCAGGCCATACCGCCAGCTCCCAGGTCCTTGAAACCCACCGCGATACCGCGTTCGCGCACGCGGCGGAACATCTCGGCGTTGGCGACATTGAGGACGCGCTTCAGGAACGGGTCGGGCAGCTGTACCGCCCCGCGCTGGTCACCGCCCAGCTCGCCCGAGGCGAACGACGCGCCGCCGAAGCCGCTCTCGTCGGT
>CAYONG010000171.1:0-29036 GCA_964405235.1 uncultured bacterium | reverse complement strand
GGCGCAACGTGTTCTCGCTCAACATCGCGCCCCTGCGCGAACGCCGCGACGACATCCCGCTGCTGGTCGACCACTTCGTCCGCAACTCGTCGATCGTGCACAAGCGCCAGGTGCGGGTGTCGGCCCCGGCGATGGAGGTGCTGCGCAGCTACACCTGGCCGGGCAACGTGCGGGAGCTCGAGAACGTGATCGAACGCGCGTTGATCCTGTGCGACGCCGGGCTGATCGAAGCCGAGCACCTGCCGCTCGGGGTGCGCCTCGAGCCGGCGCTGCGTCCCGATGATCGCGACGGGGAGCTCACCACGCTCGAGGAGGTGGAGCGCCGCTACATCAAGCGCGTGCTCGACGAGTGCAAGGGGCATCGTCAGAAAGCGGCCAAGATCCTGGGGATCAGCGAACGGAACCTCTACCGCAAGCTGAAGGAGTTCCAGGCCGCCACCGCCGGCGCCTGAGGGACTGACGGTGCCGATCATCACCCGTCACCCGGCGGTCGACAGGTCGAACCGCGGGGACCGCCGCTCACGCCAAGCCAGGCGGTCTCCTGTCAGTGGTGGCAGCCTGCCGAGGCTCGCGCCTGACGCCGCTGTCAGGCCGCCGCGGAACCTCGATTCCGACCCAAACGCGCGCGGACGTTGCCGACCAAGCACTTGCTCCCTCCGGCGGGGCGCAGCTCGCGCCGGGCATGAGGGTTGCTCCTCCACAATGGCAGCGGCAGCCGCGAACACGACGGAGGTCCCGCCCCTCCGTCACTCGGCGGGTCAACCGTCCGAAGGCTGCCGCGTTGTTTTGGAGGCACCGAATGAACGAGGTCCTGCTCTACGAAAGTGGTCCGGGGCCGGAGTTCGGAGTCCGGTCGCTGCTGGATCACGAGGCGTTTCACCTGGCCACCTGCGACGACGGGGCGGGTCTGCTCGAAGGCCTGATGGCGCGGCGGCCGGACGCGGTGGTCTACGTCCTGCGCCCGGACTGTCCCCAGGATCTCGCCATCCTTCAGTTGCTGCGCAGCCTGGCCCCGACGCTGCCGATCGTGGTGCTGTCGCACCAGGCGTCACTCGACCTGCGCCGGACCGTCCAGAACCTGCGTCCCATCTATTACGCGGTCGCGCCCGTGGAGGGGACCGAGATTCGCGCCGCGGTGCACTCGGCGCTGGCACGCCGATCGGCGGCCACCGGCACCTAGTGCCGGGCACCGCGGCCCGAGCGGGGGCCTGACATCGACCCGGCGCGGGGTCTCGAAGCGGTGTTCCGGCCCAAGTCGGTGGCCGTGATCGGCGCCTCGCGCGGGCGCGGCACGATCGGGGCCGAGATCTTCCACAACCTCGTCGCGCAGGGCTTTCAGGGCGTCGTCTACCCCGTGAACCCCAAGGCCACGGTGGTCCAGTCGGTGCAGGCCTATCCGACCGTCGAGGCGGTTCCCGGGCCGGTGGACCTGGCTGTGATCGTCGTCCCCGCGGCGGCCACGCTCGGAGTGCTCGAGGGCTGCGGCCGCAAGGGCGTGCGCGCGGCGGTCGTCATCAGCGCGGGGTTCAAGGAGACCGGCGAGGAGGGGGCGGCGCGCGAGCGGGCGCTGGTCGCCTGCGCCCGCGGCTACGGCATGCGGCTGGTCGGCCCCAACTGTCTCGGGGTGCTCAACACCGAATCCTCGGTGCGGCTCGACGCGACGTTCTCGCCGACCTATCCGCCGGCGGGGCGCGTGGCGTTCTCGTCGCAGAGCGGCGCGCTGGGCCTCGCCATCCTCGAATACGCGACCGAGCTCAATCTCGGGATCTCTCAGTTCGTCAGCGTGGGGAACAAGGCCGACGTCTCGAGCAACGACCTGATCGAGTTCTGGGAGCAGGACGAGGGCACCGACCTGATCCTGCTCTATCTGGAGTCGTTCGGGAATCCGCGGCGATTCACCCGGATCGCGCGTCGGGTCGGGCGCCGCAAGCCGATCATCGCGGTCAAGAGCGGGCGCACGCGTGCAGGCGTGCGCGCTGCCGCCTCCCACACCGGGTCGCTCGCGGGATCGGATGCGGCGGTCGAAGCGCTCTGCCTGCAGGCGGGCGTGATCCGCACCGACACGATCGAGGAGCTGTTCGACGTGGCGATCCTGCTCGCCCACCAGCCGATCCCGCGCGGCCCGCGGGTCGGCATCGTCACGAACGCGGGGGGCCCCGGGATCATGGCCTCGGACGCCTGCGAAAGCCACGGGCTCGAGATCGCCGCGATGTCGGACGACACGGTCGCCGCGTTGCGCGCGTTCCTGCCCCGCGAGGCGAGCGTCAAGAACCCGGTGGACATGATCGCCTCGGCCTCGCCCGAGAACTTCGAGCGCACCGTGCGGCTGGTCGCCAACGATCCCGGGATCGACGCGCTGCTGGTCATCTACGTGCCGCCGGTCGTCACCCGGCCGCTCGAGATCGCCCAGGCCATCGTCCGGGGGAGCGCCGCGGCGGTGCGCGACGCGGCCGGCCGTGGCGAGGGTCCCAAGCCGGTGTTGAGCTGCTTCCTGGGCTCCCACGGCGTGCCCGAGGGACTGCGCTCGCTGCACGAGGGACAGATCCCGTCCTACGCGTTCCCCGAGGCGGCGGCGATCGCGCTCGCGCGCGCGGTGCGCTACGGCCGCTGGCGCGCCGAGCCGGAAGGGGCGAGCCGGCGCTTCGGGGTCGATCGGGAGGCCGCCGCGGGCGTGATCGCGGCCGCGCGCGCCCGCACGGAACCGGGCTCGAACGTGTGGCTGAGTCCCGAAGAGACCCGCACGCTGCTCGCCGCCTACGGGCTCCCGAGCCCGCCCGCCATGGTCACGCACGACGCCGAGCAGGCGGTCGCGGCGGCCCGCGCGATCGGCTACCCGGTGGTCCTCAAGCTGGTCTCCGCGACCATCACCCATAAGTCGGACGTGGGCGGCGTCGCGCTCGACCTGCGGAACGACGCGGAGGTGCGCGAGGCGTACCATGGCCTGGTGGAGCGTCTCACCGCGCTGGGCTGGCGGGATCGGATGCAGGGCGCGCTGGTGCAGCCGATGCTGCGCGAGGGGCTCGAAGCGATCGTCGGGATGACCCACGACGCGTCGTTCGGCCCGTTGATCATGTTCGGGCTGGGCGGGGTGAACGTCGAGCTGCTCAAGGACGTCGCCTTCCGCGTGCACCCGCTCACCGACCGCGACGCGCGCGAGCTGGTGCGCAGCGTGCGCGGCTTCCCGTTGCTGGGCGGCTGGCGAGGCTCGCCCCCCGGCGACGTCGAGGCGGTCGAAGAGGCGATCCTGCGCGTCGCGCAGCTGGCCGGAGATCATCCGGAGGTGGTCGAGATGGACCTCAACCCCCTGAGAATCCTGCCGCCCGGTCGCGGATGCCTGGTGGTGGACGCCCGTATTGCCGTACGTGCCTGACATCGCATTCCCGTGACCGGAGGCTCGAGCCTGCCATGAAGCCCTACACGCTCATCGCCGTGACGATCGTCACCCTTGCGCTGCTCGCGTACACCGTCGGCACCGTCGCACAGCAGCGCTCGCGCAGGATCGGTGGCTCGGTGGTCGGCTTCCTCACCGTCGGCCTCATCCTCGACATCATTGCCACGGTCTTCATGATCCTCGGCTCGGGCAAGATCATCTCGCTCCACGGTCTTCTCGGCTACAGCGCCCTGGCCGGGATGCTCGCCGAGGTGGTCATTGCCTGGCGATGGCGCATGCGCCAGGGCGAGGCGCCGATCACGAACGGCATGGCGCTCTACTCGCGTGCCGCCTACGGCTACTGGGTGCTCGCGTTCCTCTCCGGTGGCCTGCTCGTGGGCCTGTCGCGCCGCGCCGCCCAGGCCGCGGTGTTGCTCGGGATCATCCCGCAGGGCTGAGGCCGGCCGGAGGATGCGCCTGCCGCATGTGCTGATCGCGCTCGTCGCGCTCGTCGCGTTCGCCGCCTACGCGTGGCTCTGTCCGCCAGTGCCGGGGATGGGGGACGCCGCCGAGCTCACGCTGGTGCTCGCCACCAACGGCGTGGCCCATCCCACCGGCTATCCGCTATACGTCCTCGTCGGGCATGGCTACTGCGCCCTGCTCCACGCGCTGGGCGTCGGCTGGCCGCGGGCCGCCGCCCTCTGGAGCGCAGTGGGCGGGGCGGTGGCGGTGGGCTTTCTGCTCGCCCTCGGTATGCGGCTGGCCGCCCAAGCAACGGCCACCAGCACGAGCACCCGGTTTGTCGCCGCGCTGGTCCCGCTGTCGCTCTTCATGTTCCAGCCCATCATGGTCGGCGAGTCGACGCGCGCCGAAGTCAATTCCTGGAGTCTCGCCTGGGTGTGCGGCGCGGCGTATGGATTCGTCCGGATCGTCGCGGCGATCCGCGCCGGCGATGCGCGCCCCGCCCGGCCGGCGCTCCGGGCGGCGGCGCTCTGGGGTCTGGTGTGCGGCGTGGGGCTCGCCCACCATCTCACGTCGATCCTGGTCTCCGCGCCGCTCACGGCAGCCCTGCTGGTGGTGCTCGTCCGGCGCCGGCGGTTCTCGCTGTCGCTGGCGCTCGCGGCCGGCAGCGCGGCGCTCCTGCCGATCGCGAGCTACGGGATCATCGCTTGGCGCGCCTGGCACCCCGTGCGGGTGCAATGGGCGCTCCTGGAGCCCAGCCTCGCCGGTGTGTTGGCACACGTCACCGGCGCCCAGTACCGCCACTTCATCGGATACTTCGCGCCGACCCCGTTTCAGCGGGAACTGCTCGCGGGGGTGGTGTACCCGTTCCTGTTCTGCGGCCTGGTCCTGCTGTTGCTCGGTCTCTCGAGGACCAAGGATGCCGAATGGCGCCTGGCATGGTCGGGGCTCTTCGTGTCGACCGTGCTGGTTTCGTTGTTCGCGTTCCGATACGGGGTCAGCGATCCGGCGCCCTACTTTCTTCCCGCGATGGCGCTCGGCACCGTCGCGGCGGCACCCGCCCTCGCCGGGCTCCCGGGCGCCGGGTCGCGCTCGGGCACCGCCGCGCTCGGTGCGGCCGGGCTCGTCGCTCTGCTCCTGATCGTGCCCTGGATCCTCGACGGCCGCGAGGAACGCAAGGCGACGCTCGACTACGATCGGACCATCCGCTCCATGTGGTCCGCGATCCCGCCCGACACGGCGATCGTCTCGTGGGCGGACGACCGCTTCCATCGGCTCATTGGCTACCAGATCCTGGGCGGGGAGAAGCCGAACCTCCTGATCGTCACCCCGGACCTGTTCTTCGCGAACTCGGTCCGCCGCGCGGTCCGGGAGCGCTTCGGGGCCGATCCGCTGGAGGGGTTCGTTCCGCCCCGGCTGACCCCCGGTGGGCCGGGCGAGAAGGAGGTCATCGAAGCGCATCGCCTGCGCCTCGTGCAGGGCCTCAACGCGCGGGTCCGCGTCCCGGTCATCCTGTTCGATCCCGGAAGGCCGATCGTGTTCCAGCTCCGGAAACCCTGGGAGCCCGTGCGGGCGCCCGCGGGCTCCCAGGGCCCGCCCCTGCCGGAGTCCCCCGGCGCGGCGCACCGTGCGCCCCGCCCGGACGCGCCCCCGCCGGCCGCGGGGGGTCCCCGCCGCTAGCGCCGGGCACCCGAGGTCCGGGTCACCGGGTGCGGCGGCGCCTCACCTTACGGCTTCTTCCGACCCATCGTGGGATCGTGGCACTGGATGCAGAGCTCACGGGTCCCCTCGTAGGCGAGCAGCGACTTCTCGTCGCTCGAATGCGGCAGATGGCACGACACGCACGAGACGGCCTCGTTGGTCCGGGGATCCGTGATGCCGTCCAGCTTGTGGAAGTGTTTGGCGGTGTCTCCGTGACACTGCTTGCAGACCGCGTTGACGTCGTCGAGGAGGAGCTTCTTCTTGTCCGCGGCGTGCGGATTGTGGCAGGTCAGGCAGCCCGACTGCAGCGCGGCATGGACGTTCTTGCGTTGGAACGGTTTCCGGTCGTGACAGCTGAAGCACAGGCCATCGCCCGGGCGATCGAGCAGCGAAGCCGATCCCGCCGCGTGCGGCCGGTGACAGGCCAGGCACGACTGCCGGCCTTGGAGCGGAGCGTGCACGACCGGCGCCGTGAGCCAGGCGCGCTTGGGCTCGTGGCAGCGCAGGCAGAGGTCGGGTGTCGACTCGACGGTCGCCCCGGTCAACTTCTGCCCGTGGCACTCGGCGCACTTGCCCTGGGCGAACGGCCGGTGGGAATACGCCGGGATGAGCTTGCTGGCGGCGGTCGCCCCCACGTGCGGATCGTGACAGCCCGCGCAGTCCGCGCCGGCGAGCGTGAAGCCCTTGTGCTTCGCGACCAGCCCGAGCTTCTCGATCGAGTGGCACTTGGCGCACAGGGCGGCGCCCGACTGGCGCGTCATGCCGCGGTGCTCGGAGCCGTGGCCCGCGTGACACGTGAGGCACATGCCCATGGCCGCCGGCGCGTGGGGCTTCCCGGCTGCGATGCGCTTCATGAGGTCCGCGTGGCAGGTGCCGCATAGCTCGCGCGTGCTCCGCTTGAGCAGACCGGCGGTCGAGGACTGGTGGGGCTCGTGGCAGGCCGAGCATTCCCCCTTGGACGCGGGAGGATGTCCGTGCGACTGCGCGGCCTCCTTCGCAACGGCCGCGTGACAGCTGCTGCACAGCCGCTGCGGCTCACTGAGCAGCAGGGCGGCACGCGACGAAGAGTGCGGCGTGTGGCAGGTCAGGCACTCGCCCTGCTTCACGGGCGCGTGGACCCTGGCGGTCTCGGACTTGGGCCTGGATATATTGTGGCACTGGTTGCAGAGCTGGGCCACGGGGGCAAGCGTGCTCTTCGCGCCCGGCGGCTGCCCGGCCGCGTGACACGTCGAGCAATTCTCGTCCCCGAAGCCCGGATGCGAGCGTGGCGAGAGCAGGCCGGCCGACACCGAGGCATGAGGGGCGTGGCAGCCCATGCACTTGGCCTCGGTGAGCGCCGCGCCGCCGTGTCGTTCGCGCAGACGCTGATCGGTGAGTTCGTGGCAGTCGGCGCACAGCGCCGGGGTCTTCTTGACCAGCGCCGGTGCGGCCACACCACCGTGCGGATCGTGGCACGAGAGGCATTCGCCCTGGTCCACGGGCGAGTGCACGGTACCGCCCTCCTTGCCCACCGCCGCGTGGCATTCGCCGCACAGCGCGTTGGGTTCCTTGCGCAGGAAGGCCTTGCGATTGCCGCCGTGCGGCTCGTGGCAGGCTTCGCAGCGGCCGGCCGCGGCCGGGGTGTGCGCGTTGGGGCCTTGGATCTTCGCGGCGATGTCGGTATGGCACCCGGTGCACAACGCCGGCCCGGCGGTCGTGAGCAGCCGCGTGGTCTTCCCGCCGTGAGCGCCATGGCAGGTGAGGCACTGCCCCTCGGCGACCGGGGTGTGGGGGTGTTCGACCCGGGGTGGGACGAGCGAGTGGCACGAGGTGCAGACCTTGACCGGCGTGTCGCGGAGCAGGTGGGGTTGGTCGGACTGGTGCGATGAATGGCAGGCGGCACACTGACCCGATCGGAAGGGCGGATGGGCCTCGAGCCCGGCGAGCTTCTGCGTCAGATCGCCGTGGCAGGTGCGGCACAGCGAGGACATGTCCTTCTTGAGCAGGCGCGGCTCGGTCCCGGCGTGCGGCTGGTGGCAGCGCAGGCAGTCCTTCTTGGCGAACGGAGGATGCGTGCCCGTGGCAGCCGTAGCGCGTTCCCCGAGGCCCTTGTGGCAGGTGAGGCACATGGCGCCGTCATCGCTCTTGACGAGGTGCTGCCGGTCCGAGCCGTGGGCCTCGTGGCATCCGGCGCAGTCGCCGGCGGCGAAGGCCTTGTGGACGACCGGCTGCTTGAGATCCTTCCCGACCTGCTCGTGGCACTGCCCGCACAGCTCGGCCGGCTTCGCCTTGAGGAGGCCCCGGGCCACGCCGCGGTGCGGGCTGTGGCACTGGAGGCAGTCGCCGCCGGCAGCGGGCGGATGCGAATGGGACTTCTTGGAGGTGTCACCCACGTCGGAGTGACAGTTGAGGCACAACTCGGGCGGCGTCGCCGTGAGCTTGGCGACCGGCTTGTCGCCCTCCAGCTCGTGGCATGCCTGACAGTTGCCCTCGGCGACTGGCGCGTGCGCCCGCTCGCGTTTCAGGTGCGCCGCCGTCGAGGCGTGCGGATCGTGGCAGTCGAGGCACACGAGCCCGCCGGTTGCGACGTTCGCGTGTTTCGCCCCGGTCTCCGCCGGCTTGTGGCAGGTGACGCACAGTCCATCCCCGGTGGCCCGCAGCAGGCCGTCGTTCTTCGATCCGTGGGCGTCGTGGCACGCGTAGCAATCGCCGCTGGCGAAGACCGCATGGACGTTCGGCTTCTTGGCCTGCTCGGCGGCGGCCGGGTGGCACACGAAGCAGGAAGCCTGCGGGCCCCCCTCGCGGCCCAGGTGCTTCTGGTTGCTGGCGTGCGGATCGTGGCACGCGAGGCACGTGCCCTGGTCGAAGGCGGTATGCGGGTGCTCGGCCTTCGCGACCGTCTTCAGATCCCCGTGACAGTCGAAGCAGAGCTCAGGGACCGACTTCGTGAGGACAAGCTTCTGGGCGAAGCCGTGGCGCTCGTGGCAGGCGGCGCAATCGGTCCTGGCGACCGGGGCGTGCACGAACTTCCTGGTCGTGTACTCCTGCTTCGCCTCCTTGTGGCAGTCGTAGCAGGGCCGGCCCGCTGGCGCGGGTCTGGGTTTCGGTTTCGCGGCGTCCACGCTCGAGAGCACCAGCAGCAGTGACGCGGCGAGGAGCGCCGTCGTCGCCAGGGCGCGCACCGGCCATGAAGATCGCATCATCGCCTCGTCGTGGAGCCCTTCGTCGCCGGGGGTGCCGACTGCGACGTGCCGGACGCGGGTGGCGCGACGAGCGACGAGTCGACGAGCAGGGGCGGAGCGCCGACGAAGTCGATCCGCAGGACCTGAAACGCGAAGTAGGACCTTGCCCCGAAGTGCGGCGGGCTCTTGAGGAACGCCCAACTCGTGTCGTGCGGAACCTTGTTCTTGCGCACCACCACCCTGAACGCCGGGTTGCGGGGCTCATCCGTCAGCGAGAACACCTTGCGGCGCTCGAGGTCCATCTGAAAATCGGGCAGGTACTGGATCACCCGGGCCGAGTACTCGGTGTCCCCGAGGAGGAAATCCTGATTCAACTTCACCTGCTGCATGTCACGGAAGTCCTGGAAGACGCGGTGCCGTATCCCGAGCGTCACCGAATCCAACCGCGGTCCGCGGGTCCCGGCGGGCGCCTTCGCCTCACCGTGCGCCCACGAGACGACAAGCATGCCGATCAGGAGTCCGATCCAAATTCCGCGTCTCATGGTGTCTTCTCCGTTCGGGGCACGCGGGCATCGCGGACCCCGGCTTCCCTGAAGTCACGCAGCATGTCCGCCGCGAGCTCAGATATCAGGCGCTCCGTGCTCACGACCCGGCCCCAGCCGAACACCGTTTCCCGGTCTTCACCGGATCTGAAGTGGACCCCCGCCCAGGGTACCCGGCCGCTTGCGGCCTGCACGAGCCGCAGCGCCGCGCCGACCGACGGCACCGGTCCGTTGGGCGTCTGGACCGAGCCGCTCTCGAGGACGCTGCCCAGCAGCAGGTAGGAGGCATGAAGGGTGTCCGCCATCGCCCGCACCTCCGCGCTCGTCATGGACCCGGTCGCGCGGATGCCGAGTGATTCCATGGCGGCCTCGACCTGCGCGGGGTCCACCATCTCGAGCGCCCCGCTCGCGACCAGATGGGCGAAGAAGACCTTGGTGAAGAGCTGGCTCTGTTCCTCGCGGCCGGCGAGATTCTCGAACGGCATCAACGCGGCGCGCGGGCGGTCCGGCGGCACCGTGCCGCCGACCGAGCGGCGGACCGCCGGGGCGCCGGCGGTGCAGAGCAGGGCGACGCAGAGAGCCCCCGCGAGCCACAGGCTCCTCGTCAGAGGTACGCCGAGACGGGACACGGTCAGATGGACCTCTTGGTGAGCTGGGCCACGAGTTCCCTGCACGCCTGCTGAGTGAGCAGTCCCAGCGAGCGGGTGCCCGTGCCGACGATGGACACACGGCCTTTCCCCCGTTTCGAGATCGTGGACCGCCAGACGACCTTGCCGGTGCCGACGTCCAGCAACTCCGCGTCGAACGTCACCACCGGGATGTCGCCACTGTCGGTCCGGCCCATGTGATACTCGGTCACGGCGCCTCGAAGGATGCCCGTGACCCCCAACTGCGCGGCCGCGTTCTTGAGCTTCTCGGGGTCGTAGGTGCCATCCTGACCCTTGAAGATCCCCATCCGGTGGATCGTGCTGGTGAAATCCTCCGGCTGAACGATCTCGAAGCGATCGGTCATGATCAACTCGGTGACGAAGGCGCGCGTGACGCGGGCCCCGGCCATGGATGTCGAGCTCATGTCGGCGAAGGGCATCACCGCGATCTTCCGATAGAAGGCGGGGTCGGCCTCGGGGTTCACGTACACCCGGATGGCCGGAGCGCACGAGACCGAGAGCAGGGCCAGGCCCAGCCATGCAACGCAGGCGGCGGACAGGCGCTTCGTCGACACGCTACCTCCCAAAGCGCTGGACCAGGGTCACACCGACCTGGCGCACGTGCGTGGGCTGCCCACGACCGGACTCACTATATCGAAACGAAGCATTGAGGTCCCGGCGAAGCGCGGTCGCGACCGAACCGGAGAAGCTCTCCTGAAGGGTCGCGACCGGGGCAATCGGGCCCGTGACGTTTTGTCGGGCCCGGTTGTAGCTTCCGGACAGTTGGAGTCTGGCGCCGGGGGACCAGAGCAAGGTGGTCTGCGCAGTCGAGCCCCGGCTGCCGAATCCGCGGGTCAGACTCCATCCGCCGCCCATCTGAAGCCGCGCGGAGGGGGTCAGCCTGAGGCTTGCGGAGTAAGCGGTTGAGGTGGGGCTTCCACGCAGCGTCGCGGCGCCCGCGCGGCTGCGATGGGCATTCGCGTCGATGTGGATGGTGCGCAACGGCTGTGCCGTGATCCCGGCCCCGAACTGGAGTCCAACCTCGCGACCGGGCCCGATCGAGTTCGGGGAGCCCGTGGCGCGCTCGCTGGCCGAGAGCGAGAAGTCCGCGCGGACGTTCAGCCCCCGGGCGAGCCGCATGGTCGTATTCGAGCCGAAGTTGTCGGAGGTCCTGGCGCTGGACCCGGGGAGCCAGTTGTAGGTGCGGCCCGCCGCGGCTCCCACGCTCCAGCCCGGCCGCGCCTGGCCGTGGGCGGATACACCGGCGGTCACGAATCGCTCGGTCAGGGTCCGGCCGCCGAAGGCGGCGCTGCGCACGCCGGCGCCGCTGGAGGCGGAGAAGGCGGGGGTCAGCGTGTGCGACACCGAGAGGGCGCCGTTGTGATCCTCAGCGAGGCTCCCGGGCACTCCCACGACCCCGGAACGCCGGTAGGTGTAGCCCAGGCTGCTGGAGGTCTTGCTCGTGAACTGGTAGCTGCTCGTGGCGCCGGTCGTATGCGCGCGAGACCGCTGCGCCCGCGTCCCGCTCGGGTCGGCCCAGCCCTGGGTGAAGTCGTACTGGAAGGAGACGGGCGCCCTCCCGAGCCGGAACTGCGAGACGGACCCCAGGTTCAGGTGTTTCTCGACCAGCCGGGCCGACAGACTGCCATCCGGATCCAGGATGCGGTCCCCATAGCCGGCGCGAAGGCCCAGGCTCCGGACGTTGTAGATCGCGCCGAGGTTCCGGCTGATCGTGGCGGTCCCTCGCGCCTGGGCGTTCGGGTCCAGGTGGCTCCGCACCCACGAGCCGGTCAGGCTCGGGAGCCCCTGCTTCTGCGCGTATCCGTTCAGCGTCAGGCTCTGCTGGCGGCTGGTCAGCCCCAGGGCATCCCGGGTCTCGGTCGGCCGGTAGGCCGTGGACGCTCCGAAGTTGCGGTGGGCGAGACGCAGGCTTCCTTCCGGCACCCGCAGTCGGTCGCGCTGGTTGACGATGCTCTGCTCGGTGAACCGGAACCGGGAGGAAAGCTCGACCGCGCCCGGAAGGCGGCGCGAGTAGTCCGTCTCGAACGTCTTGATCCATGTCTCCCGGATCACGCCGGAGCCGACCCTCTCGACGCTCTGGTACTGCAGCTCGCCCATGCCGCGCAGCGTCTGGGCGTCCGCACGGCCGATGGCCGCCGGCGCGGCGGCTATCGCCATCGCCGCCACCCACACGCGCAGAACCGGTCGGCCATCATCATCGCGCATAGTTGACCGTGTAGGACTTCGGGTCGTGGCACGTCGCCTGGCAGGTTCCGCCGGTCGGCGTCTCGGCATAGACGGTGATGCCCGGATTCCTCCCGGTGACGATGAGGTGCCCGCGCGCAGGTGCGCCGTGGGTCACGTGGCAGGCGTAGCACGGCACGCTCAGTTCACCCACGTGCTCCGCGTGACCCTTGCCTGCTCCCGGTGCGTTGAAACGCGAGGCGCCCCGCACGGCCTCGGGAGCGGCCGGATTCGCATAGGCATCGAAGGTATGGCAGCTGAAGCAGCTCTCGTCGGACGTCATCAGCCGGGGCTGGGACGAAGCCTGATAGGGCCGCTTCAGGATGTACCGGTACGACGATCCGTGCGGTCCCCTGGGCGCGCCATCGAAGTCGCTGCCATGACAGTCGCCGCAGCGGGTCAGGCTGGTGGCGCTCCAGCCGGGAGCGAAGGCGCCGGCGGCGATGTTCGGATCGCGACCCACGGCTTCGACCGGGTGGTATGACGCGTTGGCCGGGTTGAGCTCGAGGGCGAGATTCGTCTGCCCGGTCGGCTGTGTGGTCCACGACGAGTGGCATTTGAAGCACAACTGATACTCGGCCACCGGGGCGCTCAGCGTGTCGGCGCCGGTCGCGAAGGTGAAGGTCGGCAGCGTTCCGGCGGGACCGTTCTGCACCAGCAGGCGGCTCACGCCGAGGTTCACCCGTGAGAGCGCGGGTGCAGCGGGGGGACCCGGCCGGTCGCCCGACCCCATGTGCGGATTGTGGCAGTCCGCGCACTCCGCGTGGCGGTTGTCCTGCGGGGCCACGGCGAAATCCGCGGGCAGGGACTCGGTGGGTCCCTTGTGGCGGCCGGTGAATGTGCCGACCGGATGCCGGAACGGCTTGCTGAGGTCGGCGCCGATGTTGGTGGTCGCCGGCGACCCGTCATGGCAGGCGAGGCACAGGGACTCCTCCCGCCTGAGGGCCAGCATGGGGATCTCCCCGGTCATGTCCAGCAGGCCGTGCGGTTCGTGGCAGTTCAGGCACTTGCCGGCCGCCCCGGGCTCGGTACGCGGCGGCGGCGTGGGCCCGGGCCAGATGGTCCCGGTGCCGCTCCCGTGCGAGGACCCCGCGTACGAAGTCGTTCCGGCGTAACTGCCACCGGCCATCGGAGTGTTGTGGCAGCCGTCGCAGAGCGAGTTCTCGTTGGGACCGAGGAGGGCGTGCTCGTAGGCGATCGGGCCACGGCCGTGCGCCGAGTGGCACTGATCGCAGTCCCCCGCGTGTGCCCCCCCCGCGAGGACACGAGTGATCTCCTCGGTGGTCCGGTAGGGGCGCAGAGGCTTCGCTCCCAGGACCACGAGGGCGAGGAAGACGACCCCGGTCAGCATCCAGATGACGCGCCGCATTCGCGACATGCTATGGCTCCTCTCGCGAGATGAGAAGCGAATGTCACCGCCAGGCGCGTGGACCCGTCACCCCGGGTCCCCGGAATGACCCGGCCGGCCCCAGGTGCGAGGCCGGCCGGATCGGGTGCACGACGAGCTACGGGACGATGTTGGTCGGGTTGCCGGTCGGCCAACGACCCATGCCGTGGCAGTTCTTGCACATGTCACGGTACTGGCCGCCATCGCCCTCCTCGGACATGGTTCCATTCCGAGTGAGCGCCGCCAGCACCGCGGGGATGGTTCCCCCCACCGGATTGGCGGCCGTCGGGCTGCTGGTGTCGCCCTGCGGGAGGGTGAAGATCAGCCCGAAGCGGTTGGCGTTGCCGTGTGACTTGTGGCAGGTAAAGCAGGACGGCGTCATGTCGGTGCTCGCCGTCGCCGCGGCCCACTGTCCGGCCTTGTCCATCACCTTCAGCCGGTGGGTCGGGTCGGTGATCTTCCAACTGTTGGTGGATCCCATCTCCACGCCCGCGGTCGGGTGACGAACCACATGCGTGCCCACCGTGATGTTGGGGGAGGCGAGATTGCCGTGGAAGTTCCCATGGCACGTGCCGCACCACTCACCGTAGGCGCTGCGGGACTGATCCACTTCCGTGTACTGCACGTTGTCGTTGTCGTAGTTCTTCGGTGACTTCTCGAGCACCCACACCGTCGCCGGGTTGGCGCTGGGCGTGAGGCCGATCTCGTAGGTCACTTCCTTGCCGAACCACAGCGGATTGAGGAACGTGCTGGTGCTGGTCGCGACGTCACCGCTCATATTTCTGAAATACTTGTTGCCGTGCACGCGGTGGCAATCCGAGCACTCGAGGCCATCCGTGCTGACCGGCGGGGTCCCGGTGGCGCCGGGAGGCGAGGCCGTGGACCACAGCGTGTGACCCATGCCCTGGGTGTAGGGCGCCTCGGTCGTGTAGCCATGGGCGCCGCCGGCGGGAAGGTTCAGCGCTCCCGCGCTACGACCGTGAGCCGGCGGGTTGGTCGCAGCCTGGAGCACGTCGGGGATGTTCGCCTTGCCATCGTGGCAGTTGAGACAGGCGTTGTTGACCGTCTCGCCGCGGAGCAGGTACGGATACGGTGGATCGGTGGTGTGAACGCCGAGCCAGGTCGTGTCCGCGTCCGTGGAGTAGCCGTGCGTCTGGCTGCCGTGGGCGATATGGCAGTCGCTGCAGATCAGCAGCCTGCCGACGTGATAGTCGCCGGCGACGGCGAGGTTCGAAAACCCCGCCAGGGCGGCGACCGTCACCACGAGTACCGCGAGCCGTCTCATGATGATGCCTCCTTTGAACTGATGAAGTGGACCGTTGAACGTATGAAGCTCAAGGCTGCAGTTGCTGCCCAATCACTCCTCCTTCCCGCTCATCAACGACACCGAACACCTGCACTCTTCCCAACCCTCTATCGGTCAAGGCGACCAGGCCACGGCCGTCGGACGCGAGGCTGCTCGGACTCAGGAACTGCCCGAGCGCCGTCCCGGTTCCTTCGGCCTTTGTCAAGAACCCGCCTTCCCTGTCGAACACCTGGAGCGTCCGTCGGATCTCGTCCAGGATCCAGATCCGGCCGTCGGCGGTGGCTGCCATCCCCGAGGGGAGCGAGAAGTTGCCGTCCCCCACCTCGTGCGTGCCGAATCCACGCCGGTATTCGCCAGCCGGGCTGAAGACCTGGACCACCAGATCGGTGCGCTCGCACGCCACCGCGATCGCGGTGTCCCCCAGCGCGCACATCGCGGCCACGTCATTCAGGTAGCCGGGGGCCACGCCCTCAACGCCCCACACGCCGTCGGGCGTGTAGTCGGGGCGGAAGCGGTGGATCCGGGACGCCTCGGCGTTGGTCCCGACGTAGATGGTCCCATCACCACCTACTGCGACCGCCGCCGCATGGCCGGCGGGGATGTTCAGCCGCGCCACCGGGCGCGCGCGCCGGTCGAGGACGTCGACGTACGAGGCCAGCCGGTCGACCACGAGCAGGCGGCCCGACCGATCGAAGGCGAGGGCGACCGGGTTCCCGTCCACCACCTCGCCGGTGGGGCGGCTCACGCGGTGCACGAACCGGCTCAACGGACGGCCGGTCTTCGAGAAGACCTCGACGCGATGCTCAGCGGTGTTGCACACGTAGATCGCCCCGTCGCTGGGATCGAAGGCGATGCCGCGCGGCTGCTGGAAGGTGGTCCCGTTCGAGTAGCCCCAGAGGACGAGCCGCGTCTCGAGGAGGGGAGCCTGGCCGGACTGGGCCGCCGAAGCGTGGATGAGGGCGTCAAGGACGATCACCAGTGCGAGGAGCGGGCCTCGGGAACCCGCGAGGGACCTGCTGCCGGCCCGGCCGATGAACCGCATGACCTCGTTCTCCTGAGCCTTGAACCCGGACGGGGTGAGACGAATCGCCGAGAAGCGTGAACCCCATCGCTGACGCCCCTTCCCAGCGCAACCTCTGTGCCACGGCCGTTGATTGCACGGTTGGTTGAACGCGGAGGTGCAAGTCATTCGGGCGCAATATGGTCCCGAGCCGGTCGCGCGCAGGCCGCCGTGGCATCCACGTCGGGCCTACGTATTTATGCTGACAGCATGACAGGACAGGACTGACGAATCGCGAGCGGCTCAGCCGCGGCCGTTGGGGACACCGGTCCTTCTGCCGGAGTGGCAGGCGAACTGACGAATATGGTGGAGCGCTCGGCTGGAATCGGGTCACGGGCAACGACGCGGGTCACGCCGGGGCAGGCTCGGCGGGACGGCTATCGCGAAGTGGCGCGTTTCGATTGCCCGCCCCGCCATTACCCGCGGCGCGACGGCACGCCCCCCAGGGCATGCTAGTTGCGGGTGCGCCGGGTGGGGCGCCGGATGCACCCTGTTCTGGCAGTCGCTCCCGCGGACCCCGCTGAACCTCCTCCTCGCAGAGGTGCTCGATGAGTCCCGGTGACCTGCTGATCCTTCTCGCGTTCGTGGGCGCCCTGGCCGCGACCGTGCTCTTCGTTCCCGCGCTCCGCGGCCGCAAGAGCGGCCTGGCCGGATGGGTGTTCGCCGGCCATGCAGCGCTCCTCGCCGGCGCGCTCGCGCTGCTCTGGTGGCTCTTCCTCACCCATCGCTTCGAGTACGACTACGTGGCGCAGTACAGCTCGCGCGCACTGTCCCCCGCGCTCACGTTCGCGGCGTCGTGGGCGGGGCAGGAGGGGAGCATCCTGCTGTGGGTGACCTTTGCCGCGATCCTCGGCCTGGCGCTTCTGCGCCAGCCCGGCTCGCTCGCGCGCCCGGCGATGTTTTTCGTCAGCCTCCTGCAGTCGCTGCTGATGGTGCTGCTGCTGGTGCGCAGCCCGTTCCGGCTCAGCGCCGTGGTGCCGCAGGACGGCCAGGGATTGAACCCGCTGCTCGAGGATCCCTGGATGGTCGTGCATCCCCCGGTGCTGTTTCTGGGGTATGCGGCGCTGGCCCTTCCCTTCGCGCTCGGGCTGGCGGCTCTGGTGCGGCAGGAGTACAAGGACTGGAACCGCATCGTGTGGCCGTGGGCGCTGTTCGGGGTGGTGACGCTCGGCGCCGGCATCGTCCTGGGCGGGATCTGGGCCTACAAGGTGCTGGGGTGGGGTGGCTACTGGGGCTGGGACCCGGTCGAGAACGCATCGCTCATCCCGTGGTTGGTGAGCGTGGCACTGCTGCACGGACTGCTGATCCAGCGCACCACCGGCGGCCTGGTGCGCACCAACCTCGCCCTGGCGGCACTCTGCTGGGTAACCACGCTGGCCGGTACCTACCTCACGCGCAGCGGCGTGCTCCAGGATTTCTCGGTGCACTCGTTCGCCGACCTGGGCCTGAACACGCCGCTCAAGGTGAATCTCGCGGTGGCATTCGCGCTTCCCGCCGTCCTGCTCTGGCGCCGCTGGAGTGCGATCGGCAGCGGCCCGGCGCGCTCGGCCTCGCTCTCGCGCGAGTCGGCGCTGTGGCTCGGCCTCGTGACCGTGCTGGTGCTGGCCGCGCTGGTGACGGTCGGAACCACGGCACCGGTCTACACCGCGCTGGCCGGCAAGCCTGCGAGCGTGCGGCCCGCCTTCTACGAGACGGTGGCCCTGCCCATGGGGATCGCACTGGTGCTCCTCATGGCGTTGGCGCCGGCGCTCAGGTGGTCGAGGCAGCAAGGCCTGGGCTGGCTCAAGGCCATGGTGCCGGGGTTCGTCCTCGGGCTGGCCGCTCTGGTCTCGGGCCTGGTCGCGGGCATGCGTCAGCCCGCTCCGCTCGCCCTGCTCGGCACCGTCGGGATCGCGCTCGGGGTCAATGGGATTTGGATGGTGCGGTTGTTCCGGCGCGGGTGGGCATACGGCGCGGGTCACCTGGGCCACGTCGGCATCTCGGTCATGGTGCTCGGCATGGTGCTGGCGGGCACGCTCGGCCGGAGCGAGCGTGTACGGCTGGTCGAGGGGAACCCGGGGAAGGCGCTGGGGTACGAGCTGACGTACCGGGGCGAGCGGGTCGACGCGCGCGGCGAGCATGTCCTCACGGTCGAGCTGCGCTCGGAGGACCGGACGCTGGAGATGAACCCGCGGATCGCCCACATGCCGCGCGGGGACGGCGTCATGCGCAAGCCCGCGCTGAGCGACCGCGGCGAGCTCTACCTGGCGGCACTCGAGACCCAGGAGGGGGAGGCGCCGGATGCCGGCGAGCCGATCTGGCTGGAGAAGGGCGTCGAGACCATGCGGGGCTCGGTGGGCTATACCTTCACCGGGTTCCGCATGACCTCCCACGAGACCATGCAGGTGTTCGCCGACATCCAGCTGCGGCGCGAGGGCGCCACCGTGGTGGTCTCGCCCGGGATGCAGGCGGGCCCGGGGGGCACAAAGCCGATCATCGCGAAGGTGCCCGATCTGGGCGCGCTCCAGGTCGCCCGCATCGACGCCGATCGCGGGCGGGTGGCGGTCCTGCTTCCCGCCGCCGCCGCGTCGGCGGTCGCGGTCGTCGAGCTGAGCACCCACCCGTTCATCAACCTGGTGTGGATCGGCGCCCTGCTGACCCTGATCGGCTCGGCGATGGCCGGGATGAGGCGGGCGGCGGAGCGCGCTCCCCGGCCGCGTCCCGGTCGGGGGCAGGACCCCGTATACTCGGCCGGCCCGAAGCCGGCGTGACGCGCCGGCAGCCACCGAGATACGGAAGGAGCCTCCTGATGTCGCGTGCCCGCCTGGACATTGCTTGCCGTGAAGGCGCCGGGCGTACGCGGCCGGCCGCCCCGTTTGTCCTGATCGCGGCCGTGCTGGCCGCGTTGCTATCCACCGGGACGGCGTTCCCGCAGGCCTCCCCCGACTCCGCCGCGCCGGCGCCCGCCGTTCAGGCCGCGCCGCCCGCGGTGGCGAGAACGGCCGCCTCGTCGTTCGCCGACACCACCAGGCCCGTGATGTTCCTGCGCGAGATGGTGGTCACCGGCACCCGTTACCCGCGCGCTTACTACGAGTCCCCGCAGGCGCTTTCGTTCGTCTCTCGCGCGCAGATGCTCGAGCGGGCGCCCACCGTGCTGGGGGACGTGCTCGGGACGCTGCCGGGCGTGGACATGAGCAAGGACAGCCCATGGGAGCAGCGCCCGATCCTGCGCGGGTTGGGCGGCCAGCGCGTGCTGGTGCTGATGGACGGGACCCCGATCAACAGCGCGCGTGGCAACGGACCGCATCCCTCGCTGCTGGACGCCGGCCAGGTCGATCGCATCGAGGTGGTGCGCGGGCCATCGTCGGTGGCCTACGGCTCGGACGCGCTGGGCGGGGCGATCAACATCATCACCCGCGACCCGTTGCTGCCGCAAGGGGAGGCGTTCCGCGGCTCGGCGAGGGTGGGTGGCAGCACCGTGGACTCCCAGCGCAACGGTTATCTCGAGGTGATGCCGCGGCTCGGCAAGCTCACGGCGTTCCTCTCGGCCGGCGGGCGGCGGACGCTCGACTTCGATCTTCCCAGCGTTGGCGGCCTCCATCAGAGCGTTCCTCACTCGGGCTTCAAGGACTACAACGCGCTCGGCAACCTGCGCTACACCCTGACGCCGCGACTGGCCCTGCGCGGCAGTTATCAGTTCTACCGCGGACGCGACATTGGACTCCCCGGGCTCAAGGCCACGTTCCCGGGATTCCTGCAGGAGTTCTCGTTCCCCGAGTACGACCGCGACGCGGCGAACCTGTCGCTCGAGCATGAATACCCCGACTCCTGGCTGACCAAGACGCTGGTCCGGGGCTACTGGCAGCGCGAGCACCGAAACTTCTTCTCGCACGAGGAGTTCGACACCGACCTGCTCGGGCCCCACCCGCCCTCGGAGCGGACGCGGATCAGCAACCAGGATCGGATCTTCGACCTGAACACGTACGGGTTTCAGACCCAGTTCACCACGCGCAAGACCGATCGCTACCGGCTGAGCGCCGGGCTGGATCTGGCGCGCGACAAGACCGATGGCGACAATGTGCGCCACCGCTACTGGGTGGACGCTTACGGCACCACCGTGCGGACCGATGCCGAGCGCATCACCGCCTCGGTGCCCGACGGCACGTTCGACAGTTACGCCTCCTATCTCCAGAGCGAGTGGTACCTGGCGCCCAGGTGGACGGTGAGCACGGGCGGCCGGTACACGCTCTATCGCTATCGCACCCAACTCGGCCTCTCCTCACCCGCGGCCGGTCCCAGTCCGGCGGTGTACTTCCAGCCGATCGCGGTGAACGACGACGCGCTCTCGGGCTCGCTCGGCGTGGTCTTCACGCCGATCGAGGACCTGCACCTCACGGCCAACGTGGCGAACGGCTACCGGCAGCCCAACGCGCAGGATCTGTTCTTCAACGGCCCCGCCTCGGTCGGGACCGTGCTCGGCAATCCCGACCTGAATCCCGAGAAGAGCGTGTCGTACGACCTCGGCCTGCGCTGGGGGCCGGGTGATCTCGCGATCGCGGGCAACCTGTTCTACTCGACCTATGACGATCTGATCGACGCCATCGACGTGACCCCCGCGGGAACACCCGCCGGCGCGCCGCGCACCTATCGGTACGTGAACATCACCAAGGCCCGCATCTGGGGCGGCGATCTCGAAACGGAGTACCGTTTCCTGCGCCGGTTCCAGGCGCGCGTCTCCATGGCCGGGGCGATCGGCGACATCACCAACGCCGATGCAATATTGAAACTCTACGGGGTGGTCCAGGAGCAGGCGCCGCTGCCCAGCATCCCACCATTCAAGGGTACGGCGGCGCTGCGCTGGCGCGACGCGAGCGGACGCTTCTGGGTGGAGCCCTCGGCGCGCTGGTCGTGGCGCACGAACCGCCTGCCGCTGCCGACGCCGGGGGTGTCGTTCTTCACCGAGTTCAAGAAGGAGTGGATGGTGGGGGACGTGATGGCGGGTGTCCGCCTGCCGGCCGGGCAGCGCGTGGTGGTCGGCGTGCGCAACATCGCCGACCGGACCTACCGGCAGGCGATCGGCTCGATCGACGAACCGGGCCGGTCGTTCGTGGGCAGCCTGGCGGTGGATTTCTGAGGTCATGTCACCAGGCACTGGGGTGGGGTAAGGGCTGAGGACATCCTCCGGCATGTTCGCGCCGGAACCCTCGCGCCGCCCCCATTCTGCATCGACCGGCGCCCTGCCCACCGCCCGGCACGCACCGGCGACGAATGCACGGCCGGCCCAGGAGCCGCATGGCATCTCGGATACGTCCGTGATGGGTGGCATCGGGTGGCATGGCTGTGACCTTGAAATCTCGGTGGACAGCGCAGAGATTTCAAGGTAACGTTCGCGCCGTGATCCAGCGTGCGAGTGAGCTTGAGGCGCTTGGCGGGCTTTTGTCGCGGCACCGGGTCGTGGCGATCCTGGGGCCGCGTCAGGTTGGCAAGACGACGCTGGCAAGACAGTACGCTCAGTCGCGCAGGGGTCCGGTCACGTTCTATGACCTCGAGAACCCGCGCGACGTCGCCAGGTTCGCGGACCCCATGCTCGCTCTGCAGGGCGCGCGTGGCCTCGTGGTGCTCGACGAGATCCAGCATCTGCCCGAGATTTTTCGGGTGCTGCGCGTTCTCGTGGACCGGCCGCGCTCGCCGGCCCGCTTTTTGGTCCTCGGGAGCGCGTCACCGGAACTGCTGAGGCAGTCCTCGGAGACGCTTGCGGGGCGTATCGCCCACCTGGAACTCGCGGGACTTGGGCTTCACGACGTGGGCCCGGGACGCCTTGATCGCCTGTGGCTGCGCGGTGGATTTCCACGTTCGTACCTCGCCCGTTCCAATGGCGCAAGCCTCGAATGGCGCCGGGAGTTCGTCCGGACCTTTCTCGAACGCGACCTCCCGCAGCTGGGCATCAGCCTCCCCGCGCCGACGATGCGGCGGTTCTGGAGCATGCTCGCCCACTACCACGGGCAGATCTGGAGTGCTTCGGAGATCGCGCGATCCTTTGGCGTCGCAGATACGACCGTTCGGCGCTACCTCGATGCTCTGGCCTCCACGCTGGTCGCCCACCTGCTCCGGCCCTGGCACGAGAACGTGGGAAAACGCCAGGTCAAAGCACCGAAGATCTATTTCGCAGACAGCGGACTGCTGCACGCCCTGTTGGATCTCGAGACCATGCCCCAGCTCGAGGGCCATCCGAAAGTCGGGGCTTCATGGGAGGGGTTCGCACTGCAGCTCGTGCTGCAGCAGCTCGGCGCGCGGCACGACGAAGCCTACTTCTGGGCCACGCACGGGGGAGCGGAACTCGATCTCCTGATCGCCCGCAAGGGACGACGTCTCGGCTTCGAGTTCAAACGGACCGTGTCGCCGCGGATCTCGCCATCGATGCGCTCTGCCATGGCAGACCTGAAACTGGCGCGCCTGGACGTGGTTCATTCCGGCCCGGAGACCTTCCCCCTGGCGGAGAAGATCCGAGCCGTCGCCCTGTCGCGGATCCATCTCGATCTGAAACCGTAGCGCGCGACTCTCCTTCTCACCCCACGCTCACGGTCGGAGTGGGCGCGGGCGCCGGTGCCGTCCGCACGATCCGCGGCAGCGCCTGTGCTCCCCACAGGATCCAGGCCAGCACCCACGCCGTGCCGCTCGTGGCGAACAGGTGGACCGCCCGCGCCGGCCACCATTCCGCCGCGAGCCGCGCGAGGAGCGCCGCCACGACCAGCGTCACGACCAGTGCGTTGAGCACGCGACGTTCGTCGGCGATGGGATGGCGGCCATGCACCACCACCACGCGCGTGCCGATGCCGAGGGTCAGGAACCCGAAGCCGCCGATGAACACCAGGTGGAGCCCGCCGAGCGTGAACGCGGGCGCGAGCGCGACCACCCAGAGGCCCACCATCATGAGCCAGCCCGAGCCCCACAGGACAAAGGCGGGGACGTCGCGGCGGCCCGGGAGCCGCCACAGCTTCCACACCATGAGCCCGACCGTGCTCGCGGTCGCGGCGCGCACCATCGAGCCCACCTGCGCGTGCCCCGCCAGCTCGGCGATGAACGCCAGCGCGAACGCGGCGATCAGCGTGGCGTAGAGGGCGAGTCTGCCGCGGCGCTCGTGCGCGCCCGCCACGCCCGGGATCACCAGTGGGTTGCGCATGCCTGTGAACGTGGGCACCAGCAGGCTGCCCACGCCAAGGACCAGCGAGAGCACCATGCCGAGCGACACCAGGCGCTCGCCGAGCCACGGCGCGCTGAGCTGGAATCCCGCCGCGTCCGCGAGTTGAACCACGCCGCCGGCCAAGCCGAGCAGCAGCCCGAAGCCGACGAACATCAGCTCGAGCGGCGGCGCCACCTTCGGGCGCCGGAGCCGCCGCGCGAGCGCGACCAGCAGCATCACCAGCGAGAGCGTGAACACGCCCTGGGCCACGAGGGGCCGCCCGGAGAAGGCGGCGATGCCGAACACGATGGCCGCGAACACGGCGACAAATAGCTCGGACGGGCGGCAGCGCTCGCCCTTGGTCAACCCGGGGATGGCGGTGAGCAGGAACCCGAGCACGAAGCTGTGCTCGAAGCCCTGGATCATGAGCGCCCGGTGTGTGACCGAGGGCCAGGGGATCATCCCGAGCACGTGAGCCGGCCACAGGCCGGCGCCGATCACGCCCCAGGTGAGGCCGATCGGGAACAGCAGCCGGTAGGGATCCGGTGTGCGCGGGGGGGCGGTCGCGGCCGGGGCCGGGTTGCGGATCCCGGCGCTCACCAGTCGCGCCTGCGGAACACCCGCGCTGCGACCAGCAGGGGCACCGCCCCTTCGATCAGCAGCACGGCGAGCCCGAGCGCAACGCCGGCGGTGGTGCCGAACATGCGCATCAGCACCGCCGACGTGGGGCCGAACAGCGCGCCCGAGCCCACGGCGAGCGTGGTGAGCACGCGCACCAGGTCCACCGGGTTCACGATCAACGCGGGGAAGAGTACGCTCTGGAGCGGCAGCCCCGAGAGCAGCGTGGTGGCGCCCAGCACCACCAGATCGTAGGCGATCACCATCAGCAGCCAGAGCATGAGCGCGACCGACATGGCGCGCAGCCGGTCGGGCCAGAGCGCGGCGATGCAGATGGCGGCCGCGAGCGTGACCCAGCCCAGCACCAGCGAGAGCACGGTGAGCACGAGGAACCCGGGCACCTGCTGCACGCCGCCGTTGAGCGCCACCACCACGCCGCCGCCGCCGAAGCCGAGCGCCTGCGCGACGCCCAGCGCCGCCGCCAGCCCCAGGAACTTGCCGGCCAGCACCTCGCCGCGCGAGACCGGCTGCGCCAGCAGCAGCGACAGGCTCTCGCCCCCGCCGGCGATGCTGGTGACGCCCAGCATGAGCCCGGTGAGCGGCACGATGATGAGCACCAGGTTCATCAGGCTCAGGGTGACGCGCGCGAACCCTTGGAAGCCGACCTCGCGGCTCTGCGCCAGGCCGAAGTACGAGAGTCCCAGCACCAGCAGCGCGAACAGCGCGGTGAACCCGAACAGCCAGCGGGTCTCGAGCGCGCGCCGATACTCCTCGCGCGCCACAACGCCGACGCGCCGCCACGACGTCTGTCGCGCGCTCATCGGTGTCCCTCGACCAGGTGGGAGCCTGTGACCGTGAGCCGGCCCGCCGGCTGGCCGTCGAGCAGCCAGGCGAAATCCTCGCCCGGCCGGTCGGCGAGGAACTCGGCGGTCCAGATCGTGCCGGGGGTGAGCGGAGGAATGTCCAGGCGATCCTCGTAACCCGCGAGCGAGAGCCGCGCGGTCGCGATGCCCAGGTGCTCGACGCGCAGCCGCACGCGCGTGCCCTTGGGGACCGAGGCCGTGGCGGGCGAGACCTTGCCGCCCTTGATCGCGATCATCAGCTCGACCGCCGGCGCCTCGATCGCGACGGGGCGTGGCGCTTCGGCGGGGCGCGGGCGCCCGAGCACGGTGAGCGCCATGGCGAGCACCACGACCGTCGCGCCGAGCAGCAGATACTGGCGCTTCATCGCGTGCTTCCGGCGCTATCGGCCATGAACGTCGCCAGCCGATCCACGCGGCCGGTGGTCATGACGGCGACGCTGTCGGCCGCCGCACGGTCGCGGAAGGCGGCGAGGCCGCCACCCATGGGCGAGGGGAAGGCGCCCCGCACCACCCAAACGGAATCGGCGGTGTGCAGCATCTGCGTGTCGTAGTCGGCCAGCCACGCGTCGCCAGTACCGGGCGGCGGCGAGGCGGTGTCGCCGGCATCACGCACCAGGCACTCGATGGCGTCGTAGACGCGCCAGGCGCCGCCGGCTTTGCGCTCGCAGGCGAAGCGCAGGTCCTGCACCTCCATGCCGCAGGCGGCGCACGGTGTGCCGATCGCGATCGACGGCGGGCCGCCCGACGTGGCGCAGCCCATGCCCAGCAGGAGCGCCGCGATCAGCGGCGACGCGCCGCGGCGCGCGCGCCGCTCATGACGTCGCATGCGGACCTCCACGCACCACCTTGAGGAAGATTTCCTCGAGGGTGGGCCGTTGCAGCTCGAAGGAATGGATCGGCACGCCGGCCACGCGCATCGCCTCGAGCACCTCGAGCGCGCGCCCATCGAGCGCCTCGACCGTGAGGGTGCGATCACCGGCCACTTCGAAGGCGAGTCCGAGCCGCGCGACCACCTCGGCCGCCCGGGCAGAGGGCTCGCTCAGCTCGATCTCGAGGCGGGTGGCGCCCGCCTGGCGGGCGCGCAGGTCGTCCAGCCGCTCGAGGGCGCCGCAGCGGCCTTCGACCAGGATCAGCACCCGGTCCGCCACGCGCTCGACCTCGCTCAACAGGTGCGAGCAGAGCAGGATGGTCTTGCCCTCGCGCTGGAGCTGCTCGACCAGCGTGCGGAACTCCCAGGTCGCCTCGGGGTCGAGGCTGGCGGTGGGCTCGTCCAGCACCAGCAGCGCCGGGTCGCCGAGCAGCGCCTGGCCGAGCGAGAGCCGCTGCAGGTAACCGCCCGAGAGCTCGCTCGCCCGCCGCGCGGCGTGCGAGGAGAGGCCCACGCGCTCGATGGCCCGCGTGATCGACTCGCGCGGCAGATCCCGCAGCGCCGCGAAAAAGCCGAGCACTTCGGCCACGGTGCGCGCGTGCGGGAACTCGACGCGCTGCGGCACGTAGCCCACGTCGTGGCGGGCGCGCGGATCGTCGGGTGCCAGCGCCTGGCGCCCGAGCCGGATGCGCCCGCGGTCCGGCCGCGCCAGGCCCAGCAGCATCTTGAGCGTCGTGGTCTTGCCTGCGCCGTTGGGGCCGATGAGCGCGAACGTCTCGCCCGGTTCGACCTGGAACGACAGGCCGTCCACCGCGACCACGGCCCCGTAGCGCTTGGCGAGGTCTTCGGCCCGGATCATGCCGCCCTCCGACGCGCAGCGAATTTGTCGAGCGTTGCTCCGAATAGCCCGGCCAGCCCCGCCGCGGCCAGCACCCCAAAGCCGAGCGCCGCGCCCCGCGCGGGAAGCGCCCGGTCGGTCGCCCCGGAGGTTGCCGCGAGCCCGCCCAGCGCCGGTGGGTTCACCATCGGAAAGTGGTCGACCACCTCGCTGGGCCGCAGGGCCGGGATGACGCGCTCGGCGACCGCGAGCGCGGCGACCGCCGGGCTGCGGGCGAGGATCGCCAGATCGGGATACTGCTTCGAGACGAACGCGAACGCGCTCACCGGCGAGTAGGGCACGTCGCTCACGCCGTCACCATCCAGGTCGTAGGGCGCGCTCTCGCTCCAGTAGTTGCCCCGGCGCCCATCGTCGAAGCGGTTGTCGCTGCGCCGCATGTCGAGGGCCACCGGATAATCATTGTTGATGAACGCGTTGCCGGCGAATGTGTTCTTCGCGCACGAGGAGAACAGCAGCACGCCCCAGCCGTTGTCCTGCACCAGGTTGTCGCTGATCCTGTTGCGGTTCGAGTTGTCCATGAACATGGCGATGGTGTTGTCGACCAGCCGGTTCGCGGTGAACGTGCCGGCCGAGCAATCGCGCAGCAGGACGCCATAAGTGCGGGAGCCGCGGTTGTGGGCGAACTCGTTGCGCTCGAGGTGCAGGTTGTTCGAGAACATGATGGCGCAGCCGGCGACGTTGCGGCGAAAGCGGCTGGCGATGACCCGGCCGTCCTGGCAGTACATCGTGTGCAGGCCATAGCGCCCCGCGTCCTCGAGCACGCTCGCTTCGACGTGGGTCCGGTTGGCGAACGAGAGGTAGATGCCGTCGAGGAAGCGCCGGCAGGTGTCACGACGCGCCGTCGCCCCGTGGCTGTTCCAGAGATGGATGCCGTTGCCGGCCCCGTTCTCGTCGCCCGGCCGCACGCGCCCGGTGAACGAACAGTCCTCGATCACCATGTCGTGCGCCCGCTCGGCGTAGACGCCGTAGAGCACGTCGGAGAGCCGCACGCGGCGCAGGACGACCCGCGCGGCCTGCCGTACGTGGATGCCGCAGTCGACGGTGAGGATGCGCGAACCGCTGCCGCGCAGCGCCAGGTCCTCGACCGTGACCCCGCCGGAGGTCACGTCGAGCACGGTGAGGCGTCCGCCGCCGTCCACCACCGCACCGGGTTCCCCGCGCAGCGTGATCGGCCGTTCCACGCGCAAGGGCCCGGCGTGCACGCCGCGACCGAGCACCACCGTGTCGCCGGGCTGGGCGGCGGCCAGGGCGCGCGCGGCGGCGCCCGGGGAGGCGGGCGCATGCAGCCTCCCGCCGGCTGCAGGAGAAGCGGTGGCGATCAGTCCCGCGAGCGACGCGAGGGCGAGGACCCGCATCGCCTCAAGCCACGCGGCGGCGGGGACCGGCGCGGCTCGCGGCGCGCATCTCGAGCACGATCGCGAGCGGCCCCAGGAGCCAGGCGAGCCCCAGCAGCACGGTGCCCGCGCCCGGCATGCTCAACACCTTGAAGTTGGCCATCCGACTGTAGCCGATCAGCGGCGGGGTGAACTGGGGCAGCTTGATCGCAGCGCGTGGGTTGAGGTCGTGGCCGTAGCTCCAAAGCCACTTCGCGTAGTCCGAGAACATGTAGACGGCGAATCCGGTGAAGGCCAGCCAGCCGAGGAAGGCCACCCAGCGGCGGTTGACGAGCCCCGCGATCAGCGCCATCAGACCGAAGAAGGTGAGGGCCTGCGGCAGGTAGCGGAACTCCTTGAAGTCATCGGGCGTGATGGCGTGCATCCCGACGTAGTGGTTGAGGATGTTGATGTTCTGCAGATCGCCCTTAATGGTGTTGGTGTAGATGGTGAGCGTGAGCCCCTCGCGGTACTGCGGCGCCCAGAGTTTCATCGTCCAGATCGGCAGCACCGGGAGGAAGAACACCGGCAGCAGTACCAGGGCGGCCAGCCAGATCATCCGGCGCTCCGTGACGCCGAAGCGATCGGTCAGGTAGTGCAACGAGAGTCTCCTTCCAACGGGCCGGCCGGCCGGGTGTCTCCCGGCCGGCCGGTTCCCGGATGACGTCGCGAGATTACTCCGTCCTGAGCAGGGCCGCGACCTCGGCGGTCTTCTCCGGCTCGGGCCGCTGCACGGTCGCCACCGGCGTGCCGCGCGGGCTCACCTCGATGTAGCCCTGCATCTCCTGGTGCAGCGCGCTGCAGAAGTTCGAGCAGTAGAACGGGGTGATGCCGGCCTTGGTGGCCTTCCAGCGCATGGTCTTGGTCTCGCCCGGCTCGACCTGCATGTTGCAGTTCGACCACAGGATGCCGAAGCCGTGGGCGATGTCGTCGTCCTGCTCGAGGTTGGTCCAGTGGAAGTAGACGTCGTCGCCCTCGTTCACACGGACGATGTCGGGCGTGAAGTGGGTGCGGATGACCAGCCCGTACACATCCACCCGATTCCCCTTTCGCTCGATGCGCGCTTCCTCGGCGGTCTTGATGGCTCCAGGCTTGTTGTTCTCGGCCAGCGGATAGACCGTGATGGGCTTGAGCTTCTCGGCCTTGATCATCTGCGCGTAGTGGGGCTCGAGGTAGGTCGGGAAGTCGTAGAGCAGCTCCATCTTGGGTCCGCGCAGGTCGATGAGCTGCGCCGCCTCGGGATGGGTCGGGCCCACGTTCAGGTAGCGGTCCTTCGAGAGCTTGTCGAGCGCGACCACGTAGTCGCCGGTCGGGTGCCGGGTGTCGCCCTCGGAGGCCATCAAGTGGCCGATCGAGTAGTAGACGTCGATCTTGTCC
>CAYONG010000170.1:0-10770 GCA_964405235.1 uncultured bacterium | reverse complement strand
CAGGGTGTAGAGGCAGGGCACCAGCACCAGCGTCAGCGCGGTCGAGGCGGCGAGCCCGCCGATCACCGTGCGGGCGAGCGGGTAGTAGAGCACGTCGCCGACCGAGTTGCCGCCAAACGCGAGCGGCAGCAGACCGAGGATGGTGCACAGCGTGGTCATGAGGATCGGCCGCAGCCGGTCGCGCGAGGCTTCCTCTATGGCCCGGGTGCGCCCGACGCCGCGTTCGCGCAGCTGATGGATGTGGTAGACGAGCACGATCCCGTTGTTCACCACGATCCCGATCAGGATCAAGAGGCCGATCTGGGCCATCAGGTTGAACGGCGAGCCGGTGAGCAGGCAGATCCAGGCGATGCCGACGAAGGCGAACGGGAGCGCCAGCATGATGGCGAACGGGTGGAGCAGCGATTCGAACAACGCCGCCATCACCAGGTAGACCAGCAGCAGCGCCAGCACCAGATTGAGCAGCATCTCCTGCTGGGTCTGGTCGGACTCCTCGAACCCCGAGCCGAACGACCACGAGTAGCCGACCGGGTAGCTCATGCCGTTCATCTCGCGTTCCACCGTCTTGCGGATCTCGCCCGCCTTCTTGGAGTCGCAGTTGCCGCGCACGGCGAGGATCGAGCGCCGCTGCTGACGCTCGACGCTCGCCGGGGTCCGCACCGTTCGGAAATCCGCCACCGAGCCGAGCGGGACCGAGCCCTGCCCTGCGACCACCAGCGGGAACTGGTCGAGCTGCGCCAGACTCGAGCGGTCGGCCTCGGCCAGCCGCGCCTGCACCTGCACCTCGCCGTCGGGTCCGCGGAAGCGCGCCAGTGCACGACCGCGGAAGAACTGGGCGACCGCGCCACCGACCCGGGCGGTGGTGAGGCCGTAACCGAAGGCCCGGTCCCGGTCCACCACCACCTCGACCTCCTGCCGCCCACGCTCCCCACCCACGACCACGTCGTTCAGTCCCGGCACGCGCGCGAGCCGCCGCTGCACATCCTCGGCCAGCCCGTCGAGCCTTGGGCCGGGGTCCCCGAACAGGCGCACGGTGATGCGCGAGGGACCCGAGTCCTCGTCACGACCGCGCAGCCTGAGCTTCAGGCCCGGCAGCTCGGGCAACCGCGCCCGCAGCGCCTTGCGAAGTCGCTCGGCCCCCTCGTCATGCTGGTGGCCACTGGCGAGGTAGGCGCGGGTGAAGGCCCGGTTGCTGGTGAAGTAGGAGTAGGTGGACTTGATGTGGAGCGAGTCCTTGCGCGCCTGCAGCCACGTCTCGATCCGCGTGACGTACTTCTCGACCTCGCGGTGGTTCAGGTTCTCGGAGAACTCGTACTCCATACCGACGCCCTCGACCTTGGAGGCGGTGAAGGCGCTCTTGTCGACCGGCATGAAGGCGAGGATGGAGGTCACGAACACCCCGGCCGCGATGCCGGCGGTCGCAGGTCGGTGCGCCAGGGTCCAATGCAACACGCGCTGGTGGAATGTCGCGATCCGCTCGAGCACCCCCGATTGCCGCCCGACGCGGGCGTGGAGCAGGCGCCCCAGCGCCAGCGGGATGGCGGTGAGCGAGAGGAACAGCGAACACACCAGGGTGAAGATGATGGTGCGACCCACCTCGCCGATCCAGGTGGTGATTTCGGTGCGCCCGCCCAGCACCAGGGGCAGGAAGACGATGATCGAGGTCGCGGTCGAGGCGAACACCGCCGGCAGCACCTCGCGGCTCCCGACCAGCGTCGCACGCAGGCTGGAGAGCCCCTTCTCGCGGTGGCGATGGATGCTCTCAAGCACCACGACCGCGTTGTCCACCAGCATCCCGACCGCCAACATCAGGCCCATCATCGACAGGATGTTGAGCGTCCTGCCGGTGAAGAAGAGCAGTGCCGAGGCCGCCAGCAGCGAGAACGGGATCGCCATCGCCACCACCGTGGTGGTGACCGCGTTGCGCAGGAAGAAGAACAGAACACCGGTTGCGAGCAGCGCCCCGATAATCCCGGCGTGCATCAGCCCTTCGAGCGAGTTGCGGATCTCCTGGCCCTGGTCGGTGAACGTCAGCACCTGGATGCCCGCCAGCAGCGGATCCCTGCCGATCTCCTCGAGCGCGCGGTTCGCCCGCTCGGCCACCGCGACCGTGTTGGCGCCCGATTCCTTGATGACGTTGAGGCCGATGGCGCGTGCCTGGTCCAGGTGCCGTCCGTAATCGAGGTCGGGCTCGGTGAGCGCGACGCGGGCGATGTCGGCGAGCTTCAATCCCCGGTCGTTCACCGGGAATGCCTGGAACTCCTCGAGGCTCGCGAACTGGTTGACCACCCGCAGCGGCCAGGCCTCGTCGCCGCGCCGCAGCAGGCCGGCGTTGAGGCTGCGGCTCGAGGCGTCGAGCCGGGTGAGGATGCGCTCGGCGTCGAGGCCGTGCCGCTGGAGCGCCGCCAGCGAGAAGTCGATGCGCACCTGCGGCGGCTCGACACCGTAGAGCTCGACCTTGGCGACCCCCGGCACCCGCCGCAGCGGGTCCGCGACGTGGCGATCGAGCAGATCGTAGTCGCGCGAGAGATCGCGGTCGGCGGCGATTCGGCACTCCAGCACCGGGATGTCGGAGGACCGGAACGAGTTGACCTGGATCTGATCCACGTCCACCGGGAGACGGTCGCGGATGCGCTCGAGCTTTTCGCGCGCCTCGACCCGCAGCGGCGCGATATCCTCGCCCCAGTCGAACTCGATCGAGATGTTGGCGGCATTGGGTGAAGACCACGAAGAGATGCGCCGCACCCTCGATAGCGTGGCGAGCGCCTCTTCGGCCGGCCGCGTGATCTCCTCCTCGACCTGGGCGGGAAGCGCGTTGGGATAGGGGATGGTGATCTCGAGGCTGGGGAAGCTCACCTCGGGCAGGAACGCGAGCGGCAGCCTGGGGGCCGCGATCGCCCCTAGCGCCAGCACCGAGACCAGCAGCATGCTGGTGGTGACCGGATTGCGGAGGCTCCAGCGCGGAAGGTTCACGGCGTGCAGCTAGGGCTTGCGATCGAGCGTCGCGTAGACGACCGGAAGGACGATCAGCGTGAGCAGGGTCCCGGTGGTGAGCCCGCCGATCAAGGTCAGCGCCAGCGGCGCGCGCACCTCGGCCCCCTCGCCGAGCCCGATCGCCATCGGCAGCAGCCCGAGCACGGTCGTCAGCGTAGTCATGAGAATGGGCCGCAGGCGCACCGTCCCGGCCTCGACCAGCGCCTCGACCTTGGCCACGCCGCGGGCGCGGAGCTGCTTGGTGTAGTCGATGAGCACGATTCCGTTATTCACCACGATCCCCGCCAGCACGACACAGCCGATCAGCACCATCACGTTCACCGATGTGCCGGTAACGAGCAGGGTGAGCACCACGCCGACGATCGCCATCGGGAGCGTGAACATGATGACGAACGGATGGAGCAGCGACTCGAACTGACTCGCCATGACGAGGTAGACGAGGAACACCGCCAGCAGCAGCGCGAATCGCAGCGAGCCGAACGACTGCGCGAGCTCGCTGTTCTGGCCCGCCAGGGTCACCCGGGCGCTCGGCGGCACCCGGAGCCCGTCGAGCGAGGCCTGGATGTCGCGCGAGGCCGAGGCGAGATCCCGACCCTCCAGATTCGCCGAGACCACCGCGGCCCGCTGCTGGGAGATGCGGCGGATCTCGGCGGGCCCGCGCGCCACCGAGACGGCCGCGACGGCTCCCAGCGGCACCGGTCGGCCGCGGCTGCGTCCGACCTCGAGGTTTGCCAGCTCGGCGACCACGGAGCGCTCGCCCTCGCTCGCCCTGACCCGCACGTCGAGCTTGCGATCGAGGTCGCTGAACTGGGTGGCCGCGTCGCCCTGGACGGCGTTCCGCACCAGGCGGGAGGCGCTCGCCGGATCCAGATCCATGGCCGCGAGCCGGTCGCGGTCGAAGGTGATCCGCACCTCGGGGTCGCCGAGCCGCATGGACGATTCCAGATCCTCGACCCCGCACACGTCCGCGAGCCGGGCGGCCACCGCCT
The DNA here is from genome assembly GCA_964405235.1 of uncultured bacterium. GTDB lineage: Bacteria > Eisenbacteria > RBG-16-71-46 > RBG-16-71-46 > RBG-16-71-46 > WS-11. The sequence continues at coordinate 6,787 of CAYONG010000170.1, read as the reverse complement.
GCGACAGCGTGCGCAGTGTGTCGAGGTCGTAGGCGTAGATCTCGACCTCGACCGGGCTCTTGAAGCTGAGCAGCGAGGGCCGCTCGAAGTCATAGGTGAGACCGGGGACGCCGTCCATGACCTCGCGCAGACGCCCCGCCACCGCCTCCTCCGCCCTGCGGTCGGTCGCGCGCTTGAGCTTGACCGCGATCTGCCCTCGATTCGCCTCGCGCGCAGAGCCTGCGAACGCCGAGAGATCGGTCTGGCCGGCGCTGGTGTAGACGAAGCGGACGCGGGGGTCCCCCTCGACGGCCTTCGCGATGCGCTCGAGCGTGGCGTCGGTGACGTGCAGCGCGCTGCCCTCGGGCAGCCGCACGTTGAAGTGGAACTCCCCCTGGCTGAAGGGCGGGATGAGATTGCGCGGCAGCAGCGCCCCGATGGCCAGCGTGGCGGCGAAACCGACCGTGGACCCCGCCAGCACGAGGCCGCGGCGCGCGAGCGCCGCCCGCAACCAGCGCGGATAGATCTCAGCCAAGGCGGCGTAGCCGGCGTCGAAGGGGATGAGAAGCCGGTCCACCCACGGTTTGAGCCAGCGCCCGGCGGCGCCGAGGCCACGGGTCGCGAGAAGCGGGAGCACGATCACGACGAATGTCAGCCGGCTCATGAATGCCCTCCAGCGGGACGGCGTTCCGGCCGCAATCGCGATCGCGGCGACCTGGGGCGCGCGGCCGACGATCGCCGCGAGCATCGGCACCAGCGTCACCGAGACCGCGAGCGAGGCGAGCTGGGACAGCGTGATGGTCCACGCCTGATCGCGGAAGAGCTGCCCCGCGAGTCCCTCGACGAACACCAACGGGAAGAACACCGCGATCGAGGTGAGGGTGGAGGCGGTCACCGCCATCGCCACGGTTCGGGTCCCCTGGCTCGCCGCCGCCTGCGCATCGAGACCCTCTTCGCGCTTGCGGAAGATGCTCTCGAGCACCACGATCGAGCCGTCCACCATCATGCCGATCGCGAGCGCGAGGCCTCCGAGCGACATGAGATTGAGCGAAAGCCCAAGCCGGTACATGATGATGAAGCTCGCGAACACCGAGACCGGGATGCCGAGCGCGACGATCAGGGTGGTGCCGAGCTGGCGCAGGAACGCGAACAGGACGAGGACCGCGAGCAGCCCGCCCTGCCAGGCCGCGTCGGTGACCTCGTTGATCGCGCTCTCGATGAAGCGCGACTGATCGGCCACCGTCGTCAGCTTGAGCGGAGCGGGGAGCGCCAGCCGGTCCACGCGGCGCTTGACCGCGCGGGCCACCGAGACGGTGTTGGCGTCGCCCTCCTTGTAGACCGACACCTCGACCGCCTCGGCGCCGTCGAGCCGCGCCACCACCTCGCGGTCCTTGGCCACGCGCCCGACCACTGCCACGTCGGAGAGGCGGACGACACCATCGGGCCGCGCGGCAAGGATGACGCGGCCGATCTCGGCCGGGTCCACGAACTGGTTGGTGGCGCGGATGAGGTACTCGGACTGCCCCTCGGTGAGCGAGCCGCCGGCGAGGTTGATGTTCTCCTCCGCCAGGCGCCGCGACACGTCAGTGAGCGTCAGACCGACTGCCGAGAGCCGGCCCGCGTCCACCTCGACCCCGATCTCCTGCTCTTCCCCACCCACCACCTTGACCGCCGCCACACCGGGCGCGCCCTCGAGGTCGCTCTTCACCGTGTGCTCGGCGATGCGGCGCAGGCGCTGCAGGTTGCCGCCGCCCGAGAGCCTGAGGCGCATGATCGGGTCGAGCGAAGGGTCGAAGCGGAGCACCGCCGGACGCCTGGCTTCGCGCGGGAGTGCGACCAGGTCCAGCTTCTCGCGCACCGAGAGCGAGGCCAGGTCCATCCGCGTCCCCGAGCCGAACTCGAGCGTAACCTCGGACTGCCCGGGGCGAGAGATCGAGTGGAGGCGCACGAGGCCGGGCACCACGCCCACCCCCTCCTCGACCGGGCGGGTCACGAATTGCTCGACGTCGCCCGGGGCGGCATCGGGCAGATCGGTGCGCACCGTGAGTGACGGGTAGGAGATGTCGGGGAGCAGGTCCACGTCCAGCCTTGTGGCGGCGACCAGCCCGAACAGGACCACGCCGAGCGTGGTCATGAAGACGGTGACCGGACGCTGGATCGAGCCGTCGATCAGGCGCATGTCTACAGGCGGACCGGCTTGATCCGCGAACCCTGCTTGAGCCCACCCTGGCCGACCGTGACGATGCTGTCGCCGCGGCTGACCCCGGCCAGGATCTGGGAGGTATCCCCCGAGATCGCGCCGATGCGGATCGGGACGCGGGCCACGGTGTCGCCCCGGGCGACGAAAACGAAGTCTTCTCCATCCTCGTTGACGGCGGCGCGGCGCGGGATGAGCAGGGCGTCGTCGAACTCCCCGGTGCGGATCCGGGCGCGCGCGAAGCTGCCCGGGCGCAGCAGGCCGTCCCGGTCGCGCACTTCGAGCGTCACCTTAAAGGTGCCGTTGCTGCGGTCCACCACCGGGTTGACCAGCGTGATGCGGGCCGGGAACTCCCGGCCGGGATGCGCGTCCACCTCGAGGTGCGCCGTCTGGCCGACCCGCACCCGGGGCAGCTCGCGCTCGGGGAAGTAGACTCGCGCCAGCATCGGGTTCACATCCACCAGGCGAAAGCAATCACGGCCCGGCATGACGGTTTCCCCGAGCTGGATCATCCGGTCGGTGACCCGCCCCGAGAACGGGGCGACGACCCGCATCTCCTCGAGATCGTGCCGGCGCTGCGCCAGCTCGACGTCGGCGCTCCGGAGCTTGAGATCGAGGTCGTCCAGGTCCTTGGTGCTGAGGAAGCCCTGCTGGCCGAGTTGGCGTCCCCGTTCGGAGTCGCGCCGGGCGCCCTGCGCCGCCAGATCGGCGCGCTCCAGGGCCAGGCGGGCATCGGTGTCGTCGAGACGCGCGAGGGTGGCCCCCTTCTCCACCCACTGGCCCTCCTCGGCCGGCACGTCCACGACCTCGCCCTGCCCGCGCGCCACCAGCACGGCGGAGTTCTGCGCCTCGAGCGTGGTGGTGGTCTGGAGCCAGGTCGAGATCCTGCCCCGTTCGACCACGCTCAGCTCGACCGGCGCCGCCGAGGGACCGGCCTTGTCATCCTTCTTCTTGCCGTTGCCGCGCGCGTTGCGGACCACAAGGACGCCGGTGATCACGCCCGCCACGACCAGCACGCCGAGCCCCCACCAGAGCCAGAATCGGCGCGAACGGCGGGTCACCATCCGAGCTTCCATCGCCACCTCCCGAGGAGTGCCGCTGCCGCCCGTGGGGCTCGACCCCGACGCTCCCATCTACGCCCCACCCTGCCGCTGGGTTTCAGATCCCGGGCTCCCGGCCGGCCCGACCTCGGCCGCGCATCCCATTGAGCCCGTCGCGCCTGCTGTGTCATGCTTCCGCCTCGCCAAGCCCGTCCGGCCGTCGTGCGCCACCACCGCGCGCGTGGCGGAGATGGCCCCCGCCGCTCCAATTTCTATGACCCACCCCGGGCCCCGCCCGGTTTCAAGGGAGACTGAATGATCCTCCGCAGCCAGGGAACGCGCCCCGCCGATCCTCGACCCCTTGTGACCCACACCCGCTCGTTTCGCGGCGCCCCGCCACGAATCGCGCTGCTGATCGCCACCGTCCTCGCACTGGTTGCGGCGCCGGTGGCTGCCGTGCGGGCGCCCGAGGTGCTGACGGACGCGGACATTTCCGTCCCGGGCGCGGGTGCGGTCTCGCTCGCGGATGCCGAACACAGCGCGAACTTTCAGCGGGGTGCTCCCTGGCGTGAGTTCACCGCCAGGCACGGGGCGTGGACGGCGCTCTGGAATGTGCGCACCGGGAGCCCCCATCGGGCGTTCGGGCCTGCGATCCCGCTCCCGGGCTTCGCGGACGGAGCGGACGCCGTGGAGGCCGCCGTGCGCGCCTTCATCGCCGGCAACCCCGCCCTGTTCGGAACGCCGACGCTGGAGACCGCGCGTGTCCAGAATGTCCGCGGGACCTGGTACGTGAGCTTCCACCAGCTGGTGCGCGGCATGCCGGTGCTGTTCAGCGACTGGGAGTTCCGGGTGGGCGCGAACGGAAATCTGTTCGTCTTCGGCGCCGACGCCCATCGGGTGAGCGACTTGGAGATCCCCACCATCCCCCGGTTGCCCGCAGCGGTCGCCCGCGAGGCGGCCCGGGTCGGGCTCCGATTCGATCCGGTGCGCGACCGCATCGAGGGCGGCGAATCCGTCGCGCTCCTGCCGGTCGCGGGGGAGCAGGGCCTCACCTATCGCGTGGTGACCGAGGCGCTCGTGGTGACGATCGATCCGCCCGGGGAGTGGCGCACGCTGGTCGATGCGGCGAGCGGCGAGGTGCTGTGGCGCCGGAACCGGATCCGCAACTCGATCGACGGCACGGTCACGGGCACGGTGCATCCCTTGCTCCCCACCGATCTGGTCGTGGTGCAGACGCTCCCCAACCTGACCGTAAACGTCGGCCCGACCCCGGCCACGACCGGCCCGGCCGGCACCTACAGCGTAGTGGCCGGCGGCGCGGTCACGGTCAGCGCCCAGCTGCGCGGACCGTTCGTTGACGTCAACCGCCAGGACGCCGTGCCGGACGCGTCGTTCTCTGCTCCGGCCACCGACCCCGCGACCGTGAACATCGCCTTCAACTCCGGCAACTCGCACGACGCCGAGCGCGACGGCTTCTACCACGTCAACGTCGTCCACGACTACGTCCGGGCGCTCGACCCCGGCGCCACCAACCTGGACTACGTCGCGGCGTGCAAGGTGAATATCAACAGCACGTGCAATGCGTTCTACAGCCCGTCCGACGGCTCGGTCAACTTCTACGCCGCCGGCGGCGGATGCCCGAACACCGCCACCATGCCCGATGTCGTCTACCACGAGTACGGGCACGGTGTGAACGAGCACATCTATTATCTCGCCGGGCAGCCGTCGGGGATGAACAACGGCGCCCTGCACGAGGGCATGGCGGACGTGCTCGCATGCCTCATGCAGGACGATCCAAACGTCGGCAAGGGATTCTTCGGAGTCGGGACCATCCTGCGCACCATCGACAACACTCGACGCTGGCCACAGGACGCGAGTGGGAGCGTCCACACCACCGGCCTCATCCTCGGCGGCGCGTTCTGGGACCTGCGCCAGTCCGCGGGGCTCGCGGTCGCGGAGCAGCTCTCCCACTTCGCCAAGTACGGAGTCCCCGACGATCTCGACGACGGGATCGCGATGAGCGAGTACTTCGTCGAGACGCTGGTGGCGGACGACGACGACGCGAACCTGGGGAACGGCACGCCGAACGGCGCGGCCATCATCGCCGCCTTCAACGCCCACGGCATCGGCACCGGCTTCTTCATTGACATCGTCCACGCCCCGCTCGCGGACCAGCCGGGTGCCGGACCCTACCCGGTGCCGGCCACGGTGACTTACAACGGTCCCTTCGGCGGGCTCGCCGGGGCGCCCACGCTCTACTACCGGATCAATAACGGCGCCTACCAGAGCGCGGGCATGACGCCGACAGGCAATCCGAACGAGCATACCGCCTCCATTCCCGGCGCCAGCGGTGCGGTGGTGAGCTATTACCTGAGCGCGATCGACACCTACGGCGAGGCCACGACCGAACCCGCTTTCGCGCCCACCGCCGGGGTGAATCGCTTCCTCGCCGGTCCGGCCACGACGCTGGCCAACCTCGACATGGAGACCGATCCGGGATGGACGGTGGGCGCGGTCGGAGACAACGCCACCACCGGCCTGTGGCTGCGGGCTGATCCGGTCGGCACCCAGGTGACCGCGGGCATCGACGTACAGCCCGAGGACGATCACACGCTTGCCGGACTCCTGTGCTGGGTCACGGGCAACGCCACCGTCGGCGCCGGGGCCGGGACCAACGACGTGGATGGGGGCAAGACCACCCTCGCCAGCGCGCTCCTCGATGCCACCGCCGGGGGGTTGATCGACCCCGTCATCAGCTACTACCGGTGGTACACCAACAACCAGGGTGGGAGCCCGGGGCTCGACTTCTGGCGCGTGGACATCTCGAACGACGGCGGGACCAACTGGGTGAGCGTGGAAAGCACGACCCAGAGCAACGCGAGCTGGCAGCGGTTCCTGTTCCGCATCGCCGACGTCGTCGTCCCGACCAGTCAGATCCGGTTGCGCTTCATCGCCGAGGACGCCGGGGCGGGCTCGCTGGTGGAGGCCGCCGTGGACGATCTGAAACTCCTCGCGTTCGCGAACATCGTCGCGGTCGGAGACGGACCGGCGCCGGACGGCCTCGCCCTGGCGCTCGCCTCCACCCACCCCAGCTCCGGCACGCTTCGCTTGAGCTACACGTTGCCGGCCTCCGGGCCCGTTTCGCTGCGCATCTACGACCTGGGCGGGCGCGAAGTCCGCACGCTGACCGCCGGGCAAGTGGGGGCGGGCGGTCACATTGTGGAATGGGATGGCCGAGACCACGGAGGCGTGATGCTGGCGAGCGGCACGTACTTCGCTCGGCTGGTGGCGGGAGGTTCGGCGGTGTCGCGCACGCTCGTGCGGGCGCGCTGATCGGCGGTCCGCTTCAGCGCAATGGCCGACGCCCGCGAGCCCGTGGCTCGCGGCGTCCCGCTTTCCCGTTGCGCTACGACGACGTCGCGCGCGCCCGGAACTTGATGCTGCAGCCGAGCGACTTGGTCTCTTTCACCGCCACCGCCTGCCCTCCCGTTGTCGCCGCTAGGGCGTCGTTCAGCCAGCGGAGGGTCACCTGCTCCGGCTTGTGCGCGTTGTCATCCACCGCGCCATGGTA
>CAYONG010000169.1:0-14885 GCA_964405235.1 uncultured bacterium | reverse complement strand
CCGTCCATCGAGTAGACGCCCTCGACGATCACCAGCTTCCTGCCGCTGCCGCCCTTGAGCTTCTTCTCGAGGTCCTCCGGCCGGTTGTGGCGGAAGAAGCGCACGTCGGCCTTGGAGAGGATCGCCCCATCCACGATGCTGGCGTGCGAGTTCTGATCGGCGACGATCAGGTCGCCCGGGCGCATGATGCCCTGGATGAGCCCGATGTTGGTGCTGTAGCCGGTCGGGAACAGCATGCAGGCGGGCTTGTTCTTGAACTGGGCGAGTTCCCGCTCCAGATCGAGGTGCACGTCCATGGTCCCGGACAGCACCGGCGAGCCGGCGGCGCCCATCCCGTAGTGGTCAAGAGCGCGCTTGGCCGCCTCGATGACCTCGGGGCGATAGGACAGGCCCAGGTAGTTGTACGAGGAAAGATTGAGGAGATTGAGCCGCCGCTGCTCCAGCTTCTCGTGCAATTCGACACGCGTCGTCGGCCGCGACGACATGGGTTGGCCGTAGAGGTAGTAGCCCCGGAGCTGAGCGTCGTCGTACCACTCGGTGTACGGCTCGAGGATGGCGAACACGTCGTCGCTTGACGAGTAGTAGAAGCTACTGTAGTCGTAGTCGAAAGGATCGCCCTGGACGTGCGAAGGAGTACGAGTCTTAACCGTCATGGTCGACCTCCGATTGCCTGACTCCCCCACCATGGCTTCCGGCTTTCACCGTCAGACTTGGGGAGGATCCGTGATTCGTGCGACTCAGAGTCTTCTGTTCACCGTAATCTACTTCATCTATCTTGTCGTCGTCATGCCGCCCGTCCAGGGGCTGGTCATCCGCCCCCTGTGCGCGCTCAACCCCAAGCGGCGCCACACGATACTCCGCTGGTGGTTCCTCCTTCAGGCCCATCTGGTCGTCGGTCTCGCGCGGGTTCCCGGCGGCCTTCGGGTCCACGTCGAGGGCTCACTTCCCGACTCGAGTCTCATCATGGTCATGAACCACCAGTCCATGCTCGACATCCCGATCGGCGTCTCGCTGCTCCGGGGACCCTACCCGGTCATCCCGATCCGCGCCAAGTACACCCGGGGATTCCCCGGCATCTCCGGGCTCTCGCGCCTGGCGGGATTCCCCTCGCTCAAGCAGGGCGAGCGCGCCACGCGCGCCGAGCACGGGGCCATGGTGGCGGCCGCCGAGGCGGTGGCGCGCGGCGAGCGCACGATGCTGATCTACCCCGAGGGGCACCGTTCGCGCGACGGCGAGATCCAGCCGTTTATGGCCCAGGGCCTCAAGCTGGTCTTCCGACACACCCAGGAGCGCCCGGTCTACGTCGTCGTCATCGACGGGGCATGGCACCTTCGCAGCATCTCCGACATCGCGTTCCGCCTGGCGGGTCAACGCGTCGATGTCCGGGTCCTCGGCCCCTACGCCATCCCGGCGGATCGCGGCGATCACGAGGCGTTCATCGAATCGCTGCGCGCCGAGATGCTCGCCACACTCGCGCGGCTGCGCGGGCGTGAAGCGCTCGGCTCCCGAACGGTCTCCGATGCCCCCCACGCAACCCAGGTCGGATGACGCGGCGTTGCGCGCGGCCCTGGGGCTCGGCCTCGACCTGCCGGTCGCTCCGGACGCCATCCGCCTCGCTCACTACCTCGCCCGCGCATTCGGACCGGCAACGCTGGCGCTGCTGCACTACGGATCGCACGCCCAGAGCGCGGAGACCGGACCGGACAGCGCCTGGGACTTCTTCGTCATCGTCGACGACTACGGCCCGGCCTACCGCGCGCTGGCCGCGACCCTCCCGCGCGGCTTCCCGGCCGGGCGGGGCGCGTTCCTCAACCGCATCCTGCCTCCCAACGTGATCTCGGTCACGGCGCCCGACGCCGGTGGCGCGCGGCTCGCCAAGTGCTGCGTGCTGAGCGAGCGCGACCTGATGCGGGCCTGTTCGCCGCGGCCGGCCGATCACTTCGTGCGCGCGCGGCTCTTCCAGCAGACCCATCTCGTGTGGGCGCGTGACGCGGCGGTCCGCGGGCGTGTCGGGGACGCGATCGTCTCGACGCGACGGGAGACGTTTGCGTGGGGGCGGCCGTTCCTGCCGGCGCGCTTCGACGCGCGGACCTACGGCCGCACCCTGCTTGCGGTCTCATACGCGGGCGAGATTCGCCCCGAGGCCGCCCAACACGTGGACGTATTGCTCGACGCGCAGGGCGGCACGCTGATGCCGATGTTCGAGACGCTGCTCGCGCACCTGGCCGCGCGCGGCGCGCTGGTGCGCATCGGTGACGGCTACCGCGACCCGCGCCCTCCGGGCGTCGTGGGACGCGCACTCGCCCGTGCATGGTTCGGCTGGAGCAAGATGCGCGCGACGCTCCGCTGGCTCAAATACGTGGCACTCTACGACGACTGGCTCGACTACGTCGTGCGCAAGGTCGAGCGGCGCAGCGGCGTGCGGCTCGAGCTCACCGAGCGCGAGCGGCGCTGGCCGCTCATCTTCCTGTGGCCGAAGGCGGTGCGCTTCATCACGCGCCGGCGCGGCAGGCGGGCATCGTGATGTTCGACTCGGGCACCGTGGGGCTCGCCGCCGCGCTGCTGCTGCTCGCGACCATGCCGATCTACGCCGTGATCGCGCGCGGACGCCCGCGCGACCCCGACGTGGCGCGCCGGCCGCAGACGGTGCTGCTCGGCTACTGGGTGCGCGACTGGCTCATGTGGGCAATCACCCCGCTCGAGCGCCTGTTCCTCGCCCTCGGGATCCCTCCGGTCGCATTCAATTGGACCGGCGTGGCGTTCGGGGCGACGGCGGGCCTCGCATACGCGCTCGGCGACTTCGCCGCCGGCGGCTGGCTGGTGCTGCTCGGAGGCGCTGCCGACATCTTCGACGGCCGCATCGCGCGCGCGCGCGGGATGGTCTCTAGAGCCGGCGCGTTCCTCGACTCCACCCTCGACCGCTTCGCCGAGACGTTCGCGTTCATGGGGCTGGCGGTGTGGTTCCGATCCTCGATGTGGGGCGTGCTCATGACGGTGCTCGCCCTCGGCGGCTCGCTGCTGGTGAGCTACGCACGGGCGCGCGGCGAGGGGCTTGGCGTGACCTACAAGGGCGGGCTCATGCAGCGCGCCGAGCGGCTGGTGCTGCTGGCGCTCGCATCGCTCCTCGATCCGCTGCTGGTGTCGGTCGCGGGCTGGCCACCGGGGCGCCTCCTGTTCGGCGCGGTCGCCTTCATCGGCCTCGCCTCGCTCGCCACGGCGCTCCACCGCACGCTGGCCATCGCCCGCGCCCTCGAGCGCGAGGAAGCCCCGCGCGGTTGAGGTCGCGGCCTCCTCCCCGCGCTCCATGCCCGACGCCGACGCGACGCGCCCGTTGCTGCGCCAGCGCGATTTCGCAGCGCTCTGGTGGGGCCAGCTCATCTCGATCCTGGGCGAACGGCTCAGCTACCTGGCGCTGCTGGGGCTGGTCGCCCAGCATACCCACCACTTCGCCGATCGCGACGCGCCGGTGCTCCTCGCGGTGCTCGCCAACGTCATGGCGGCGCCGGTGCTGCTGTTCGCCCCGTTCACCGGCGCGTGGGTGGACCGCTGGAACCTGCGGCGTGTGCTGATCGTCTCGGACCTGCTGCGCGCGGGACTGGTGGCGCTGCTGCCGGTCCTCTACGCCATGAACCACAGCATGGCGAGCGTGTACGCCATGGTGTTCCTGCTCTTCACCTGCAACGTCTTCTTCACCCCGACCAAGAGCGCCATCACGCCCGAGCTCGTGTCGCCGGGCCAACTCCTCGCCGCCAATGCGCTGCTGGCGCTCGCCGGGGTGATCGCCACCTCGCTCGGCGCCCCGCTCGGCGGCTGGATGGTGGATCGCTGGGGCTGGGAGCCGGTCATCTACATCAACGCCGTGACCTACCTGGTCTCGGTGATCGCACTCTGGTTCGTCCGCTACCGGCCGCACGACCACCATGAGAGGCGCCCGGAGATCTCGTTGCGCGCCTATGTGCGCGAGGTCGGCGAGGGCTGGCACCTGGTCCGGTCGAGCTCGCAGGTAGGACTAGCGCTGATGGCGCTGGCGGCGGTGTGGTTGGGCGGCGGATTCCTGAACGCGGCCGGCAACCCCCACATCCAGCGAGCGACCCAATCGCCGGGGATCGAGCGCGTGGGCATGCTGCTGCTCGTGCTCGGGATCGGCAGCACGCTCGGGACCTGGTGGGTGAACACCGGCGGACGCCGTTTCCCCCGCCCGTGGCTGTTGGGCGGCGGGCTCCTTATCGTGGCGGTGGGACTCGTGACCTTTGCGCTCTCCGGCCGCTTCGCGGTGTTTGCGGTCGCCGGACTGCTCATCGGCGTCGCCGCCGCCCCAGCTTTCGTGCTCTCGGAGACGCTGCTGCAGGAGGGCACCGAGGCGCGGCAGCGCGGCCGCGTGTTCAGCGCCCGTGACTTCCTGATGCGCCTCGTGTTCCTGCTCGGCGGGACCACGGCCGGGTTCCTGACGCGCTCCGAGGGCACGCGCCTGGCGCTGCTGGTGTGCGCGGGGCTGGTGGGCGCGGCGGGGATGACGGCGCTGCTGTGGGGGGCGGCGGGCCGAGCGACGCGGCGATCGTCCCGATGACTCCGACCACCCACGCATCGCGTGATCGAGTGCCCCCCCTCGGCGAACGCAACCACCGCCCAGACTCAGCGTCGCTTCGCGACCCTTTTCCGCAGATTGCGCGCGGCCCTACGCTTGCGCGCGGCCCGAGCGCGCTCCAGGACGCGCAGATCCGCCAGGTCCTGGGGCCTCCGGGCCGCGGCTTTCGTGCTCAGCAGTTGCTCGAGGCCGAGGTAGTGGGCCGGCATGGATCCGAACCGCGCATTCACCGGGGTTGGATCAATCAGGATGTCGAGGTCCCGGGTCGCGCGTGGTTGAGCGTGCAGCGCGAACGCGTGCGCGCCGACGATCAGGTATCGGACCCCACGGGCATTGAACGCGGCGATGAACTCTTCGTAGTCTCGGGACGCCACCGGCACCTCGCGCCTTGAGGCAGCTTTCCAGCGCCTCGCCGACCGCCTCGACACGCCGCTCCGGGCTCATCCCCTCGAACCAGAAGCGGAAGTCTGCTTCCTCCGCCCGGCACATCTTGATTCTCGACAGCGTCCATATCCTGCCACGGGCTCGCACGCTCACGGTTCGCTTCGACATATGGGCACAGGATAGCAGGAACGGGGGGCGCAGACTCGCGAACGCAGGAACCAACTTAGCACCCGTTCGCGCTCGAGAGGTCGAGGCCGCACCGATCCCTGAGTGCGGCCCGAAAGATCGCCGACGGCGCGTCAGGTCCCGCACGGCGCCGGTACTCCTCCCATACCGCGATGATCGAGGGCCCGTGGTCGGAGAGCACCGTGCCGCGCGCGCGCGAGCGCGTCAGGGCCTCGCCGAGGAAGTCGGCGAGGACATCGAGGACCGCGCCGGCGACCACCGCCGGCTCCGCCGCGGGGGTGTCCCCACGAGCGACCTCGTGTGAGGCGGATGACGCAGCGGTCGCCGCCGCTGGCGAACCGGCCACCGGCGTGGGGCGGGCCCCGCGCTCCGCGCCGGTCGCGGGCGTCCGGGTGCCGCCTCCAGATGCGGTGTCGGGCGTGGCTTCCTGGAGCACCACCCCGGCGCCCCCTGGCTCACCCACGGGCTCGCCCTCGGGAAGCACGACGAACACCTCCTGACAGCCGGGGCAGCGCACGCGGGCGCCCCCGGCACCCAGCAGGTGTTCGGGAAGCAGATAGCCGGTCAGGCAGTGAGGGCAATGGACGGTCATGGCGCTCCAGAGGGGGCGTTCGGGGCCCCGGCAACCATGATTATCGCGCAACGCGGGGGATGCCGGGCAACGGAAATTTCCCAGTGCGCGCCCTGGTGACCCGCCCCCTACCCGGCCAGCGCCAGCTCGATCGGCTCCCGGTAGCCCGTCATCAGCGCCTCGCGCAGCGGCGCGTGCGAAGGGTCGGAGAGTCGCGCATCCCGCGCGACCAGGTCGCGCGCCGCCTCGCGGGCGTCGAGGAGCAGCGCCTCGTCCCGGAACAGGTCGGCGAGCTTCAAGCGCGGCAGCCCGCTCTGGCGTGTCCCCCACAGCTCGCCCGGGCCGCGCAATCTGAGATCGGCCTCGGCGAGGGCGAAGCCGTCATCGGTGCGTGTCATCTCGGCCAGCCGCTCGAGCCCGCGCGCGGTGACGGTCGCGCCCGGGATGAGCACGCACACCGAGCGGTGGGTCCCGCGCCCGACGCGGCCGCGGAGCTGGTGGAGCTGGGTGAGGCCGAAGCGATCGGCGTTCTCGATCACCATCAGCGTGGCGTTGGGGATATCCACCCCGACCTCGACCACCGTGGTGGTGACCAGGGCCTGCACCTCGCCCGCGGCGAAGGCGTCCATCACCGCCTGCTTGGCGTCGGCCTTGAGCCGACCGTGCAGGAGGCCGAGCTTGAACGCATGCAGGATCGGGTCGGCGCAGAGCCGGGCGAACTCGGCCTCGGCCGCGCGCGCCTCGATCCGCCCACCCTCCTCGATCACCGGCACCACAACGAATGCCTGCCGCCCGGCGGCCAGCTCCTTGGCCATGAACTCGAGCACCTGGGGGAACTTCTCCTCGCCCGTGACGCGCGTGACCAGCCGCCCGCGGCCGGCCGGACGCGAGCGCAGCGTGCTCACGTCCAGGTCGCCGTAGGAGGCGAGCGCCAGCGTGCGCGGGATGGGGGTGGCGGTGAGCACCAGCACGTCGGGGAGCCGCCCCTTCTGGGCGAGCGAGGCGCGCTGGCCGACGCCGAAGCGGTGCTGCTCGTCCACCACGGCGAGCCCGAGCCTGGGTAAGGTCACCTGCGCTTCCAGGAGCGCGTGCGTGCCCGCCACCAGCATGGGCTCGCCGGTGGCGAGCCGCTCGATCAGCGCGCGACGCTCGCGGGCCGGTGTGGCGCCGGTCAGCGCCGCCACCGCCACGCCTGCGGGGGCGGCGAAGCGCTCGAGGGTCGCGGCGTGCTGGCGGGCCAGGATCTCGGTCGGCGCCATGAAGGCCGCCTGGTGGCCGGCCTCGATGACGTGGAGCGCCGCCAGAAGCGCGACCACGGTCTTGCCGCTCCCCACCTCGCCGATCAGGAGCCGGTGCATGGGCCGCGGCGCCCTCAAGTCGGCGACGATCTCGGCGAGCGCGTTGCGTTGCTCCTCGGTGAGGTCGAAGGGCAGCGCTTCGAGGGCCCGCGTGGCGAGCTTGCCGGGCCCGGCGGTGATGAGCCCGCGCCCCTCCTCGGCCAGCACCCGGCGGCGCAGCTCGAGCACGCTCTGGAGCAGGAACAGCTCCTCGAACGCGAGCCGCGTGCGGGCGCTCTCGCGCGCCGCCTCGTCGGGCGGGAAGTGGATGTGCTCCAGCGCTTGGGCGAGCGTCGCCATCTCCCGTGATGCGACGATCTCGGGTGGGATGGGATCCACCACGCGCGTCCCCACCAGATCGAGCGCGCGGCGCACCGCCGAGCGCATGCCGCGGGCGGTGAGCCCGCGGGTGAGCGCGTGCACCGGCACCATCCGGCCCGCATGGAGGAGGGATTCGAGGTCGCCCTCGACCACCTCGAACAGCGGGTTCAGCATGCGGCGCTCGAGGGCGTCCACCTCGCCGCTCACCACCACTCGGGTGCCGGACTTGAGCGTGCGGGCGAGGAAGGGCTGGCCGAAGAAGTAACACGCCACCTGCCCGGTGCTGTCGGCGATCGAGGCGGAGAAGTCGGTGCGGCCGCCGCGGGTACGCAGCGCCGCCGCGTGCCGGACCGTGCCCACCGTGAGCAGTTCGCCCGGCCTCAAGTCCTTGACGCTCACGAAGGTGCGGGCGTCGAGATAGGCGCGCGGATAGTGGCGGAGCAGCTGCTCGACCGTGTTGAGCCCCAGCTTCTCGAACAGGAGCGCACGCTGAGGCCCCACGCCGGACAGGAACTGGAGGCGCGAGTCGGGACGCAGCGGCGGAGCGGTCACGGCGGACATGCTGCGGCCTTCGGCCGCGCGACCCGACGCGGCCCGCTACCCTTGGTGACGGTTTCTCCACTGGGGTACGTGCCCGAAGCCTCACGGCCGGCGTGCGGCCGGCCGTGAGGCTTGTCGGGAAACTGCAGGATTCTCGACACTATGGAAGCAGCACCATCGTCCTCCGGGCCCGGAATGCACCGGCGTGGATGCGGGTGACGTAAACCCCGGCCGACAGCAGAGCGCCATGGGCGTCCCGGGCGTCCCACTGGATCGCGTGCACGCCGGCCGCGAAGGGGCCTTCGGCCAAGGTGCGCACGCGACGGCCCAGGATATCGAATACCTCGAGCTGTACGTGCTCGCCCCTCGGCAGCGCAAAGCGAAGCGTCGTCAGCCGCGCGAAGGGATTGGGCTGGTTCGCCTGCAGCGCGAACTCGGCCGGCAGCGTCGGCGCCTCGGGCGTGAGCGCGCGTCGGTTCCCGGCGACCGGGGCTACCGAGCCCGCTTCACCGATCAGCATGAACCAGTCCTGGGCACCGTCGGCCGCGGACCGGGACCTCTGATAGGTGAGGCTCAGCGTGTCTCCAGGCACGAGCGCCGACGTCGTGTTCCCCGCCAGGTCCATCAGCGCCGTCTGATCCCCCAGTCGCGAGTGGCGTGCCGACACCACCTCGTACACCTCACCCGCCGTGCCGGTCGCGACCGCAGCCAGGGCCTGCCGAAACTCGTATTGTCCCCGGAAGACCAGGCGTCCCGGCCGATGCAGACGGCGCAGGGCGAACCGGGTGCTGCCGGCGCCGGGGTAAAGTCGCACGCGGGTGAGCCGTTTACCCTGCTCCTCGGGACTCTGCACCAGGATGCCCGCCGAGTCGCCGCCGAAGAGCGATCGAGCCTCGTTCTCGCCCAGGGCGTAAATGGACCAGACCGGCGCATCGTCAGCGAGCCCCATCTCCACGGCCCAGACCGCCGCAGCCGGCGGTACGAGGGCGAGCGGCTCTCCGCCACTGTTCGTCTCGCCGCCCAACAGCGGGGCGGTCCCCACCGCGCCTCCCGCCCCATCTCCCGGGGCGGGAGCAGCTCCGGCCAGTGTGCCGACGAGTTGCGCGTTCCAGCCGCCCCCGCCCCCACCGCCCCAACACAACGTGGTCCACACGAGCGGGTTGCTGATCGGGGACCAGTTCTCCGCCCCGTCACGGGCCTTAAGGGCGAAGTGGTACTGCGTGCACGAGGTGAGTCCCGAGACCCAGCCGTACTGCGGGTCGCCGCCCGCTGACAAGGGCGCCGGCGCGCTCCCCGGCAGCCCCTGACAGAAGAGCGCGTCGTTCGTCATCGACGCGGTCGAGGCACGCACATCGTACTCGGCGACCGTTCCGTTCGGGGGCCCCGCACCGGGGTTGTCCCAGGGCGCGGTCCAGTAGAACCAGATCTCGAAGTCGGATTCGATCTCGGCGATCGGCTCGGGTGAGTTCACGCGGTTCGGCACGTCCACGTCGCAGTCCGGGGGCGGCTGAAGACTCGGGCCCACCCGCACCCACTTGCCGATCGACGGGATGCGGTTATCGTTATTATTGGGATCCTTGGGCTTTACAATGAAGAGCAGATAGTCGCCGGGCGGGGCGATGCCGCCGTCGGCCGGCGCGATGACCCGAAGTCGCCCGCCGCTGGCACAAGCGTACATGTCGAGGGGCACGTAGATCTGGTCCTGATTGAAGCCGTGCGTCACGGCCCCCGGTCGAATGAGGCACACCGTGCCGCCAACCATGCCGCTCAAGTCCGTGCTGATGAAGAACTCCTGGCCATAGCTGATCCGGCAGGGTGCACTGGTAATTACCGGCCGGGTTGCCGGGGCATTTCCGTTGAACAGGTATGGAGGCTCGAAGATCGTGGCCTTGTCGATGTCGGGATTCACACCTGCCAACGCATAATTCTCGCCCCCCGTACTGAGAATGCGTCCGTCGGGCAGCAAGATCGCCGCGCTGTGATAGTTCCGCACCGGGAGCTCCGCGGCCAGCGGGGGACTGTTGCTCCACCTAGCCGGGGGCCCTGGGTCCAAATCTGTGGCTTCTTTGTGGCGGTAAGGGGATCATCGGTTTTCAGCCCCCCCGTCACGAGCACATCCCCGGTAGGCAGCATGGTGAGATTGTGAAACTTGCGTGGGTCCAGCTCCTCCCCGAAGCCATCGGAGACCCGATCCCACGGGCTGTGTAAGTCGCCGGGCCCACTGAATCGGATGGTATCGGTGTTCGAGATGGCTGTATGCACATCGGCTCCGACCGTCCCGCACCTGAGGACGCTGCCGGGTCGATACATCACGGCGGAGCCGGCGTTGTCGTAAGTGGTGGGAATAGACGTCGGGCTCCAAGTCCACGAGCCGGCCTGCAGCACTCGGGAATCGATTCTATAATTGGCGTGGAATAGGTTTCCGCTCGGTAGGACGAACATGAACGGATAAGTGTCCATACGGCGGTCGGCGTTAGGCAGTCTTGCCCACGCCCCTTGGGGCGCTGAGGGGGGAGACACGACAACATCCGGGTCGAACAGCTCGGGAATCCTCTCGACGATCGCCAGCGAATGGGCCACCGCCGTGACACCGGCTCGCGGCGTGGGCGCGGGGTAGGTCGGTGGGTTCCTCATGGCCAGCTGCGACCACCGAAGATCGGCATTGGCGACGTTGCCCAGATCGAGCGTCCAGAGGTCGTTCCGGCGCCCCGAAAGATCCTCGCCGCCGAAGATCATCATGCGGTCCCAAAACCAGTCGCGTGTCGTCGCGTGCCGCGATCGAGCCTCGGGGACCGGACCCCCGGTCACTTCCTGCCACGACCACGTGTTTGAGGAGAATTCGCGCCACAGAGACAAGGTCTGGCTCAAGTAGCTGCTCCCATCGCGGCCGCCGAAGATCACCATCCGGAACCTCGAGACTCCCGGCTCCTTATAAGAGTCCGCTACGGCCCCGTGCCCTTCCCGGGGAGTCGGAGAGCCCCCGGACAGCGTGATTGACGTCCACTGCATGGCGGTCAGATCCAGTGACCAAACCGCAGCCGGAGCCAGGTCTTCCGCGGAAGTTCGTCCGCCGAATACCAGCATTCGCGGTGAACCCCCGTTCGTTCGGTCCGGGGTCCACGATCGCCGAATGCCCGTAGCGATTGCCCGGACCGGAGTCGGAGTTTGACATGATTCGAGTCCAGGCGACGGTGTTGCTCGTCGGATTGAGTTCGAGTTTCCAGACATCCCCGAGGGCGGTGCCCGACTCGTCGCTGCCACCGTAGACGACCATAATCGGGTTGGCGGCGCCTTCTGGATCATGATAGATCGCGGTGTGGCGGCTGCGGCGAACGGGCAAGCCTGCCGAGTTGTCCTGGATCACGGTGAGCGGAACCCAGCGCGAAGTGACGTCGTCGCCTTCCAGCGCCTGGGAGTAAACGTCGTTGGACTTCTCTCCCACGCCCGTCTCGCCACCGAAGATCACCATGCGCTTGTAGTAGTAGCTGTCCGGCTTGTTGTCCATGATCGCGGAATGATCCTGTCGCGCGATCGGGGGTGTCCCGGATGCGGCGGGGCTTGTCCAGTCCACCGTGTTGCCCATGCCGAGAGGCCGGATCTCATTTTGGAGAGCTCCGGTATTGCCGCCAAATGTGAACACGTAGCCATACTTCGTCCCGGATGTTGCCAGGAGTTTGTTCCCCGTCGCCGTCGCAATCGACGTAACCGTGGGATACCATCGGCCCTCGGCCATACCCGCCAGCACCCGCCAGACGGGTGTACCGGTTTCGGGATTGGTGTGGGTCGGACTCTTGTACAGAGGATTGAACTCGAAGGGCGTCTCCGTCCCCACCTCGGGTCGGTATTGCCCCCCAGAGATGACCAGCCGTCCGTTCAGAGAGCTGTGGCCCGAGCAGAAAAGATCGATGCCCGGGTGCACCACCTCGTGGAGGTTGACATCGAGATAAGCCGGCGGCGTCCCAAGGGGTTCGGGCTTGGGGATGGTCAGCCCGGCGCTGGGAATGAACGACCAGACACCGAACTTCTGGCTCTTGCCGAACAGCAACACTCGCGTCGTATCTCCCGGGCCCTTCAAGGCCGCCACATGCGTTCCGATGTATCCACCTTGCGATTGCGGCGCGGGCAGCGGATAGGGCCCCTGCCAGCGGCCGGTTTGGCTCAACGGTGGCGTTTGAGCTTCGATTCCCGAAGCCTGGATCACGAGTGCAAGTGCGGCGATGCACCCCCAACTCCTCCGGATAACGCCTTCACTGACAGTGCGAGCCTCGTTGACGTCGTCGGTCCGCGAGATCATGGCTGTCCTCCGCTGGGGTGAAGCGTGTTCAGCAGGCTTCTGCGCCGCCGGAGCGTGAGCTGGTTGGAGTGGCGCAATGTGGAACCGTCAACTCATCGAACGAGCACGACGCGCATGGCAACGCGCTCGCCGCCGAAGTCGGCGCGCAGGAGATAGACCCCCGCCGCCACCGGCCGCCCGGTCTGGTCTCTGCCCTCCCAGTTCAAGGTGATCGCTCCCGGAAGCACCGCGCCCTGGTAGATCGTTGCCACCTCGTGCCCGGCCAAATCGTAGACCCGTACCCAACCTTCGCTCGCCCGCGGGACCGCAAGCTCCAGCCGAACCACGCGGGCGAACGGGTTGGGGCTCGCACCCTTCCACGCGAGTCGGCTGATGCGGGCCGGTAGCGAGACACTGGCCGGACCCTCCCATTCACTACGCCCATCACGCACGACCTCCAGGCGGTAGCGGTAGCTCGATCCGGGCAGCACCGAGCGGTCCTCGGCCTGGTACTCCCCTGCGCCCCGGGTGGGCCGCAGCTCGGGATCGAGGGATTCGAAAACCCCGCTCTCCCCCTCCGCTCGGTGGAGCCTGAACCCGTGGATGACGGCCGCGTCCGCCACTGTCCAGCTGAGCCGAACGAATCCTTCGGCCGCCTCGGCGCTGAACCGCGGCACCGCGATCCCGGTCGGCACGTCAGCGATCCGCACCGCGTAGATGTCGGCGTCCACGCCCCGCGTGTCGGTCCAGAGCACATGGACCTCGGCACCGGAGGTCGCGAGCCCCAGGTGGTCGCCAATGTTGGAGCCACGACCGTTCCATTCGAGCCCGAAACGCCACGAACTCCCCTGCGTGCTGAGCCGCCGTGACGCGCCGAAGCTCGCTCCCCCGTCCACCGAGAAGGCCCAGTACGTGTTGGCCAGCTCGCCACAGCCCGGGTCGTCCCTTCGGTCGTACCACGCCAAATGGACCCGGCCCATCTCATCCACCGCCACCGCCGGGAACGACTCGTCGTATCCGGGCGGCGCATCGCCCGCCCGCAGCTTGGGCGCCCAGGTCGCCCCGCCGTCGTCCGACCAGGTCAGCACGATGTCCCGATGATCGAGCGCCGCCTGCCCCGTCAGCAGGCTCACCGCGCGAAGATAGATCTCGTAGACGAAGGAGTGCTGGCTGCCCGAGGCGGTCAGCAGGTAGTAGGGCCCGGGCGATGTCAGCGTGTAGCGGGTCGGCGGCGGACCCGGCAGGCCCGACAGGGGAGAGCCACCAAGTGCCACCTCGGTGATCTGCAGCGTGTCCTCGCCACACCCCAAGAGTACATACTGATAGAGGGGGCGGTTGGGTTGCGGAAAGACGCTCGTGATCCGGCCGGTGACCTCGATCGTCGTGCCCGGGGTCCCCATGAACGTGAAGCGGTCCAGGTCCCCCCCCCCGTGATCCGGCGACAGGCTGGAACCGAAAATGGTGTGCCCGATCTCCACCGGCGTGGCGTTCCCAAACCCGTCGTTCGGTTCCGATTCAAAAGTGCCGCCAGTCCGCGGACCCACCACCCCCTCGGCGTAGTCCGTCCAGGTCGCGTAGATCCGGCCGCGAAAGGGTCCCGTGCTCCGGTCCACCGCAAGCGAAGGAAAGTTGGAGGCCACTCCCCAGTTGCTGGGAGTGATGCTCGAGTTGTAGCGCACTAACGGCATCCAGTACGGCGGCCGTGTGCCCAGGTTGTCCCGAACCTCCCCCACAACAAAGGGCGGTCCGAAACTGGCTCCGAAGTCCCCAGACCGCCGCCCCACCATCTGCCGGGTGGCGAAGTCCTCCCACGCCACGTACACTTGGCCCTGCGGACCCACCGCCGGACGCGAGCCATTGCTCGCGATGCCACTGCTCAGGACCAGGGGGGCGCTCCAGCTCGTCCCACCGTCCAGCGAGCGGAGGAACTGGATGGTGTACTCGTACTGATCGCTGGCCACCGTCTGCGTACGGGTGTACGACAGGTAGAGATACCCGCGCTCCGGATCGCAGGTCAACCGCACCGCGTCGAAGGGGTACTGAAGACCGATGTCCGGGAACACCGTGGGGGGGATCGCATAGATCGGGCCCTCCCACGACAGGCTCCCGGCCTGGGGAACGCCGCGGTAGAGGGCGATCCCCATGCCGGACTCGGAGTACAAGGTTGCAGCGTAAAAGCGGCCGGTGTGGTCAACGCACACGGTCGTCTGTCCCCAAGTTTCGTGAAGACTCGGGTTCGCCAGGGGGAAGGCGCCACCGTCAACCCACGTGCCACCGCCATCCGTGGAGAGACCCCATCCGCTGAAGCGAAAGAGATCATCCCGGAACCACACCGCGACCAGCGCGCTGCCGAAGGCGGCCACCTGAGGCTCGTTCTGAATCGGGAGCCCCGTGGTGGCGGCAACGTTAGGGCCGAGCTGCTGGCCGGCAGCCGGAGACCCCATCGCGAGCAGGGCGAGCACCAGAATCGTCCCGAACCGCGGGATCGGCCCGATCCGACCGGAGGTTTGCGTGGCGAGACCGCCCTGCGGGCCGTGGGGTCGTTGTTGTCGCGTGGCAAGGACCATGCGGACCTCCCCGGAGGCGAGACTCCGGTGATTCGGCTCGCGGCCAGCGGACCCGTAGGATCAATCGCGTGCCGGCGTCGGCCCGGAAACCATCGTCAAGTAGACGCCTGCCTTTTCGGGG
>CAYONG010000168.1:0-2793 GCA_964405235.1 uncultured bacterium | reverse complement strand
TCGCCCGGGGCCGCCTCCGGCGCGCCTGCGGGCAGCGGCGCGCGGAACAGGAGAATGTCCTGCCGCCGCACCTCCTCGGACGCCGTCTTTCCCGACGCGAGCTCGAACTCCTCCGTCACCTTCGCCTGGACCACCGTGCCCCGCCCGCGGCCCGGACCGCCCTTGCCGCGGGCCGCGGGCGCCGTGCACGTGCACGTGTCCCGAGACACAACCGAAAGCCAGCCGTGACCCGATCGACAGCCATGCGTGCCTGAACCACACCCGTGACCCGTGCGTCGAGCCGACCGAGCAGAAGGCAGATGCTTCGAGGCTGTGCTTCGAAGCTGAACCGCTGCCGGTAGGACCTCGTCCCCTTCCCTCTCCCCTCCCCCGGGCGCGCCGGACGCGCCTCGAGGCTGTGGCCGGCGCAAGTTCTCAAGCACGGCCGGCCCCGCCGGGGCTGAAGCGTCCGGCGCGACCGGGCCGCCTTCAGCCCCAGCCAAGCCAGTCAGCCGTCGTTCGAGGCGTTGAACCGCCAGCAGCGCAAACGCAGGCCACAGCGCCGCCCGCACCTGCCACTCCGCAGGCAGCATGCCCACGAGCAGAAGCTGGATCAGCCCACGCGCCACGAGCCGTGCCCACGGCCTGCGGCTTGGATCGCGGAAGACGAGCCTCGACGGCTTTCCGAGGTCGATCGCCTCGGCAAAAAGCACTGCCTCAACGGCCGAGGCCGGCGTCGCCGCCGGCCTCGGGTACCTCGACAGCGAGTTGAACCGAGAGCTATGCAAGAGCCGCGTCCAGCTTGGTGAGGAGTTGTACCACGCGCAGCGCCAGCGACCGGGCCGACCGGCACTGGCCTTCCGGAGCCAGGCGCCTCAGGCGAAGAACATCCACGATGGCTGCCGTCTCCGCGGCACTGCCACGCGCCATCGCGTACATCCGACGCTTGTCCTTGCGGGACCGACGACCCGCGCCCTCCGCGATGTTGCAGACGACGGAAAGGCTGGCCCGCTCGAGCTGATCCTGCAAGACGCGGTGGCCTGCCGGAGCCAGCGTGCCGCACAGCACTTGCAACTCCAGCGCGACGTCATAGCACACGAGCTTCTCCGCATCGAGGATCGGCGGCGGAGCCACCGGCTCCACCACGACCGCTGGAGCGGATACTGCACCAGCAGAGGCCGGGATCAGGTTCGCCGCAACGGCGTCCTGCGCGAGCATCAGCGAACCTCCTGCGAAACGAGATCCGCGATGTGGAACGCGCAGCGCGAGCCTCGGATGCAAAGCTTCGCATCCGCCAGCCGACGCCGCCGAGCATGCGCCAGCAGATCGCCGAGATCGAGCGCCGCACGCTGAGCCAGCGGCCAGAAACCGCAGCGGACGTTCACCAGCAGGGCGTCGGTGACCTGCTCCAAGTCGTAGCGGACTGCGAAGCTGCGAACCCGAAGCTCCGAGATCATCAGACCGAGCTCCGAGCACAGCTCCTGAAGCGAGAGGCTCTCGGCGCCTGAGAAGAGCGTGCGCTGATCGACGTGGCCGTCGACCCGAACGCGAAGGCCGAAGTCGAGCGCAACGGCAGCGGCCGGAGAAGCCTGGGAGCGGAGGCGGGCGGTGTAGACGTGAGACATGAGAGGTTCCTTTCCGCAAGGCCGAAGGTGGCCTGCGAGGACCCCACCGCCGGAGCGAGGAAGGAGTCAAGGCTGGGGCTGCGCCCATCGCCGCCACCGCGCAGCAGGGCGCCTTGACGCCTGACGAGCGGAGGCGAGATTCCCGGAGCAGGACACCGTAGACCCCGCGGAAAGGACAAGACGCCACGAGCGGCACCGCCCGCCGCGTCGGGCAGCGCTGCGGCAACGACTCCTCGACCTCCGACTCGGGCCACACAGCCGCCGGGCTCGACACGCTCAGCTCGCCCGTCCCCGCGCGCGGTTGAGCAGTGCCTCCACCCGCTCCCGATCCATGCCGCGCTGCACCAGATCGTCCGCGATTTCACTCCACGCCGCTGCCGCCCCGGGGTCCTTGGCCACCCTCTGCCATAAACGCATCAGGCCCGCCTCCGAAAGAGCGCCGAGCAGCACCGCACGCAGCTGGATCAGCCACGCCGACTTCTCTGGTGGCCGCAGCGCGAGCAAGTCCTGCACCGCCACCAGGCACTTGTCGACGCGCCCTCGCAGCAGCCAATACCAGCCGCGCAGCCCCACGCCCAACATCCGGCCCGCCAACGCTACGGAACTCACCGGCGAGCCCCCGGCAACACTTGTCTCATCGGCGCAGCCGTGACAGCCTCTCCTCGCCAACCCGGGGGCTCTCCCACCCCGATTCCAACTACCCACGAAAGGGAGAGCCCATGCACCTTCAAGACCTCGTCGCACCCCCCGTTCGCCTCCGCCTGCGCGGCGTCATCGACCACGCCACCGAGAAGCTCGCGCTCAGAGGAGCGATCGCCGCGGCGCACCTCTTCGGCATCGCCACCGGGATCCTCCTGCGACAGCTCCGCGCCATGAACGATCCGACTCGCCACGGCGCTGGCGCAAGCCACGGAAGCCGAGTTCAAGACCAGCGGCTTCGCACGCGTCGCGGACATCCTCGGCGCGCGCTTCGACAAGCTGCCGCAGAGGCGGCGGCCCTTCTACACGCCCACACAGCGCTTCCAGATCCTCGAGCTCAAGAACCTCCTGGGCTGGCCCGCGGATCAAGTCGCCAGGCTCTTCCGCGTCTGCTCCCACACCGTCATGAACTGGGAACGCCACGCCGATCCCACGTCCAAGAGCGTCGGACAGACCGTCCGTCAGGCGCCGCCCGTCACACGCATGGCAG
>CAYONG010000167.1:0-19697 GCA_964405235.1 uncultured bacterium | reverse complement strand
ACGCAGGATCTTGGCCTGCGCGTCCCCCTCCGCCCGGAGGATGTCGGACTGCCGCACGCCCTCGGATTGTAGAATTGCCGCCTGCTTGACGCCCTCCGCCTCGAGGATGTTGGCGCGCTTGTCACGCTCGGCCTTCATCTGGCGCGACATCGCCTCGGTGATGTCGGCGGGCGGGTCGATCTTCTGCACCTCGACGCGCGTTACCTTGACGCCCCAGGTGTTGGTCGCCTCGTCGAGCACGGCGCGCAGGTTGGAATTGATGAGGTCGCGCGCGGTGAGCGTCTCGTCGAGCGACTTGTCGCCGATCAGGTTGCGGAGGTTGGTCTGCGCCAGCGTGGTCGCGGCGTAGGCGAAGTTCTGCACCTCGAAGGTGGCCTTCACCGGATCGCTGATACGGTAGTAGATCACTGCGTCCACGGTCACCGACACGTTGTCCTTGGTGATCACCTTTTGCGGCTCGACGTTGATGACGCGCTCGCGCATGTCCACCTTGAGCATGTCCTCGATCACCGGGACCAGGAACGTGAGTCCCGCTCCCACCGTCGTCCGATACCGGCCCAGGCGCAGCACCAACCCCTTCTCGTATTGAGCGACCACGCGCGCCGAGCGGGCCAGGGAAACCAGCGCGATCAGCAGCAGGATCAGCAGCAGCATCGTCCCGAACGTCCCCACCGGATTCTCCATCGCCGTCACCTCACCATGAGCGTCACGCCGTCGACGCCTTCGACCGTGACCACCGCGCCCTCGTCGAACGGACCACCGGCGCCCGGGGCGGGCACCGCCCGCCACATTTCGTCGCGGACCTTGACCTGTCCCGGCGCATGCTCCGCCACCCGGGTCGTGACCACTGCGCGCTCGCCGAGCAACGCGTCGGCATTGCTCGCCACGGTCCGAGTCTTGAGCCTCTTGCGCACCCAGCGCCGGCCGACCGCGACATAACCCGCGCACAGTGCGCTCGCCACCACCATTCCGATGATCGGGCTATGCGTGAGCATCCCGATCCCGCCTCCGAGCAGGAAGGCGGAGCCGATCAGCACCAGGTCGAACCCGGCGAAACCGCCGAAGGCGACCTCGACCAGGATGAGCAACCCGCCCCCGACCACCAGCAGCCAGTTCCAGCCAGTACCCATGTCACCACCTCCCGGCACGGCACCGCCGCGCACCGCAGCGCTCCGCGACCGGCCGAGACTCTACACCACCCGCCACCGGCTTGACGGGAAGCCCGCCGCTCTCGTAACCTGCCCCGTCCATTTCAACTGTAACGTGCTGCAGAAACGAGGGCTCCTGAATCCATGAAGCGCACATACCGACCCCGCAACCGCCACCGGAAGAAGACCCACGGCTTCCGCTCGCGGATGAAGACCAAGGGCGGACGCAAGGTCATCGCCGCCCGCCGCAAGCACGGCCGCAAGCGCCTCACCGTCTCCTCCGTCTAGCCACCGCACCCCTGGGACCTTTTCCGCGGCAACCCGCCACGCCGATGTCGTACGGCAGTCTCCTTCGACCGGCGGGCCCGGTGCACGGCCCGGTCGCCCTCGGTTTCCCCTCGCGCGCGACGGATCATCTGTCCGGGAGCTGTCGTATGCCGATGACCAGCGTGCCCTCCGAGCGACTTCAGCCGCGCCACCGGCTGACATCGGGCAAGGACTACGCGGTGCTGCGCTCGGAAGGCGTCGCCTTTCGGGGCGCCCACTGCCTGCTGGTGGCGCTCGCGCGCCCCGGCGATGTGACGCGCATCGGTTTCGTCGCGAGCAAGCGCGGCGTGGGCGGTGCGGTGCAGCGGAACCGCGCCCGGCGCCGCCTGCGCGAGATCGTCCGCCGCCGCTGGGCGCGCCTGCCGGAGACCGGGCGCCTCATGATGTTCGTCGCTTATCGCACGACCCCGACCGTGCCCCACCAGGACCTGGCGAGCGACGTCGAGCGCGTCCTGACGGCGGCCGGCGTGCTGGCCCCGATCGAGCCTCTGATCGTTCCGCGAATCGGGCCCGCGCGATGAACCGCTCTCCCTCCGTGATGACCGCGGGGTCTGCCCCGCTCGGGTCCGCCCCCCCGCGGTCCGGGGCGCGGCCCGCGGCACGGATCGCGATCCTCCTCATCCGCCTCTATCAGCATCTGGCGCCGCCAATCGTGCGGGGGCATTGTCGTTTCGCCCCCTCGTGCTCGGAGTACGCGCGCGAGTCGGTCGAGCGGCACGGGCTCGTTCGCGGGCTGGCGCTCGCCGCGCGCCGCATCGCCCGCTGCCATCCGCTAGGCGCCAGCGGCTACGACCCGGTGCCTTGAGCATGGACCGAAAGACTCTCATCGCGGTCGGACTGTGCGTGGTGGTGCTGATCGCCTATCCGCTCGTCCTCAAGCTCTTCGGGCTCGACCACTACCTCAAGCCGGGGTCTCGCTCCCAAGTGGCGACGGTGGACACCACCCGCAGCGGAGCGGCGACCACGGAGCGTGGTTACGCCGCGACGGGTGAGACCACGAGGACGGATCTCGGCCGCGAGGGCCAGGGCCAAGGCCCGACCGCGGACCGCGAGCCCTCATTGTCCTCACTGCCGCTGCGGCCGCTCCGTGCCGAGCTCGCGCGCTCGTACCGCATCGAAACCCCTCTCTACCACGCCGAGTTCACCAGCCAGGGCGCGCGCCTGCTCTCGGTCGAGTTGCTCCACTATGCCTCGGCCCACGGCGCCTCGAGCCACGACGGCAAGGCGATCCGACCGCGCAAGGGCGAGCCGGTGCCGCCGGCCGACCGGGTCGTACTTGGGGGCGGCCCCTCGTTCGGCCTCGACCTCGGCTCGGGCAGCGCTCGCATGCCGCTCGACGATCTAGTCTACACCGTCGAGGAAAGCCTGGACGCCGCGGGGCAGGTGCGACGCCTCACGTTCACCGCCGAGGACAGCAGCGGGATGCGGATCCGTCAGACCTGGCGGGTGCGCCCCGACACCTACGCGCTCGATCTCGAGGTCGAGATCCACCAGGTGCCGCTCCACTGGCGGCTCGCCGACTACTCGCTCATTATGCGTTCGTGGCCGCTGTTCAACGAAGCCGACCTGGCGGCGGACGCGCAGGGGCTGCACGCCACGAGCCTGGTCGGGACCAATATCCACCGCGAGAAGACCGGGGGGCTGCGCAAAGGGACCAAGCGCTTCGAGGGGAGCGCGGTGTGGGCCGCGGTCCAGACCCGCTATTTCATGGGCGCGG
Organism: uncultured bacterium; assembly: GCA_964405235.1. Taxonomy (GTDB): domain Bacteria; phylum Eisenbacteria; class RBG-16-71-46; order RBG-16-71-46; family RBG-16-71-46; genus WS-11. The sequence continues at coordinate 16,505 of CAYONG010000167.1, read as the reverse complement.
TCGCCGCCGTCGAGGCCACGGCGCACGCGACCGAGGCGCGAACCACGCTGCGGCCGCTCACCCCGGAGCAGCGCGCGATGCTGCCGGCCAATGCGCCGGCCGAACAGGACATGGCGGTGAGCACCCTGGTCGTGGGCCTGCCGGGCGAGACCCATCCGATCAACCGGTTCCTGGTCTATTTCGGACCCAACGAGTACTTCCGCCTCGCCGGGCTCGGGGTGCAGATCGAGCGGGTCGTGGACCTGGGCTGGTCGTGGATCAGCCCGTTCAGCCGCGTGCTGCTCAAGGTGCTGGTGTGGCTGGACGGGTTGGTGCGCAACTACGGCATCGCGATCCTCGTGCTCGCCACGCTGGTGCGGGTGCTGCTCCACCCACTCAACATGATGAGCTTGAAGAGCATGCGTGCCATGCAGCGGCTGCAGCCCGAGATGGCGCGACTCAAGGACAAGTACAAGAACGACGCGCAGGCGCTCAACACCGCGGTCATGGCGCTCTACAAGGAGCACAAGGTGAACCCGGCCGGCGGCTGCCTGCCGATGCTGCTCCAGATGCCGCTGTTCTTCGCGCTCTACTCGGTGTTGTTCAACGCGATCGAGCTGCGACAGGCGCCTTTCGTGGCGTGGATCCACGACCTGTCCGCGCCCGACAAGCTGTTCGAAGTCGCCGGATTCCCGATCCGCCTGTTGCCCATCCTCATGGCGGGCTCGGGATTCCTGACACAGAAGCTCACGCCCACCGACCCGCGACAGGCCAGCACGATGTACCTGATGAACGCGGTGATGGTCGTGTTCTTCTATAACCTGCCGTCCGGGCTCGTGCTTTACTGGACGGTGATGAACCTGCTGACCGCCCTGCAACAGTGGCTGGCGTTGCGCGAGGATGGATCCTTGCCGGCCTCGATGGCGGTGGAGGTCGGTGGGCCTGCGCCGGGCGGGCCGAATGCCGGTGGCGGGCAAAAGGTGGCCAGGAAGGCCCTGAGGAAGTAACCTAGGACACTTTCCCGGCGGCGCCAGTGCCGCACGCCCGGTGACGCACCCGATCGCGTCCGGGCCGCCGCGCCGCCCCACACACTCATGGTTTGCAAGTCTCGCGCGCGGGTGATCCTAACGGTCTGCACACCCGGCGCCGCCGAGGCAACGAGGTTCGTCATGGCAGGTCACAAGGAATCGGTGTTCGTAGGCAAGACGCTGGATGACGCGGTACGCTTGGGCCTGGACGCGCTGAGGCTCTCGCGCGCCGAGGTGATGATCACCGTGCTCGAGGAGGGCTCGGGGGGATTCCTCGGGCTGGGCGCGCGTCCGTACAAGGTGCGCGTGATGCCACGCCCGGGAGGTGCACCCCGTGAGCCCGCGGCACGCGGGGAGCGTGAGGAACGCCCGCGCGGCGGACGCGGTGGGCGTGGTGGGCGCGGGAGCCGGGAGCGCGGCGGGTCGCGCGGCGAAGGTCGTGGCGAGCCGCAGCGCGCGGGCCGGAGTGAGGGCAGCAGCGGCGAGCCGCAGCGCGCCGGCCGGGACGAGAGCCGCGGCGAGCCGCAGCGCGCGGGTCGAGGCGAGAGCCGCGGCGGGGAGCAGGAGCGCGGGCGCGGTGGAGATCGCGGGCGGGAGCGTTCCGCTCGCGAGGATGCGGGTCCCGGGCGCGAGGAGCCGACGTCCGGGCGCGAGGCGAATCCGCCCGGGCGCGAGCAGATGCCGAACTCCGAGGACGACGGGCGCCGTCGTCGTCGCAGTCGTCGGGGTGGCCGCGGACGCGGCGAGGATCGTGCGATGGAAGTCGAGACCCCGGGGACCGTCGTCGTCGCGGTGGCCCCTGCAGGGGCGGCGCCGGGGTTCTCCCCGATCGAGCCTTCAGCGGCGATGGGAGAAGTCCGACCCCCCCGTGAGCCTCGCGAGCGGCCTCGAGGTGGCGAGCGTGACGAGCGTGACGAACGTGGCGAGTCCCGTCCGACGGGACCGACCCTCCCGGCGGCCGAACTAGAGGCGCGTGCGACGCGCGCCACCGACGAACTGCTGCGCGCGATGGGATTTGAGGCCAAGGTCTCGGCTCGCGCAGAGGGCGAGAACGTCGATGTCACCGCCGAGGTGGCTGTGGGCGAGGAGCTGCTGACCGGCCGCAAGGGCGAGGTTCGCCAGGCGCTCCAGCACCTGCTCAACCTGACGGTGAATCGCGGCGAGGGGATGCGCTACCACCTCCAGCTCGAGATCAACGAGTTCTGGCAGCGGCGCGAGAAGGAACTGGAAGACCTCGCCCGCTCGATGGCCGACGACGCGGTGGCCCGCGGGGACGAGGTGCTGACCGAGTACCTGAACGCCCAGGAGCGCCGGATCATCCACGTCACGCTGCGCGAGGACCCGCGGGTGAAGACGTTCGCCATCGGCGACGGGATGATCAAGAAGCTGGCCGTGGCCCCGGCCGATCACCCGGAGGCGTCCAGAGAAACGGACTGACCCGGATCGCACCCACGTGGCGCCGGGGCCGTTAACGGACCCGGCGCTTCGTCATTGTTGAGGCCATAGAGATGCCGATCCTGGATGACACCATCGCGGCGATTGCGACCGCGCCGGGCGCGGGAGGGCTGGCGGTCGTGCGCGTGAGCGGGCCGCTTGCGCTGGCCGTGGCGGACGCGGTGTTCCGCGGGGCGACTCTCTTGGCGGAGGCTCCGAGCCACACCGTGCATCACGGCTGGGCGGTGTGGCCGGAAAGCCTCGCCGAGGCGGCGGGGCCTGCGCGCGGGACGCTCCCTGCAGGCCGTCCCGGTTGCCGACTCGACGAGGTGGTCGCGGCCATCTTTCGCGCACCGCGGTCCTTTACGTGCGAGGACGTGGTCGAGATCTCGTGTCATGGCGGGGCGTTGCCGTCGCGGCAGGTGTTGGCGGCGCTGCTGGCGGCGGGCGCGCGCCTGGCGGGGCCGGGCGAGTTCACGTTGCGGGCTTTCCTGCACGGGCGCATCGATCTGAGCCAGGCCGAGGCGGTGGCGGATGTGATCGCGGCGGCGACCTCGCGCGCGCACGAGCTGGCGCTTTCACAGCTCTCGGGCGAGCTGTCGCGCGCGGTGGACGCGCTGGCCGATCGGCTGACCGATGCCGTGGCCGAGGTCGAGGCGCGAGTGGATTTCGCCGAGGATGTCGGAGGCATCGAAGTGCCGGCCCACGTGGTCGCGGCGATCGCTGCGCTGGATGGCGAGCTGGCCGCGCTGCTCGGGACCACGACCTGGGCGCGTGCGGTGCGCGAAGGTGTCCGTGTTCCGTTGGTTGGACGGCCCAACGTCGGCAAGTCGTCGCTCTTCAATGCACTGCTCGGTGAGGCGCGCGCGATCGTCACCGACGTGCCCGGCACCACGCGCGACCGGGTGAGCGAGGCGATCGAGCTGGCCGGCATCCGGGTCACGCTCTCGGACACGGCGGGGCTGCGCGAGACCGATGACGCGGTGGAGTCGATCGGGGTGGCGCGTGCGCACGAAGCGCTGGCCGGCGCGGCCTTCGTCCTCTGGGTGGTGGATGCAGCCGCCCCTTTGGTGGACGAGGATCGTCGTATCGCCGAACGGCTCGCGGGCCGGCGGGTGTTGGTGGCACTCAACAAGTGCGACCGGCCGATTGCGACCACGGCCGCCGACGTCGGGGCGCTCCTCGACGGAGCGGCAGGCCCGATCATCGCGGTGTCCGCGACCACCGGGGAGGGACTCGAGTCGCTGCGGGCCGCGCTCGCCGGGCTGCTGGGCGCGGGCGACTCGGTGGACGGCCTGGGCGTGGCGGTCGGCAATCTACGCCATGCGGAGGCGATCGAACGCTCCCGCGCCGCGCTCGCACGCGCGACCCGGGCCGCCGCCGACCTGCTGCCCGGGGAGATCGTCGCGCTCGAACTGCGCGAAGCGCTGGCGGCGCTCGGCGAAGTCACCGGCCGGTCGGTCGACGACGATCTGCTCGATCGCATCTTCCGCAAGTTCTGCGTCGGGAAGTGATGGACGCACATCGCTCGCCGAGCCTGGCGCCTGTCCCCAAGGACGCCGGCTACGACGTGGTCGTGGTTGGCGCCGGTCACGCCGGCTGCGAGGCGGCGGTCGCCTGCGCCCGAATGGGGCTGCGCACCGCGCTCGTCACTGTCAAGCTCGAGGACACGGCGAAGATGTCGTGCAATCCGGCGGTGGGCGGGATCGCCAAGGGCCACATGGTGCGCGAGATCGACGCGCTCGGCGGCGTGATGGGTCTGGTCACCGACCGGGCCGGCATCCAGTTCAAGATGCTGAACCGCAGCCGCGGCCCGGCGGTGTGGTCGCCGCGCGCGCAGTGCGACAAGGCCCGCTACTCCGAGGAGATGGCGAGCGTGCTCGCCGCCACGGCCGGCCTCGAGCGCATCGCCGGCGTGGTGAATCACGTGCGGCTCGCGCAGGGCCGGGTCGCGGGGGTCGAGCTCTCCGACGGACGTCTGCTGCGCTGCGCCGCCGCGGTCATCACGCCGGGCACGTTCCTCAACGGGCTCATCCACATCGGCCCACGGCAGCTCGCTGGCGGCCGCATCGGCGAGCACGCCGCGGTGGCCTTGAGCGAGTGCCTCGCCGAGTTGGGCCTTGAGCGCGGGCGCCTGAAGACCGGCACGCCGCCGCGCCTTCATCGCGACTCGATCGACTGGGCGGCGCTCGAACCCCAGCTTGGGGACGAACCGCCGCAGCCGTTCTCGCACTGGACGGGTCGGTTGGCGCTTGAACAGGTGCCGTGCCATGTGACGCGCACGACCGAACGCACGCACGAGGTCATCCGCCGGAACCTCCACCTCTCGCCGCTCTATTCGGGCGCCATCAAGGGCGCGGGCCCGCGCTACTGCCCCTCGCTCGAGGACAAGGTGGTCAAGTTCCCGGAGCGCACCTCGCACCATATCTTCCTCGAGCCCGAGGGTCGTGACGTGGTCGAGATCTACGTCAACGGCGTCTCGACCAGCCTGCCCGAGGAGGTGCAGCTCGAGTTCGTGCGGACCATCCCCGGGCTCGAGCGCGCCGAGATGCTGCGCCCTGGCTATGCGGTCGAGTACGACTTCGTCCTGCCGCACCAGCTCTCGTCGACGATGGAAGTGAAGTCGGCCTCGGGTCTATTCCTCGCCGGTCAGATCTGCGGCACCTCGGGATACGAGGAAGCCGCAGCGCAGGGCCTGATCGCCGGCCTCAATGCCGCGCACCACGTCCTGCGCCGCGCTCCGGTCGTGCTGCGGCGGGATCAGGCGTACATCGGCGTGCTGATCGACGATCTGGTGACGCGCGAGCACCGCGAGCCCTATCGCATGTTCACCTCGGCGGCCGAACATCGCCTGCTACTGCGCGCCGACAATGCCGATGAGCGCCTGAGCGAGTTGGGCCACGCGGTGGGGCTCCTGAGCGCGGGCCAGGTGGAACAGGTACGGGCAAAGGTCGCGGCCCTGGCCGCCGAGGAGCGGCGGCTCGCGCGGGTAATGGTGAGCATGTCCGCGGCCTCGATCGCCGCGCCGAATCGGGCGCCGGCCGTGGCGCAGGAAAAGCCATCGGATCCTGTGGCGATTCCTGCCGCGCGGGCGGACACGGACGGGTCTGCCGTTGGGCGATCGGTCGCGGGGTCTCCATTGGCGGCTTCGCCGTCAACCCCGCGCCCCTCTGGTGCGCCCGCGGTCTCGGCGCTCGACCTGCTGGCCCGCCCCGAGGGTTCGGTCCGGGCTTTGCGAGAGGCGGGTGTCGCGTGCGACCTGCCGAATGAGTGGGCGGCCTGTCTCGAGGTGCGCGCGCGTTATCGCGGCTACATCGATCGCCAGCAGCGAACGGCGGAGCAGATGAGGACGCTCGAGCGTGTGACCATTCCCGCGACGCTCTGGGCACGCGATCTGAACGGACTCTCGCGTGAGGCGCGCGAGAAGCTCTCGCGCTGGAAGCCCGCCTCGGTCGGACAGGCATCGCGGATCGCCGGCGTATCGCCGGCGGATGTCGCGGTGTTGCTCGTTCATGCGCGACGCGGGGAACGCGAAAGCAGCTGAGTCCCTGTCGCACCGGGCGGCGTGGTAGATTCCCCGCCTGATGACAACTGGACGAGGTGACTCCCGCCGAAGCGCCCCGCGAGCGCGCCCCGCTGGCGGAGCTGGCGGCAGATCGAGCCGCGCCGGGAATGCATCCGGCCGCTCCGGCACCGGAGCAGGGCGCCCGGCACGCCCTTCAAGCCGCCCCGGGAGCACGTGGAAGCGCCCCGCCAGCGGAGCAGGGCGCTCGGCGCGCCCATCGGACCGCGCTGGCAGCACATGGAAGCGCCCCGCCAGCGGAACCGGGCGCCCGGCTGGCCCTTCGGCCCGCCCCGGGAGCACATGGAAGCGCCCCGCGAGCGGAACCGGGCGCCCCGCGCGCCCTTCGGACCGCCCGGGCGGCACGTGGAGCCGCGCTGGCAGCGGAGCAGGGCGCTCGGCGCGGCCATCGGACCGCGCCGGGAGCTCGTGGAAGCGCCCCGCCACCGGAGCAGGGCGCTCCGAACGCTCTCCGCGGCGGCCCGGCAGCACGTCGAACCGGCCATACAACAGGTCGAGGGGTCCCGTCGGCACGGAACGCGCGGCGCACCGCCGTCCGGCACAGGCGCCAGGGCGTCCGATGGGGGGCCAGCAGCGCAGCTTCGGTCCAGACCGACCGGTGGTTGTTGCGAATGCCGTCACCAGCCCTGGCGCACGAGCTTCAATTGAACATGTGCTGGAAGGCCAACCCTGGGAATCACTTCGGCCGGTACTTCTGAGCGCTGGCGTCGATGTCGAGCAGGCGCTCGGACAGCTCAGGCAGTTCGCCCAACTGCTGTTGGAGTGGAACCGAAGCGTCTCCAACATCATGTCCAAGAACGACGAAGAGAGGATCGTCGAGCGCCACCTTCTCGAATCGGTCGCTCCCGCTCATTGGCTCCGCGACAGTGGTGCCCAGCGCTGGATCGATTTCGGGTCGGGTGCCGGATTTCCCGCCGTCCCGCTCGCGATCGCGGGGGTCGGCAGGAGTTGGACCCTTGTCGAGTCGCGGAGAACCAAGACGTTGTTCGTACGTAAAGCAATACAGGATATAGGATTAAATGGTTTTGAGGTCATGAACGACAGGCTCGAGAATGTGGTGCTTGATTCGGCGAGCACCGGCGAGTATGACGGATTCAGCTCACGGGCGACCTTGCGTCTCGGCCCCACATTGGCGCTCGCTTCGCGACTCGTGCTCGCCGGTGGCAGCGCGTTCCTCTGGAAAGGCAGCGGCCTTGAGGAGGAGATGGCGCAGGACTCGACCTGGAGCACGGACTGGGACTCCAGTGGCATCGTCGGGGTGGGGACTGGCCTCAACGTCGTCGCCAGATTCGTAAGGAAGAAAGCCGATTAGTAATCTTTGACGGCGGAAGTTCCACGTGGAACTTCGCGCTTGTCTCCCCGCGTCAACGATTGATATTCTGCCCGCCCAAGTCGCTCGCATTTGACCACTCCTCGAATAGGTGGGCACGAATTCCGCCCCCGCACGCAAGGTAATGGGACGCGTAATCGCAATCGCCAGCCAGAAGGGTGGCGTCGGCAAGACCACGACCGCAATCAACCTCGGCGCCAGCCTTGCTCAGCAGGGCCGGCGAGTGCTCTTGCTCGACATCGACCCGCAGGGGAACGCCACCAGCGGGCTCGGGGTCAATGGTAACGATCAGCGCACCACTATCTACGAGGCTCTGATCGGCCATTCAGACCTCCGCCAGGCGGTGATGCCAACCGCGCTCGCCAACCTCGACCTCGTCCCCGCCGGACAGCGCCTATCGGGGGCAGAGGTGGAGTTGGTGGGGTTAATGGCCAGAGAGGGCCGGCTCAAAGCCTGTATCGCTCCCCTGCGCCAGGAGTACGACTTCATCCTCCTCGACGGTCCCCCTTCGCTCGGCCTGCTAACCGTGAATGCGCTGACCGCAGCCGACTCGGTTCTGATCCCGCTCCAGTGCGAATACCTGGCGCTTGAGGGTCTGACCCAGTTGATTGCGGCCATCCGCCTGGTACAGGATCACCTCAACCCCGGATTGCGCATCGAGGGCGTTCTGCTCACGATGTTCGACGCCCGTTTGAATCTTTCGCAGCAGGTCGCCGTCGAAGCGCGCAAGTTCTTTGCCGAAAGGGTCTACAAGACCGTTATCCCACGCAATGTCCGGTTGAGCGAGGCACCGTCGTTCGGCAAGCCGATCGTGCTTTACGACCCGCACAGCACAGGCGCTGAAAGCTATCGCGAGTTGGCGAAGGAGGTCCTGGATCATGCATAGGAAGGCGCTCGGCAGAGGACTCGAGGCTCTCATCCCGGCGGTGGGCGATAGCGGTGAAGAGCGTGCCGGCTCTCCCCGCCAGCTTCCAGTCGGCGACATCGGCCCCAACCCGTTCCAGCCGCGCACGCGCTTCGATGACGCCGCCCTCAAGGAATTGTCGGCGTCGATCAAGGCCTCCGGCGTGCTGCAGCCAGTGCTGGTGCGACGCCATGCCGACGGCTACCAGCTCGTGGCCGGGGAGCGGCGCTTGAGGGCCGCGCTCCTGGCTGGGTTGGAGCAGATCCCGGCCATCATCCGGGACGTAGATGACCGGGAGATGATGGAGTTGGCCTTGATCGAGAACATCCAGCGCGAGGACTTGAACCCCATCGACGAAGCCAAGGCCTTCAAGGCCCTGGTCAGCACGGTCGGGCTCACGCACGATCAGCTCTCCGAGCGTGTGGGCAAGCAGCGCAGCTCGATTACCAACTCCATCCGCCTGCTCAGCCTGCCGGTCGAGGTCCAGGACATGGTTTCACGTGGAACATTGAGTGCCGGGCACGCCCGCGCCCTGCTCGGGCTCGATTCGGCAGGGGATCAACTGGCCGCAGCGCGCTACGTCCAGGCCAAGGGTTTCTCAGTCCGCCGCACCGAAGCATTCGTAACTCGACGCCTTCGCCGAGGTCACAAAAAAATACACAGCAGCACTTTGAGCGTGTTTGGAGAGTGGGAGACCAAGCTGCAACAGCGCTTCGCGACCCGGGTGACGATCACCAGCGGACGCAAAGGTGGCAAGGTGGAGTTCGAATACTATGGTGACCAGGATCTCGAGCGGCTGCTGGAGGCCTGGAGCGTAGTCTAGCCGAGATGGGCAGGAGGATGAGAGCATCCGTTGCTCGCGGTCGGAGTCCCAGCCGGGCGCGATCGCTAGAAACGCCGGATCCACGCCAGCCTGCAGGTGCGACCTCGCCGCAGCGTGGCCTGTTCCGGCCGCCAGGGAGGGTGTTCCGATGATCAAGTTTCGCCCGCGCCCAGCAGTCCAGGAGGTTTCCCCCATCTCGACTACGGTACTCGGCGTGGGAGCCAACTTCCGCGGCACGCTGATGGTGACAGGGGTGTTGCGCATTGATGGGGAGTTCGAGGGAGATATCCTCAACTGCGAACGCCTCGAGATCGGTGAGCACGGCGTCATGCGCTCCGATGTCGAAGTGAAGGATGCGCTGGTGCTGGGTCGCGCCTTCGGCAACATCCGCGCCCTCGGCAAGTTGGAGATGAGGGCCGGAGCCAGAGTCGAAGGCGATATCACCGCGATGAGCGTCATCATCGAGCCCGGCGCCTTCTACTCCGGACGGTGCACAATGCTCGAGCACGGAGTGGACCCGCTCGATATGGAACCGGAGCGCACCGCGTCGCGCGAGCACGTGCGCGGCTGATGGGCGCAGTGAAGACCCCGCTCGTTGCCGCTGGAGTGCTCGTCATACTCCTGGAGGCCGGCCAGGCTTATCCAGACAAGACAATCCACCACAACGCATTCCATCATTCTGACTCGATAGTTTGGCCGTCGGGCACGGAGGTCCTGCGGTTCGAGAACGTCGAGGGGATCATCCTGCTGCGTGGCACTCTCAAGGGGCAAGTCGAGGTGGACACGACCGGGCCACTGGCGCTCGATACCGGGGCGGGCTATCTCGCGCTCGACCTCGGCCTCGCGCGGGTTCTCGGCCTCGCCGACAGCGCCATCACCGCGGACGCGGTCGACCTTGCGGATGTTCCGCTCCCGCGCCTGACACTCGGCAAGTGGACGATCGACCAGGTCGGACCGGTGCTGACCGTGGACGGTGAGGTAGTCCGGCGGGTGAGCGATCGCCCGGTGCTGGGCCTGCTCGGCCAGCGGCCGCTGAGCGATCGTGCGGTGTGGATCGATTATCGCGAGCAGGTGGTGGCGATGATCCCGTCTGATCCGGTCGCCCGCGGAGGCGATTCCACGCTCACGTACGCAATCGGGGACCCGCGGTTCGAGCGCGCGATCCGCGATTCCTCGCTCACCCACTCGCAGACGCTGCTCTCGGCCGCGCTCACTGATCGGGCGATCCCGGTGCACTTCCAGTTGGTCGGCGACGGCAAGATCCTGGTACACGGTGCGGTCTCGGACCCGGTTCCGCCGGACTACAGCCGCCGCCTCAATCTGCTGGTCGATACCGGCGCCACCAAGTGTGTGCTGTTCGAGGACGCCATTGAAACGTCCGTCCGGTATGCCGGCCGCTGGCCAGCGCTGCGCGGGCTCACGGCGCCGACGCTGATCGGCACGGCCACGGCGAGGATCGCCCTCATCCCGGCGTTCGAGATCGAGGCCGCGCGCGGTCGACTGCGCGAAGCGGACGTCGATGTCGGCATCATCCGGAGCGAGCTCTCACAGGTGCTCTCGCGCGTCACTCACGAGACGATCCATGGGCTGATCGGATACTCGTTTCTCAAACGTTTCCGCGTCACCGTGGACTACCCGAACCGCGTGCTGTGGCTGGATCCGATCCCGAACTACCGTGACGACCGGCCACTCGAATACTGCCATGTCGGGCTCCAGATCGAACGTCGGGGAGGCGCCGTGGTGGTCATGGGCGTGGTCGAAGGGTCGCCTGCGGCGCGCGCGGGCATCACGCTCGGCGATGAGGTCGTCGCCCTGGATGGGACGAGTGCGCAGGCGCTCGACCTGATCGCCCTCACGCGCCGCATGGAAGGCCAGCCTGGCCAACCACTGACGCTGGTGATCAGGAGAAATGCCGTTGAGCGCACCGTCCGGCTCGTCCGCCGCCGCCTCCTCTAAGCGCTCGCTCGCCCGCGGCCGGGCGCTGGTCTTCGCGGCGACCGTGTTCTGGGGCACCTCGGCGACCCTGGCGCGCCACGTGTTCCGTGACCGCGCGGTCCCCCCGTTCACGGCGGTCGAGCTGCGGCTGGTCATCGCCGTCTCGCTGCTCGGGGTGTGGCTCGCGTGGCGCAAGCCCGCGGCGCTCCGGGTGCGGCGCGAGGACTGGGGCTACTTTCTCATCCTCGGGCTATTCGGGGTGGCGGCCGTGCAGGGCAGCTACTACTACGCGATCGCGACCCTCGGGGTCGGCCTCGCGATCCTGCTCCAATACGTGGCGCCGGCGCTCATCATCGGGGCCGAGTTGTTGCGCGGAAAGGCGGTGCGGCCACGAGTGCTGCTGGCGGTCCTCGCGGCGATCGCCGGGACCGCACTGCTCGTGACCGGTGTGGACCGCGCCGCGCGCGTCATCCCACTGCGCGACTGGCTGGTGGGATTCGGCGCCGCGCTCGCCTTCGCCTTCTACATCGTCTACTCGAAGCGGGGTCTTGCGCGCTACGCGCCCGAGACCATGCTCTTCTACACGTTCCTCATCGCTGCCGTGTTCTGGGGCTGCGTCACACCACCGTCGCGCATCATCGCGGCCGGCTATGACGCCGGGATTTGGGCCATGTTCCTGGCGCTCGGGGTGTTCTCGACGTTGGTCCCCTTCGTCTGCTTCTACGCCGGGCTCCGCCGCCTGCCCGCCGCTCAGGCGGGCATCGTCGCCACCATGGAGCCGGTGGTCGCCGTGTTGTCGGCGGCGCTCTTCCTTGGCGAGGGGCTGCGATCGATTCAATGGCTCGGCGCAGCCCTCGTCCTGGGCGCCGCACTTCTGGCCAGCATCGAAGAGCCGGCCTCGGTCGAGGCGCAGGTCGAACGAGGGTGATCGAGAACGCCGGGTGTCATTGCGAGTTTACCCCGCGAGCCAACCCCGTCGGTCGGCGTCCTCGATCAACGCTCCTTGGCTCAGCTCGCTTCGGCCATCAGGTCGTGCGGAGTGTGCAGCGCGCGCAGCCGCGCCTGGACCTTGGCGAGCCGCGCGGGACTCACGGTCTCGACCGCGTAGCGCTCATCCCACATGAGGTTCCCGCCCAGCCATACCCGCAGCTCGGGGAACCGCGACATGAGGGCCATGCCGGTCCTGCCCTTGAGCTCGCGCACCGCGCTCGCGACGCTCTGCGCGGGCTTGAGCCCGATGAGGACGTGGACATGATCCTGCGCGGCGGTGGTCTCGAGCAGCGAGATACCCCGCTCCTCGCACAGGTCGGCCACCATGTCGCCCAGCACCGCCAGATGGCGGTCCTTGAGGACCGGTCTGCGCCCCCGGGTGCTCCATGTGACGAGATAGTGCAGCTGGCTTCGGCACAGCGGCTCCCAGCGGCCGAGCAGCGCGGCGTTGACGTGGGGGGTCAGGTCGCGTTCCACGATGATTCCTCCTACGGGATGACTGAACATATGTGCACTACTGGCTTCTGAAAAACGGGAGACGAATCTCCCGGGGACGAACTCTCGACTTCTGTTCTGATGCCCGTTATCGACCGATGGTTCTGATCACACCTCGCACGGTCCCGAGGATGCGGAAGTCCGACTCTTCGGCCACGACGATCGCCTCGTATTTCGGATTCGCCGGCACGAGCTCGACCGAGTCCTCGCGGGGACGGTAGTACTTTACGGTCGCCTCTTCGCCGACCAGCGCCACGACGATCTCTCCCGCGTTGGCGGTCTCCTGGTGGCGGACGACGACATAGTCGCCGGCGAGGATGCCTGCGTCGATCATGCTGTCGCCGCGTACCCTGAGCGCGAACATCCCGCGCGGGTCGCCGAACATCTGCGCCGTCTCGAGCGTGCCCTCGTGATTCTCTTCCGCGAGGATCGGCTGCCCTGCCGCGACCCGGCCGAGGATCGGGATGCCGGTCGGCGCCGGCGGCGCCGTGGGGCCGATGCCGCGCGAGATGCGGCCGCTGCGCTTGAGGTGCCCACCCTTCTCGAGCAGGTTCAGGTAGTAGCGCACGCCGTTTGTGGACGAGATCTCGAACGCCTCGCCGATCTCGCGGATCGTGGGTGGGAACCCATGCTCACGCGCGAAACTCTGGATGAACGCGAGGATCTTTCCTGCCCGTTCGTTCAGCATGGAACCCGCTCCTTCGATGATGGTCCGGTGAGGGACCTGGCACGACCGAAGGATAGTGCACACACGTGCAGTTAGTCAAGTGGGTTAATTTCGGGGTCGGGATGAGGTCTCCTGGCCGCCGCCAACGCCGGTACCGCCGCGCCAACGGAGTGGTCGGCGCACTCATCACCGCGGCGGACACGCGTTTGGGCCGTCGCCGCGTCGTCGGGGTCGCAACTGCGGCGACACTCCGCGGTGTCGAGCGTGATGCCGCTCCACCGCTTCGCCGCGGCTGGCCCGCTGCGCCGCAGTCACTTCGCTCCTCGCGCTTCGATTCGGACACGATGGTCCGCCGATTGCGATGGCACTGGTCCGAGATCGAAAGATCTCGACCACGACAGGCAAGGAGCGGCAGGCCGGGTCCGCGGAGGTTGATCGCAATCGGGGGCCGATCGGCTGAAGTGAACTCACCTCCGCCACCTTGTCGGTCGGGGAAGCGAGGAGCGCAAGCGAAGCGGGAGCAAGCAACAGCTCAGGACGAGCTGAACGCTCGACGCAGCCCCGCCTACCAGAGTCGCGTCTGGAGTCGGAGAGTCCGGCCCGGCTGGGGCAGCCCGGCCTGGTCGAAGATGGGACGATCCGCGAGGTTCTCGACCGCGATCGTCAAGTCGAGCCGCTGCCACGGACCGGTGGCGCCGAACTCGAACGCGCGTGACAGTCGCAGGCCGAGCTGCATGGTTGGCGACAGGGACGAGTAGGCGCCGCTGTCGATATCGATGTACCGCTGTCGGCCAGTCCCGCGCAGGTCCAGCCCCAGGCGCGTGCGCCACGGGGAAGGCGCCTCGGCCCACAGCCCGCCCTGGACCGTGGGCTCGTACTCGAGCGCGGTCGCCGCGCCCAGCGCGTCCCGCCCGCGCGTTCGCTGGAGCGTCCCGCTGCCTCCCAGCGCGAGTGCTCCGACCGTCGCGTCGGCGACGATCTCCATCCCGGTGGCGCTGACTCGACCCTGGTTGACGCGCTGGAACTTGTTCCCGCCCGGCGTCGCGACCGAGATGCGGGCGATCGCGTCGTCCATCGCCTGGTGGAACCCGACCACTTGGAGCTCGCCCCGGTGATGACGGAGCGTCGCGCCCGCCTCGGTCACCCACTGTGCCTCGGGTCTCAAGGCCGGGTTCTCGAGGAAGCGGCCGAGCGCTCCGGAGTAGAGCTCGCGCAGGGCCGGGAAGCGCGCCCTGCGCCCGCTCGAGACGTGCGCGAGCACCCGCCCCTCGAGCAGCGCTGCAGCCGCGCCCGCGCGCCCCGCCCAATCCCCGAGCCGGGCCAGCGCCGGCTTGTCGGCCGATTCCGGCGTGTCCGCGCCGTCCGCCGCGCCCCCCACGCTCACCTTCACCGGGACGCTCCATGGCAGGCGCCAGTCGCTCTCGGCGGCGACGCTCCAGAGCCGCTGCCGGTAGCTCGCCTTCGGTCCGCTGTCGATGACCTCGTCGTGCGAGACATCGGCGTAGGTCAGCGCCATGCGCAGATCGCCCCGCTCACCCAGCGTGTGATCGCCGAGCAGCCGCGCAGTCAGGGTCCGATCGTCGTCGCGCTCGCCGCCCACCACCGTGCGGTAGTCGAGCGTTCCGTACTCGTCGATCCCGGTGCGGCCGAGGTCCGCCCCCAGGCTCGCTTCGAGGTCCCCCCGGCCCCAGCGGGTCGAGCGCATGCCGGTCCCGGCCGAGAGCGCCGCGAGGCCGCGGGCCTGGAAGGGGTAGCGCCAGAGCCGCGGCTGCGACGTGTGCGCCTCGGGCGCGACGCCGCGCTCGAGGCGATAGCCCGCGCCCGTGAACGATCCCCATGCGCCGCCCGGGCTCACCCGCCGCAGGGCGAAGAATCCGTCGAACGCCTCGACATCGGTGTTTAGGCGCCGGTCGCCATCGGCGGTCAGCCGGGCAAAGGATGCCGGGTCGGACCGCGTGAGTGAATGCGGCAGCGCGATGCCGTCTGTGCCCCGGTAGCCCGCGCCCGCGCGCACCAGCCAGCGGCCGCCGTCGTTCGCCCGCAGGGTACCAGCGGTGAGCGCGGCGCTGCGCCCGCCGGTGTGGTCGACGCCGGCATCGAGCGCCAGCGGCGGGGGCGCGGCATCGGCCCGATCCCCGCGTGCGATGTCCACCTCGACCGCGCCTGCGAGCGCGTTCGGGCCATGGAGGAGCGAGGAGAGGCCGCGGTGAAGCGTGATGCTTCGCGCCGCCGCCACCGGGATCACCGAGAGGTCCGAGCGGTGATCCCAGGCGAGGGTGATGGGCACGCCGTCCACCAGAACCGCGATCTGGCGATCCTTCCCCCCGCGCAGCGCCGGCTGGACCTCGCCGCGCGAGTTGGCGCGCAGCACCACGAGGGGCATGGTCCGCAGAATCTGCTCGAGGGTCGGCGCCGGTCGCGTGACCGCCGAGTCCAGCGCCACCTCCACGGTGCTCGCCCCCCCCGGGGTCGCGCGTGGGCGCACCGCATTCACTGTCACCGGCGCGATGTCGTAGATCGCGGTGTCCGCGGGCGCCGCCCGGGGGGGCGTCCGGGCGAGCGCGGCGTCCACGCCGGTGGCGAGGAGTAGCGGGATGGAGAGCAGGAGGAGATGACTCCGGCGCATCGGCGGCGTTCCTTGCGGGATGGTGGTGGGCTCGCAGGCGTTGTGCGAGACCGCAAAGCATAGCGGGGAGCGCACTTCGCGTCCATTCCCTGCGCGGCTCAAGAGTCTCCCCCGGCGGGCCGATGTAGTCCTCTGTATTCCCCCGAGCCGAACCCAGGTCAGACCGTTGGAGGTACGCGCCGCGTGCCCGTGAAGCCCAGAGTGCTCGAATCGGTGCTGGACGCCTATCGCGAGGGCGACCTCGACGAGTGCATCCGGCTGGTCCGCACGCTGGTCGAGGCCGCCCCGCAGGCGACCGCCCCGCGGCAGCTCCTCGCCGCGCTGTTCGCCAGCACCAGTAACGGACGCCAGGCGCTCGCGCACTATCGACGACTCCTGCCGCAGGCCGTGGCGCGCGGTGAGGTGATCCGCTCGGTCGCGTTCCAGAAGCAGATCGACGTGTATGAGCAGCCGGACGCGCTCGCCCCCGGGCGCTGGCACGCACTCCAGAAACAGCTTCGAGAGCGCGGGCTTCCCTTCCTCGCCGAGGCGCCGGGCACCTCCGGGAGGCCGTGGACCGAAGCACAGCTGCTCGCGCTCCCGCGCGCGTGGTTCGAGCGCATCGCCGCCGAGACGCGCTTCGAGATCCTCGGCCTTGAGCAGCGGGCACTCGACGTCGAGGCCGGCACGGTCTGGGAGGTACTCGCGGGCCGCATGCGCTGGTCGTTCGCG
>CAYONG010000166.1:0-5581 GCA_964405235.1 uncultured bacterium | reverse complement strand
TGGCGCGCTGGTGGCCGGAGTGCCGCCGGCGGGCGACCGGTTCACCCTGCGCGCCGTGGATCTCAAGACCGGACGCTTCGGCGCCACGCTGGAAGGGCTGTCCGGACACTACGTCGCCGAAGCGCGCGCGCTGGTCTACGTCACGCCGGACGGCACGCTCATGGCGGTAGGGTTCGACCTCGGCTCGCTTGCGACGCGGGGCCGTCCCGTCCCCATGTTCGACGGCGTCGGCGTGCGCGGCCCGGGGTCGGACCTGACGCTCGGCGGCGGGACCCTGGCGTATGCGCTTCCCGGCACCAATGCCGCCGAGCGCATGTTCTGGGTGGACCGCGCGGGCGGCGTGATGGAGCCGGTGGATTCCGGCTGGCACGACCCGGAATTCGAGGCGTTTGCGCTCTCCCCCGACGGGAGCCGGCTGGCGGTCACCATCGCTTCGCAGGAGCAGGGGTCGAATCGCGGCGATATCTGGATCAAGCAGCTCGACCAGGGGCCGCTGTCGCGGCTGACCTTCGGCGGGGAATCGAACGATGCACCGTCGTGGAGCGGCGACGGCCTCTGGGTGAGTTACATCTCGGACCGCAACAACCGCTGGAGCCTGTGGCGGCGCCGGGCCGACGGGGCGGGCACCGAGGAACTCGTCGCCGACGCCGGCCGGAACATCGTCGAGGCGCGCTGGTCGAGGGACGGGGCCTGGCTGGTGGCCTCCGTCGGGGGCGCGAGCGACGACATCCTGGTGAAGCACGTCGGAACGGATAGCACGCTGCGCCCGCTGCTGGCGGAGGCGGGCTACGACGAGTGGGGACCGAGCCTGTCACCCGACGGGCGCTGGCTGGCGTACACCTCCAACGAAACGGGCACGGCGCAGGTGTTCGTGCGGCCGTTCCCCGACGTGGAGCAGGGGAAGTGGCAGATCTCGACCGACGGGGGCGTGGACCCGGTGTGGAGCGGCGACGGCCGGGAGTTGTGCTTCCGGGCGCCCGGCGGTGACGTCATCATGGTGGCCGACATGGCGCGCGGACCGGCAGTGGCGGTGCGCCGCGTCGTGTTCCGGGCGCCGGCCGGCACCGATCTCGAAGCCAACGGCAGGGACCGGATGTTCGAGGTGTCGGCCGATGGGCGCCGCTTCATGGTCGTCGCCACGATGGGCGGCGACCGATCGGGGAACCTGGTGATCGTGCAGAACTTCATCACCGAGTTGCGGGCGGCCCTGGCCGGCGGAGCCAGGCCTTAGTGCTCCTCACCCCCGGTACCCGCCTCGGTCCCTACGAGATCGTCGCGCCCTTGGGCGTCGGCGGCATGGGGGAGGTGTTCCGCGCCAGGGACACGCGGCTCGGCCGTGACGTTGCGGTCAAGGTGCTGCCGCAGCATCTCTCCACCGATCCCGAGGTGCGCGCGCGCTTCGAGCGCGAGGCCAAGATGGTCTCGTCGCTCAATCACCCGAACATCTGCACGCTGTTCGATGTCGGGCGAGAGGGCGACACCGACTACCTGGTGATGGAGTTGATCGAAGGCGAGACGCTGGCCCAGCGGCTGGCGAAGGGCGCGCTGCCAGCCCCCGAGGTGCTCCGGCTCGGGGCCCAGATTGCCGACGCACTCGACCGCGCGCATCGCGCCGGCGTGATCCATCGCGACCTGAAACCCGGCAATGTCATGCTCGCCAAGACCGGCGCCAAGCTGATGGACTTCGGCCTCGCGCGCGCGACCGGCAAGACCGGGCCCGCCGGCGGCGCGATCACGCAAGCCGCCCTCACGCAGTCGCCCACCGCGGCGGCCCCGCTCACCGCCGAGGGCACCATCGTCGGCACCTTCCATTACATGGCGCCGGAACAACTCGAGGGGAGGGCGGCCGACGCGCGCAGCGACCTGTGGGCGCTGGGCTGCGTGCTCTACGAGATGGCGACCGGCCAACGCGCGTTCGACGGCCCGAGTGAGGCCGCCCTCATCTCCGCCATCATGTCCTCCGAGCCCCCGTCGCTCACCTCGGTCTCGCCGCTGGCGCCGCCGGCGCTCGACCGATTGGTGCACGGGTGTCTGGCCAAGAGCCCCGAGGAGCGCATTCAGAGCGCCCACGACGTGAAGCTCCAGCTCCAGTGGATCGCCGAGGCCGGTTCGCAGGCCGGGGCGGCGCCGCCGGTGGCGGCGCGGCGGCGGGTCGGCGAGCGGGTGGCGTGGATCGCGGCGCTGGCGGTTGTGACGCTCGCGGCGGCCGCCGCGATGCTCCTGCTTCCACGCTCCGGAGGAAGTGGCGCTGCCATCCAGGCGGCCGTCCTGCCGCCGGCCGGAGGGGAGTTCTCCTCGAGCACGACCAACCCGCTCCCCCTGGCGGTCTCCGCTGACGGCAGGCGGATCGTCTTCTGCGCCCGGATCGGACAGGGCCCCGACCGACTCTGGGTCCGGGCGCTCGATTCGCCGGAGGCGCGGCCGCTGGCGGGGACCGAGGGCGCGCAGGGCCCGTTCTTCTCGCCGGACGCGCGCTCGATCGGCTTCTTCGCCGACGGGAAGCTCAAGCGCGTGGACGTCACGGGCGGACCTGCGGTCACGCTCGCGGACGCACGCGATCCCCGCGGCGGCACCTGGGGTCGCGACGGCGTCATACTCTACACGCCCCGTGCGGACGGCCCGGTCTTCAGGATCTCCGCCAACGGCGGTGCCCCCGCAGCCGCGACCGCGCTGGACACGACGCTCGCGGAGATCACCCACCGCTACCCCTCGTTCTTGCCCGACGGCCGGCACTTTCTCTACCTGGCGCGGCGCGGCGGCGCCGGGGCGGGGGAGGCGCCGGTCATCTACGCGGGTTCCCTGGGCTCACCCGCACGCCGGCGCGTGGTCGACGTGGCGTCCAACGTCATCTACGCATCCGGGTATCTCCTCTACGCGCGCGGCGGCATCCTGATGGCCCAGCCCTTCGACGCGGGGCCGCTCGCCACGACCGGGCCGGCCGTGCCGCTCGTGGACGACCTGCGCTGGGACGAGCGGTTCAGCCGCGGGGTCTTCGCCGCCTCGCAGAACGGCGTCCTCGTGTGCATGAACGGCAAGACGCAGACCCTCGCGCAACTCCTCTGGCTGGATCGGAGTGGCCGGAGGCTCGAGAGCGTGGGCGAGCCGGCGGACTACACCTTCGGCGGGACCCCCGCGATCTCGCCGGATGGCAGCCGGGCGCTCATGGCCATCCAGAATCCGGATCGCGGCTCGTCCGCCGTCTGGGTCGTGGACCTCGCGACCGGACGACGTCGCAAGCTGACCGTGGATGGAACGGATCATCCGGCTTGCGCGTGGTCGCACGATGGCCGGCACGCCGTGGTGAACTGCTTCGGCTACGGGGGAAAGATCTCCGCCACATTCGTGCGGCTGACCCTCGACGGGTCCGGCGTCGACACCGTGACCTCGCAGCCCGGCTGGCTTTACCCAACCTCCGCCTCCCCAGACGGGAGGTACATCCTGTTCGACGACTCCGAGGGGCCTGGTGTCGGCGACCTGCAGGCCGCGCCCCTGTCGGGCGGGGGCCCCGTCTTCCAGTTCGCGAAGGGCTCTCAGTCCCAGTGTTCCCCGAACGGGCGGTTCGTGGCCTACACTTCCAACGAGTCAGGCCGCGACGAGGTGTACGTGGTGACCTTCCCCGAGCCGGGCGGCAAGTGGCAGGTGTCCCAGGACGGCGGGGGCGAGGCGCGCTGGGGCCGCGACGGGAAGACCCTCTACTTCGTGGACCGCGAGAACCACATCCTCGCCATGGACGTGACCCTGTCCGCGTCGGGATTCGAGTCGGGTGAGGTCCGGCCGCTCTTCCAACTCCACACCGCCGGAGGATTCTGGCGCTACGATGTGTCCCCGGACGGCTCGCGATTCCTGGTCACCGTGCCGCTCGAGGGCGACGTGCGCGCGCCGGTCATGCTGATGACCGACTGGACGGCGAAGATCCGGAAGCGTTAGCGCTCCCCGCGCCGCGCGGGAGCGCGCGCCTCTGACCCCAACCAATCCGCAGCCTGTGGCCCGTGGGTCGGCGGATCTCGCCGTCTTGAGGTAGATTCCCCCGATGCCCCTCACCCCCGGCACCCGCCTCGGCCCCTACGAGATCCTGTCCCCGTTAGGCAGCGGCGGCATGGGGGAGGTGTTCCGCGCCAGGGACACGCGCCTCGGCCGTGACGTCGCGGTCAAAGTGCTGCCGCAGCATCTCTCCGCCAACCCCGAGGTGCGGGCGCGCTTCGAGCGCGAGGCGAAGACGGTCTCCTCGCTCAACCACCCGAACATCTGCACGCTGTTCGATGTCGGGCGCGAGGGCGACACCGACTACCTCGTGATGGAGCTGATCGAGGGCGAGACGCTGGCCCAGCGGCTGGCGAAGGGCGCGCTGCCCCCGGCCGAGGTGCTCAAGCTCGGGGTGCAGATCGCCGACGCGCTCGACCGGGCGCATCGCGCCGGGGTGATCCACCGCGATCTCAAGCCGGGCAACGTGATGCTCACCCGATCCGGCGCCAAGCTGATGGACTTCGGCCTGGCGCGTGCGACGGGCCTAGCCGGGCCCGGTGGGGCGAGCGGACTGACGGCGGCGATGACGCAGTCGCCCACGGTGGCGGCCCCCCTGACCGCCGAAGGCACCATCGTCGGCACGTTCCAGTACATGGCGCCGGAGCAGTTGGAGGGGAAGGAAGCGGACGAGCGCAGCGATCTGTGGGCGCTGGGCTGCGTGCTGTACGAGATGGCCACCGGCCGGCGCGCGTTCGAGGGCAAGAGCCAGGCGTCGCTCATCACCTCGATCATGGGCTCGCAGCCCGCACCGATCTCGCAGCTGGCGCCGCTGGCGCCGCCAGGGCTCGAGCGACTGGTGCAGGCGTGCCTGGCCAAGGACCCGGCGGACCGGTTGCAGAGCGCCCACGACATCCGCATGCAGCTCTCGTGGCTCGCCGAGGGCGGCTCGCAGGCGGGTGTGCCGGCGCCGGTCGCGGCGGCACGGCGCGGCCGTACCAGGCTCGCCGTGATGCTGTCCGCCGCGGGATGGCTCGTCGCCATCGCCGCGGTCGCGTGGATCGCGCTGCGTGCCGGGCGGCCGGAGGGCCCCTTCTTCGCCTCCGTCGCGGCGTCGCCATCGGACCGTCCCGTTGGTTTGAACCTTGGTGGCCCGATGGCCCTCTCGCCGGATGGGACCCGGCTCGCGACGCTGGTCTGGCGAAGCGGCGGGGCGATGGTCTCGGTCTACGATTTCGGCACCGGCAGCACGGCCATCCTGGAGAGCACGAAGGGGGCGGGGTTCCCGTTCTGGTCGCCAGACAGCCGCTGGATCGGCTTCTTCGCCGACGGCAAGCTCCGGAAGGTGGAGGCGGGTGGCGGGCCCGCGCAGTCGCTGGCCGACGCCTTCGCCGGGCGCGGCGGCACCTGGAGCCGCGGCGGGGTGATCGTCTTCGCGCCCGATATCCGCGGGCCCATGATGAGGGTCTCCGAGAATGGCGGGACACCCACGGC
Source organism: uncultured bacterium (assembly GCA_964405235.1). Lineage (GTDB taxonomy): Bacteria > Eisenbacteria > RBG-16-71-46 > RBG-16-71-46 > RBG-16-71-46 > WS-11. The sequence goes on along the minus strand of CAYONG010000166.1, from coordinate 127 downwards.
CGTCACGAAGCCGGGCTCCGAGGAAGTCACGCACCGCAACCCCTACTTCCTCCCCGACGGCAAGCGCTTCCTTTTCATCGAGCGCGGGTCCCGCTCGGAGGCGGTCGGGCGGCTGATGGCGGGCTCG
>CAYONG010000165.1:0-4490 GCA_964405235.1 uncultured bacterium | reverse complement strand
AACCCTTCCCACGCGCGAGCAGGCCCTCGCCCTGCTCCACGAATGGGTCGCGAATCCCAACCTGCGCAAGCACTGCTACGCCGTCGAATCGGCGATGCGCGCCTATGCCGGCAAGTTCGACGGCGACCCCGAACGCTGGGGCATCGCCGGCCTGATCCACGACTTCGACTGGGAACGCCACCCCGACCTCGAGCGGCATCCCATGCAGGGGGTCGAGGTGCTGCGCGCGCAGGGTTGGCCCGAGGACATCTGCCGCGCGGTGCTGGGGCACGCGGCGCACAGCGGCGTTCCACGCGACACCCCGATGGCCCGGGCGCTCTACGCCTGCGACGAGCTGGCCGGATTCCTGGTGGCGTGCGCGCTGATCACGCCGGGCAAGTCACTCGACCAGGTCGAGGTGGCGTCGGTGAAGAAGAAGATGAAGCGCGTGGACTTCGCCCGCAACGTCAACCGCGAGGACATCGTCAACGGTACCGCCGAGCTCGGGGTGGACCTCGAGGCGCACATCGCCTTCGTGCTCGAGGCGATGCGGGGCATCAAGGGGGAGCTGGGGCTGTGACGGGGGAGGCCGGCGCGACCGGTCGGGCAGTGGCGACCGGGGACAACAAAGCCGACGTCGAATAGAGACATCCTGCCCCGAAACGTTCTGTCGGGGAGGCACCCCACTCGACGTCGGCGTTTCGCATCTTCCGACCGGCGGTTCCCCGTAGAGGTCCCGCTCTCGGCCGCACCCGCTGAATCAACGGGCGGTGTCGACGACGGGGTCTGATTGAACCCTCGCCGTCTAACCAAAGCTTGGTCCCGCTCCCGGTGGGAGTCAACCCGGAAAATCCTGCCACGCGCGCTATCCGAGGCTGGCGCCCGCCCGGCCGCTCACTCGACCAGCGCCTTCGCCCGCTCCGCCGCCAGCGTGACGGCGCCGAGCGACTCGTCCACCCGGCCCTCCGCGCGCACGACCTGGCCCCGGCTGGCCGCTGCGTTCGCCCGGTAGGCATCCGGGAACAGCACACACTCGGCGAGGCCGCTGCGGTCGGCGAGGGTCATGAACAGCATGCGCTCGCCACTCTTCGTCTCGACACGGCGGTAGGCGCACGGCAGCCCGACGACCGCGACGCGGCGGCCGGCATGCGCCGGCAGCGAGGCGGCGGGCACGGCGCCTCGCGCCGTCTCGGGCGGGATCATCGTGTCGAGCGGGTGGCCGCTGAACCACAGTCCGGTCGCCTCGATCTCGCCGCGCACCCGGCGGGCGAGGTCGAACTCCGGCAGCGCGGGCACGCGGATGGTGGCGACGGGTTCGGTATCGAGCAGCACGCCTATGCCCCCGCGACCGGCCGCCCCGCGGTTCCCCGGCGCCGACCACGCCCGCGCCCCGGCCCGCGCCTCAAGCAGCAGCGAGGGGCGCGAGCGGCCGGTCCCGTCCAGCGCCCCGGCGAGGACCAGCGATTCCACCTCTGGGAGCGTCGGCCGCACGCGGTCGATGAGGTCGGCGAGGCTCCGGAACGGACGATCGGCGCGCGCCGCGACGATGCGCTCACCGGTCGCCTGCGCGAGACCGAACACGTGCGAGAGCCCGACGCGGACCGCCGCCGCGCAGGAAGAGCCCCCGCCGGTGGCGCCGGGCTCGTACGTCGTCTGCCACGCCGAGCGCGCCGCGCACGGCGGCCGGAACTCGACCCCCGCCCGCCGCAGGTCCTCGACGTGCACCCAGGTCGGATACATGCCGGCGTGGTGGTTCAGGATCCCGACCGCGAATTCGGTCGGGAAGTGTGTCTTCAGATACGTGCACTGATAGGCAAGCGTGCCGTAGCCGGCCGCGTGCGCCTTGCAGAACGCATAGGCGGCGAAGCGCGTGAGCTCGCGCCACACCGCCCGCGCCGTCCCGGTGTCGACGTCCGCGCGTGCGGCCTGCGTGACGAACCCCGCCTCGAGCGACCGGAATTCCTCGATGCCGCGGGCCGCGGCGATCGCGCGGCGCAACAGGTCGCCCTCGGCGAGCGAGAGACCGGTGAGCGCGGCGGCGACGCACATGACGTCCTCCTCGTAGAGCAGGAGGCCGTGAGTCCCGCGCAGCACCGTCTCGAGGCGCGGATGGAGAAACGTCGCCGGCTCGAGCCCACGTTGCCGGCGGCAGAACGCCACCTTCATGCCGCTCTCGGAGGGCCCGGGCCGCACCAGCGCCACGGCGGCGATGGTCTCGTCCAGCGTGCGCGCCTCCAGCATGCGCAACAGGTGCCGCATGGCGGGGGATTCGAGCTGGAAGCAGTTGAGCGTGTCGCCGGTCGAGAGCCGCGCGGCGGTCAGGGGGTCGGGGTCGGGCAGGCGCGACATGGACACCTCGATACCTCGGTGATCTCTCACCAGCGACACGCACTCGCCGATGGTGGTGAGCGCGCGGTTGCCGAGCAGGTCCATCTTGACCAGGCCGACAGCCTCGATCGCGCGCATCTCGAACTGGCTGATCACGATCCCCTTGGCCGCGCGCTCGAGCGGCACGTAGTGGGTGAGCGGCCGGTCGCCGATCACCATCCCGCCGCAGTGGATCGAGAGATGGCGCGGCGCGCCCTCGAGCGCCTCGGCCAGCCGCAGCGCCTCGGGGAGCGGCGCCTCGCGCCAGTCCACCCCGCGCGCCTCGAATAGCCTGGCGAGCCGATCCAAATAGGGCTTCTCCATCTCGCGTGGGATGCGCTTCGCCAGCGCGTTGACCCGCGCGTTTGGGACGCCCAGCGCCTTGGCGGTCTCGCGGAACGCCGAGCGCGCGCCGAGGGTCGCGTGGGTCGAGATCATCGCCACCTGCTCGGCGCCGTAGGTCTCGTAGACGTGGTCGATCACCTCGCCGCGGCGCCGCCAGCAGAGGTCGATGTCGAGATCCGGGCAGTCGCGGCGTGCGGGGTGGAGGAAGCGCTCGAAGTAGAGCCCGTAGCGCAGCGGGTCCACGTTGGTGATGCCGAGCGCGTAGGCGACGATCGAGCCCGCGCCCGAGCCTCGACCGACAGTCGGGATGCCGCGGGCGCGCGCGAACTCGACGATGTCGGCGACCAGCAGGAAGTAGTCGGTGAACCCGAGCTGGCAGATGAGATCCAGCTCCTCGCGCAGGCGCGCCAGGGCGCGCGCGGCCGTCGCACCGTCGCCGTTCGTGCAGCCGGCCCCGGTTCCGCTCGCCCCGTGCGCTCCGTTCGCGCGAGTCCGGCCGCCATAGCGGCGCGCGATCCCCGCCCTGCCCAGCCGCATCAGGTAGCCCGGCCCGGTCTCGCCCTGCGGCACCGGGGCGTGCGGGAAGATGGGTGTGCCCAGCTCGAGCGTGAGGCGGCAGCGCCCGGCGAGCGCCGCGTTGTTCGCGAGCGCCTCCTCGGCCGCCTCCGGGATGCCGGCCCCCGCGCACGCCGCGCGCACGCGGCGCGACCACTCGGGCGGCGAGGCGAGCCACGCCTCGCGCGCACAGCAGGCGCCGGGCGGCAGGCGCTCGATCAGATCCCCGGCCGCCGCCGCGACCGCCGCCCGGTGCGCGGCGTGGTCGCCCGGCGCGAGCATGACGCAGTCGCCGGTCGCAACGAGAGGTACGCCGAGCCGGCGCGCGGACCCCGCGCGCTCACCAAGGCGTGCGCGCTCCGCCGCGAGCCCGCGCACGCCGAGCCACAATCCGCCGCCGCCATCATGGCCCGCGGCGCCGGCGGGCCCCACTGCCCCGCGGGCCGCCGGCACGCCGACCGCCAGAAGCGAGGCCGCCAGACCCGGCGACTCGACGATCACGTGGAGGCCCCGCCACAGCTCGGCCAGCGACGTGATCGCGTCGAACGAGGGATCCAGGTGGCGCAGCGTGAGTAGCCGGCAGAGGTTCGCGTACCCGCGCCGGTCGAGCGGCAGCAGCAGCGCCGCGTGCGGCGCGAAGGTGAGCTCGGCGCCCGGCAGCGGCGTCAGCCCCTCGGCGTGAGCCCGCTGGTAGAAGCGGATCGCCAGGTAGAGGTTGTCGAGGTCGGTGAGGGCGAGCGTCCCATAGCCGAGCTCAAGCGCGCGCTCGATCAGCGCCTCCGGCGAGGCGGTGCCGTAGAGGAGCGAGCCATGGGACCGCACGCGCAGCGGGACGAAGCCGCTCATCGCGTGCTACCGTGCCGCGTATGCACCCGCGGCGCACGCCATCCGGAGACGCGATGACCGAGTTCGAGCCGAAAGACCCCGCGTTCGAGTCGCGCATCCGCGCGAGCTTCGTGCGTCAGAAGGTGATGGGGCTGATCGGCGCCGAGCTCACGCGCGTCGTGCCGGGGCGGGTCGAGATCGAGCTGCCGTTTCGAGACGATCTCACGCAGCAGCACGGCTTCTTCCACGCCGGCATCGTCGGCACCATCGCCGATAGTGCCGGCGGATTCGCGGCCTACACGCTGATGCCTGCGGGCGCCTCGGTGCTGAGCGTCGAGTACAAGATCAATCTCATGTCGCCGGCCGACGGCGAGCGGCTGGTGGCGAGCGGGCAGGTCGTGCGGCCGGGACGCACGCTC
>CAYONG010000164.1:0-19229 GCA_964405235.1 uncultured bacterium | reverse complement strand
AGCGCGTCCCTGTGATCGCATGCAGGGTGCCCTGGGCGTGGGTTTAGGCGCCTTCGGCTCGAAGGGCGACCCAGGGGGAGGGCAAGTCGTGCCGGCGACCGTCGCGTCAGAATCACGCGGATTTACATGGCCGTCTACACGCCATCAGGCATCCGGCTTCTTCGGCATCGTGGTGGCCTCCGACCCCAATGGTCAGGTGTCCACGGAACCGGTCAACTCCAGGCCACCGCTCGCGGCCGCCACTCGAAAAGGTGGACCGAGCTCGATGTCTAGAATCCGACCCGAGTACATGCCGAAGTCGGCATTCATCATGCCAAAGGGCCCGATGGGCTGCCAGCTATCGACCAACTGCGCCGAATACTCGGGCTCCGAAGGAAGCGCGCGGATCGCGGACCAGACCTTGGCGAACTCTTCCTGGGAGTAGTCCGGGCCGAGTGGCGGATGAAGGTCGGTGTAGAACTTCCGTTCCTCGAGAGGACCGGCATCGTCGTGCCCACGACTTGCCGGTGCCGGCGGGGCTTTTGTCTGTGGACCAGACAGACAAATGGCCACAGCCACAACTGCGGTGAAGGCGATGATCTGCGACCCTTTCATGATCATTCCCTCCTCGTTTTGGCGGTCGGTGGCGCCCGTATGGCATCGATCCCAGTGGGCATCACCGGCGCCACGGGGGTCCACGCCCAGCCAACGGGGTGCAGCTCCCCACGCCGCAGGCTGAGAATGCGGAGCTCGGACCAGCTGCGACCCTGCAGGCTGTCCCACCGCCGAAACTGGGGTGCCCAAGCATCACTGATACCAGCCCGATCTGCGCCCTGGGAACTCCACGTAGGGTCGCGGACATTCGCAGGCTCAGCGCCAAGTTGGCAGCGGACGGTGTGGGACTCGTCACTCACGCCACGCTCCTTTTCAACCGACTTCGGGACAGAACGCTACCGAGCGCAATGTGCAGCGACTCGGATAACGATCGGACTCTGGCCGGCGTTGATCCCTTCGAGCACCCATTTCTGCTGACCGGTGGCGTTGTCGATTACCTTGCCTGCATCAATAATCCTGAAATCGTGTACTCCATTCAATTCTGTGCTGCGCATCACAATGGTGCCGGACACGACCAAATCCCCGGGATTACAGTTGCAGGCCACACTGCCGAATGCGCCGGGGGCGACGACACTCTCCACAGCGACCAGATCATAGATTTCAGAGATCGGCCGCTTCGTGGCTGCCGTTGCAGTGAGGCTCCATGCGATCAATCCTGCCAGCAGGCTACCGAGCAGAAGTCCAGAAAACCAACCCAAGATGCCGTGGCGGCTGGGAAGCACTATTCTGCGCATCGCAAACCTCCTTGGTTCATGCAGACGGACCCGATTTCCACAGCATACAGTATCATGCAGGCGAGAACGGCAGTGCCAAAAGCACGGATTCCAGTACGGCGTCCTTCGACCCCTTCGTCGTGAATCCCGCAGTCGTGCGGGGCCGCTCTACGCTGCTATACCGCCTGCCGGAGGATGTCCACTTCCCGGAGCCATGCGAGAATCTGGTTCGAATCTACGCTCCGAAGGGTTACCATCACTTAACCTACGGGCATTTGGAGTTGCCTCGGCTATGCGGAGCTCCGCATAGCCGAGGCAACTCCAGTCGGGCGGGCGCCCGAGCTGGCCCTGGCTCTGGAGCCGTTCACGGCCCGGCACCGAGGGCACACCGGCCGGGTGCGTGACGCCCGAAGGCGGGGAGCGATCGGCCCCGCTCGCGGGCCACTTGGTGATCGCCAGCTTCGGGCTCAACAGCCGCAACGTCGCCCGCGTGCTGCGTGCCGCGCGCATCCCGCACGTGGTGGTGGATCTCGACCCTATGGCACTGATGACGGCGCTAGACGAGGGCAGCTGCGCGCTGATCGGCGACATCGCGAACCCGCACATCCAGGCCCAGGCCGGCGTGGCCGAGACGGGCGCGCTGGTGCTGCCGCTCAGCGATCCGACCGCCGACCGCCACGCCTGCCAGATCTCCCGCACGCTCTCTCGCCACGTCCACATCATCTTGCGCACGCGCTACGTCTCCGAGATCGACGAGCTGCACCGGCCTGGGGCCAATATGATCATCCCCGAGGAATAGGAGACGTCGATCGAGATCTTCACCGCCACGTTGCGCGAGTTCCAAGTGCCGACCAACGTCATCCAGGCCCAGATCCGGCTGCTCCGCCAGGAGCGCTACAGCCTGCTGCGGGGCTCGGTGGTGGAGCAGCTCGATGCCATCCTCTCCCAGGGCACCTGCGACACGTTTCTGTTGCTCCAGCGCTCGCTGGCGATCGGACGCCCGCTGTCCGAGCTGGGGATGGCCGGTGGGCGCGGTGCCCAGATGGTGGCGGTGGTGCTCGGCGGCCACGCGACCACCATCTTCGATGAGGCGTTCCGGCTCAAGGTCGGCGACACGCTGATGCTCGCCGGAACGCACGGCGAAATGGAGGAGGCGTTCCGGAAGCTGAGCCCGCCGGCGGAGGGGCCGAGCCTTTTGCTTGAAGCGGCGATCGGGGGGCGCGGCCTCGTGCCCTGTCGAGTCCTAGTGTCCTTCGCCGGCTTTGTACAGTCCCGCTACACAAACTTAATGAGAGCGCAACCGCCCGCCCTACGGGGGCGATTCTCATAGGCCGCCGCCAACCACCGCAAGAATTGCTTGACCCTATCCGCGTTCGCAGGCATGAATGAACGGCGAACGGGGCGGAGGCCAGCAGTCGCCCGTTTCCCGATGAGACACGGTTGAAGGCACCCCCCCCGTGATCGCGCCGTGCGTACGAGTAGGCTTGCACCAAGCGCTTACAGTTGCTCCGCCCCGCGTGAGCTCGGCCGACACCGACCGGATGGGGATCACAACCAAGGAGTCCACCATGCGCGCGACAGGTTTAGTTGTTTCACTCCTGACGATGTTGCTGGGTTCCGCGTGGCCGACTCCGAGCGCCGCCCAGAGCCTGCTGGAGAGTGCGTTTGGGCCACGCAAGTACGCGCGCGGCGCAGGCCGGCCAGAGGGCATCGTCGAAGCGTTTCACCACTGCGGCACCGGCCCCTGCCAGATGGTCGTACTCAACGGCGATGGTGACCCTGCGCATCGTGTGAGCAGCGCCGAGGTCCTCCTGAACGGAACGCAGATCGTTGGCCCCAGCGACTTCAATCAGCAGGTGAACAAAATCATCAAGCCCGTTGCCCTTGCCGACGAGAACGAGTTGGTCATTCTGCTGCGTTCTCAGCCGGGGACTTTCCTGACGATCGAGATCGAGTGTACCCCCGCCATCCTGTCAGCAGGCGCGTGGGGGGCCACCCTGTTGGAGCCGAGGACGCTCCTGATCGCTTTTCCCATCAAGAACACCGGATTGGTTGCGGCCGAAGACGTTCAAGTCACGTCGATCATCGTCAGTGGCGGAGTGATCGCTTCCCCCACGCTGCCGGTCAATCTGGGGACGATCCCTCCGGACGGTCAGGCGGTCCTGGATGCGGACGCCACCGGCGCGTTCACGCCGCTTGGCAGCTATGGTCTCACCGTCGAGGGGACCTACAACGCAGGGGCCGCGACATCCTGCTTCAAGCTAGACATTCCCCTGCGGATTCCGCCGGAGGCGCCTGGCTCTGCACGACTCAAATCAGGAACTGTGGCGGCGCTAAGTGTTTCTGGTGCGCCGTTCCCGCCCGAGCCGCCTGCCTTTGATCGTGAGCCCAACGAGGAGCGCGGCTGGACAGTGCCGATAACGCCTTTCGTTCCGGGCGCCCGGACACCAACCGCCACCGGGACGCAAGCACCGCCTCTGGAAGCCGTTGGCCCACAAGCTGGGGCGTCAATTCTGTTCGACGGCAACTATCCTCTGGGATTCGGCGCTGGCACCGTCGCTGAACCCAGCGGCGCAAGCGGCGGCGGCGTGATCTTCATGACCGTGAACTCCTTTGCCGCATATTCGACCAACGGCGGGATCACGTTTACGAAATTGGATCCGACAACGATATTCCCAAACAACTACGACGGCGGTTTCTGTTGCGACCAGATCGTCCAGTACGTCCCCAGCATTGACCGGTTCATCTGGCTCATGCTGTTCGCTCCCGATCCTTCGAGCCGTACGAATCGGATGCGGATCGCTTCAGCGAGCCCTGCGACAATCATCGCCACCGGAGGTAGGAGGGACTGGGCATGCTGGGACCTCACCTCGGGCTTTTTCGAAATCAGCGGTTGGATGGACTTTCCCGACCTGTCGGTAGGCACCAACTACCTCTACATCAGCTGCAATCAGGTTGACAAAGCCGGAGTTGGGCTTCCCTCCGATCCAGAAAGGGAGCTGCCGAAGGGGCTGTTGGTCGCCCGCATACCGCTTGGGCATATTCAGACCGGTGCCGTCATTGGTGTGGACTGGACTCCCGAGCCTTGGCTGAGTCCCATGGCCACGTTTTCACACCTTACCCAGAACACCGGGGACGAAGTCTTCTGGGCAGGCCTTATGGGCACCAGCAGGATGCGGCTGTTCTCCCTTGCGGAAGGCTCGAACTTCTTCTTCTATCGGGACCGGGAGGTCTCTAGTTGGGCGAGGAACGTCCACGTCTCGACAACCCCGGATGATCAGAACTGGATGGAGTTGTCGTCACCATATGTCCTGGGCGCAACGCGAGCGGGCAACGAACTCTGGTTTGCGTGGACTTCGGGAGCGGACCAAGCATTTCCCCAACCGTACATCCGGATGGTGACGCTCGACCGAAGCAACGACTTCAGCGTGATCCGTCAGGTGCAGATCTGGAACCCCACGATCGCGTTTGGCTTCCCGGCCCTCGCGACCAATGGATGCACGTCCGAGGTCGGATTCTCATTGGAATATGGTGGTGGCGGCGAATACCAGAATCACGCGGTGGGATTTTGGGGAGATTTCGTGGCCTACCCGACGACGGCGAGCGATGTCGGAATCACTAGCTTTGGAGACTACTTGACCATCCGGCAGCAACCCCCTTCCGCCGCGAATCCAGGCAACCTGTTCGATGCGTTCGGCTACGGGCTCAATACGGTTCCGTCGCCAGGCGAAGGGGTCCAGACCGACGTCCGCTACATATCCTTCGGCCGGCCGGTATCGTCGTGCATCCCCATCCCTGCCCCAGGCTTCGAAGTGCAGGAGACCTTTCCCGGCCGAGAGTCTCCGAGGGCTGCGCATCGCGACCTCGCGATCACGGCGGTGACTCCGCATCCCTTTACTCGAGAAGCCACGATCACCTTCGTGCTGCCCCGTCGCGGCCGAGTCGTGGCCACCGTTTTCGATTTCCAGGGCAGGAGCGTCCGCACCCTACTGGACGAGGATCGCGAGGCCGGAGCGCATGAGCTCCGATGGTCGGGAACCGGGGCGGGAGGGGCACGGCTGAAGCCTGGTGCGTACGTGGTTGCGATCTCGGTGAACGGCGCTAAGGCGGCCCGAAGCGTGATCAAGCTCGAATAGCGAAAGCCTTCCCGGGCTCTGGCCGGTGTACGCCGCGCCCATCGCGCGGGGCTCACTCCAGCACGACCGCCTTCGCCGTCCGCGATCGGCTCCCCCCGCGTGAGTCGGACGAAAAAGGCGCTCGCGCAGTCGAGGGGCAGCCGCAGCGATGCCGCCCGAGCGCTCGGGATGGCCCGCACGACCCTCATCACCAAGATGAAGCGCTACGGGATCCACTGATCGGCCGCGCGAACACCGCCCGCCGACGAGCCGCTTCGCAGCCTGCCCTTGTTTGGCCCGGGCGTCCCTACCGGTGGCAGGTGCCGCTGCCCGAGTCCGTGTAGGTCTTTCCGGGCTCCGGGATGAACTCCCACGAATAGGCTCCGGGGGCCAACGTTAGCTTCAGCACGCCATAGGCGTTCGTGTTGTACGCCTCGGTGTTGGCGATCGGCGTGCTGAACACATAGTGGCCGGCGCCACCCATCCCGGCGACAAACTGGCGGATGCCACGCGCGGGATCAGCCACCCCGTCCGGGGTCTGCGGCGCGAAGCGCTGGTAGTTGTGGTCGTGCCCGACCACCACGATCTCGGCGCCCGCATCGTAAAGCGCCTGCCACAGGGGCTGCGGCGCGGTCGAGCTGCCGTGCGTGCCGGAGCTGAAGCGCGGGTGGTGCCAGTAGGCGATGGTGCATTCCCTGGTGCTGGCGGCGAGGTCGGCGCGCAGCCACTGCTCTTGCGGCGAGCCGGCGCTCATGTCGATGTTGCTGTTGAGCGAGATGACATGCCAGTCGCCGATGTCGTAGCTGTAGTAGCCCTGGCCGGCGGGGCCCGCGTTGGTGCCGAAGTAGCGGTAGTAACCGGCGGCTCCCGAGGTGTGATAGTCGTGGTTGCCGGGGGAGGGCCGGGTGCGCGCCTTGTGCCGGCCCCAGCTGGGGTCGTACTTGTTGGCGAAGTCGGCGTCGGCACCGTCCGGGTACGCGTTGTCGCCGGCGGTGAAGACCGTGCCGGGGATGTTGTCGAGCAACTGGGCCGTGGTCTCGGCGCCGCTGCCGCCGTTCGCGATGTCCCCGGCGCCCACGAGCACGTTGGTGGAGCCGGGGGGAGGGGCGGCGATGACGGTAATCGCGGAGGTGCCGCTCTTCCCTTCGCTGGTGGCGGTGATGGTCGCCCCGCCCGGACTCTCGCCTCGGACGCGCCCGCTCGCACCCACTGAGGCCGCTGCGTTGTCCGCGGTCCAGGTCACGACCCGAGCCGTCAGCGCGTTGCCGCCCGCGTCCCGGGGGATGGCGGTGAGCGTCGTGGAGTACCCCTCCATCAAGGTCGCGGACGCCGGGGTCACCGCGACAGTGGCCACCGGTTCCGGGCTGGCATCGGGATCAAGGGTGCTGTTGCGGCAGGCGGTGGGTGAGATCAGAACGAGGAACGCCGTGAGGATCGCGGAAGCATTCAGGCGCGCGAGCCCGCGTGGCTCATGGTGCTTGAGCGGCATGATGCGGATCTCCCTTCCCCTACCTATGAAGGTGCGTCTCGCACCGGCAAACGGGTGTCGTCGTCGGTGCGAGTCTCGCATGGTTGGGCGGGGAGCTGCTCTACGGATGCGATCCTACACGGTTCGGATTCCGCAGAACGACATGAATGGTGCGATCGGGTCATATGCCGCACCGGGTCAAGGGCAGAGGGCTCCGCCCGATCAGCCCCGGGCCGCCCTCGTTTTGAGCACGCGGTAGCGCCTCGCGGGGGCCGTCTCGGGCGTCCAGGGCTCACCGTGCACGGGGTCACGCACCGTGAGGAACCCGAACCGCCGCATCGAGCGGTCGGTGGAGAGCAGCTCACGGATGCCGTGCTCGCGGAGAACCACGGCGGTCTCGAGGCGTCCGACAGTTCCCGGCAGGAGGGAGGAGCCGGCCAGGACCTCCGCCAGCACCGCCGCGTGCCGGTCGGTGGGAGCGAGCGCCCGGACGGACCCGCTTGCGAGCAGGCGCTCGACGAATGCCCAGGCGTCCCCTGCCCCGAGCGGGCGTGCGACCGCGTGGGGGTGGGTGACGAAGCCGAGGAACTCGTGCAGGGCCGGCCAGGGGAGCGCCCATGGGGCATCGCCGTTGACCAACTCTTCCACCACGCGGGCGGCCCTCGGGTGCTCGGGGGCGAACCGATTGACGGCGTAGGCGAGCACGCTCACATCCACCGCGACCATCACTCCGCCTCGCGCGGCACGGCGCCGCGCCGGACCTCGGCGACCGCGTCGGCATCGCCGGGGCTGACCAGGAACGGACCGAGATCGTAGGAGGGAAGCGCCAGGCGCCCCCGCCGCGCCGGCACGCGGGGGGCGAGCCCCAGCCGCAGCACGCGCTCGACCACGTCGGTGAGCGTGCGTCCTTCGGCCGCGGCGCGTTTCTTCAGCTCGGCGTAGAGGGCGGTGTCAAGAACCAGCGTGGTTCGCTTCATATGCGAAAGCATAGCTAAGCGTCTTGGACTGCGCCACAGAGAAATCAACGCTTGAACCCGCCACCGCCTCTCGGGCACAATGCGCCGCGTCCTCACCCGCAAGAGACCCCACTCACACGAACGTCGAGGGAAGATCATGGCCAAGAGAACCGCGCGCCGCGGCAATGGCGTCGCCACCAACGGAGCGGCCGTCGCCGGCCACGTCAAGGACATGCGCCTCGTGCGCGAGGGCCGCCTGCGCATCGAGTGGGCCGACCGTCACATGCCGGTGCTGCGCCAGATCCGCGCCCGTTTCGCCAGGGAGCGCCCGCTGCGGGGCCTAAAGATCGCCGCCTGTCTGCACGTGACCACCGAGACCGCCAACCTGGCGCGCACGCTCCAGGCGGGCGGGGCCGAGGTGTTCCTGTGCGGCTCGAATCCGCTCAGCACCCAGGACGACGTGGCCGCAGCTCTGGTCGGCCACTACGGGATCGCCACCTTCGCCATCAAGGGCGAGGACCACAAGACCTACTACTCGCACATCCTCTCGTGCATCGAGGCACGCCCGAATCTGACCATGGACGACGGCTGCGACCTGGTGACGGTGCTCCACACCAAGAAGCGCAACTACCTGCGTGGCATGCTCGCCGGCACCGAGGAGACCTCGACCGGGGTCACGCGTCTGCGTGCGATGGCGGCGGGCAAGGTGCTGCGCTACCCGGTGATCGCCATCAACGACGCCGACACCAAGCACCTGTTCGACAACCGCTACGGCACCGGGCAGAGCACCATGGACGGCATCCTGCGGGCGACCAACATGCTGATTGCGGGCTCGACGGTGGTCATTGCGGGCTACGGCTGGTGCGGTCGCGGGCTGGCGCTGCGCGCCAAGGGCCAGGGAGCGACCGTTCTGGTCACCGAGATCGACCCGCTGCGGGCGCTCGAGGCGGCGATGGACGGCTACCAGGTGGTCTCGATGGCCGAGGCGGCCCCGCGCGGCGACCTGTTCGTGACCGTGACCGGCAACAAGTCGGTGCTGCGGCGCGAGCACTTCGCGGCCATGAAAGAGGGGGCGATCGTCGCCAACAGCGGACACTTCAATGTCGAGATCGACATCCCGGCGCTGGAGCGCATGTCGGCCTCCAAGCGCACCGTGCGTCAGTTCGTCGAGGAGTACCGGCTGCATGGCGGCAAGCGCGTATATTTGTTGGGCGAGGGGCGACTCATCAACCTGGCGGCGGCCGAGGGCCACCCGGCGATGGTGATGGACATGTCGTTCGCCAACCAGTCGCTGAGCGTCGAATACCTGCGCAAGAAGGCGAAGACCATGAAGAAGGACGTCTACGGGGTGCCGTCGCACATCGACAAGCAGGTCGCCAAGCTCAAGCTCAAGAGCATGGGAATCGGCATCGACACGCTCACCCCGGAGCAGGACCGCTACCTGCGCACCTGGAGCGAGGGAACGTAGGCGAGGTGGTGCGGCCCCGGACTCGCGGCGTCGCGCCCGTGCCGCCGAAGGGGGCGCTCGTGGTCTCTTTCGCAGCCCCGGTGCGCCGGGGCTTGTCCCGGTGTCCATTCCATCCCTAGCTTCAGGAGGCGCCCTATGCTGACTGTCCCCACGAAAGGAGCCCCAGGATGTCTCGTTCACGCGCGCAGGTGTTCGCCTGCTCTGCGTTCGGCCTGCTGGCCCTGGCTGCTGTGACGCTCTCGAGCGGGGGCTGCGGCAGCACCGCGGGTGGGGGTGACGGCGCCCCGCAGGTCAATATCGCTTTCGAAAAGTACGAGCTGCCCAACGGGCTCGAGGTCATCCTGCGCAAGGACGATCGCCTGCCGGTGGTGGCGGTCAACGTCTGGTACCACGTCGGGCCGGCCAAGGAGGCCGAGGGCCGCACCGGGTTCGCCCACCTGTTCGAGCACATGATGTTCCAGGGCTCGGCGCACGTCGGGTCCGACCAGCACTTCCGATACCTCGAAGCGGCAGGCGCCTCGAACGTGAACGGCACCACCAGCCTTGACCGCACCAACTATCTCGAGGACCTGCCCTCCAACCAGCTCGAGCTGGCGCTGTGGCTCGAGAGCGATCGCATGGGCTTTCTGCTCGACCGGCTCGACCAGACCATGCTCTCGAACCAGCAGGATGTGGTGCGAAACGAGCGCCGCCAGTGCACCGAGAACGCCCCGTACGGGCTGGGGGAGGAGGAGCTCGTCCACCAGCTCTTCCCGGTCGGGCATCCCTACTACGCGTCGGTCATCGGCTCGCACGCCGACATCCAGGCGGCCAGGCTCGCGGACGTGCGCGATTTCTCTACCAACTACTACACCCCCAACAACGCGACGCTGGCGGTGGTGGGCGACATCGACATCGACTCGACCAAGGCGATGATCGAGAAGTATTTCGGCACCATCCCCAAGGGGCCCGAGGTGCCGCCGGTCGAGGTGGTGACACCGCCGATCACCGCGGAGCGCCGCCTGACGGTGACCGACCAGGTCGAGCTGCCGCGCGTCTATCTCTCGTGGCTCACGCCGTCGTTCTACAAGCCCGGTGACGCCGAGGCCGATCTGGCCGCGCATGTTCTGGGCGGGGGCAAGGCGAGCCGCCTTTACAAGAGCCTGGTCTACGACCAGAAGATCGCTCAGGACGTCTCGGCGGTGCAGCAGTCGGCCGAGCTCACCTCGATCTTCCAAATCGTCGCCACCGCGCGGCCCGGACACACCGTCGAGGAGCTCGAAGCCGCGATCCAGGTCGAGATCGACTCGCTGGTCAAGTCCGGACCGTCGGCGCAGGAGATGCAGGCGACCAAGTCCGTCATCCTCACCCAGATGCTCACCCAGATCGAAAGCCTGGGGGCTCTCGCCGACCTGCTCAACCACTACAACCATTACGCCGGCGATCCGGGCTACCTGAACAAGGATCTCGCCCGCTACGAGGCCGTCACCGCGGGCGGGGTGAAGGAGTTCATCACGACCCGCCTCACGCGCGACCAGCGCTCGGTGATGCAGGTGCTCCCGGGCGAGAAGGTGCTGCCCCCGGCGCCGCCGACACCGAAGGCGCCGATTGCTTCGGTGACCCATGTCGAATCGCGCGAGCCGTGGCGCAATCAGGTTCCTGCCCCGGCCGCCCCCTCGACGGACCCGCTCCCCGCGGCCAAGCGATTCGAGCTGGCCAACGGGCTGACCGTTTATCTCGTCGAGTCGCACGTCCTGCCGATCGTCACCGCCCAGCTCGCGGTGCGGGCGGGGAGCAGCTCCGACCCCATCGACGCGCCGGGCCTGGCGGGATTCACACTCGCGATGCTGGACGAGGGGACCGAGAAGCGCGACGCGCTGGCTATCGCGCGCGAGCTGGAAGGGCTCGGCACCGGGCTCGGCTCGGACATGGGACGCGACGGTTGCACGGTGTCGGTGCGCATGCTCAAGGGCAACGCCGCGCCTGCACTGGGCATGCTGGCCGAGGTGGCGCTGTCGCCGTCGTTTCCCGAGAACGAGGTCGAGCGCGTGCGCACCGAGCGGCTAACCTCGCTGCTCCAGGACCGCGACGATCCGACGCGCACCGCGTTCAAGGTGATGTGGAGCGATACCTACGGCGCCCAGCACCCGTACGGCCACATGGTGATCGGCAAGGAGGCGTCGCTCAAGAAGGTGAGCCGGGACGACATCCAGAAGCTCTACAAGACCTACTTCCGCCCTGATAACGCCGCGCTCATCCTGAGCGGCGACTTGAAGGAGGCCGAGGCGCGCCGGCTCGCGATCGCGGCGTTCGGCGGCTGGCGCAAAGCCGCCGGTCCGGTGCCCGCCCTGGCGGCGCCGATCGCGCCCGCTTCCGAGCGCGTGCTGATCGCCGACAAGCCTGGCACGCCGCAGACCACGCTGCTGGTCGCCCAGCTCGGGGTCCAGCGCTCGGATCCCGATCACGAGAAGCTCACCGTGATGAACCAGGTGCTGGGCGGGTTGTTCTCGAGCCGGCTCAACCTGAACCTGCGCGAGAAGAACGGTTACACCTACGGCGCCTACTCGTCGCTGCCCGAGAACCGCCTGCCCGGGCCCTACATCATGGGCGCCGACGTGCGCACCGACGTGACCGGGGCGTCGGTCAAGGAGATGATGAAGGAGGTCTCGGGGATGCTCTCGGCCCCGGTCACCGGCGACGAGCTGCGACTTGCCAAGGAGTCGGTCTCGCGTACGCTGCCCGCCTACTTCATGACCACGGCGAGCACGGCGGCGACGATCGGCCAGCTCTACCTGCTCGACCTGCCGCCGGACTATTACCAGGGCCTGCCGGCGCGGATCGAGTCCATCACCGCCGAAGAGATCAGCCAGGTGACGCAGAAGCACCTGCGCCCGGGCGACATGAAGGTGATCGCGGTCGGCGATCGCGCACGGATCGAACCGCAGCTCTCGGCGCTCAAGCTGGGCGCGATCGGCTACCGCACGCTCGACGGCGAGCCGGTGGCGGGGGACGAGAAGGTCAAGCTGCCGCTGCCGTAGCATGAGCGTTGCCGTAAGGTCGCGGGGTCGCGGTGCTTGCCGCGTCTCCGCGACCCCGCTACGGTGGGCGTCATGGTCTCGCGCCGCCTGCCGCACGACGCCTCGCCCAATGCGTGGGCCCTGCTCCTCGCCGAGCGGCGTGCCGCGGGTGCGGCCCTTATCGACCTGACCGAGGCCAATCCCACCCGGGTCGGCCTCGGCGGCGCGGGGCCCGAGGAACTCGCGGCCCTCGCATCCCTCGAGGGCGCGCGCTATGAGCCCGATCCGCGCGGCGCGGACGGCGCGCGCGAGGCGGTGGTGGGCTACTACCGCGAACGCGGGCTCCTCGCCCATACCGACGAGCTCGTGCTCACCGCGAGCACCAGCGAAGCCTACGCCCATCTCTTCCGCATGCTGGCCGACCCCGGCGACTCGTTCCTGGTGCCGGCTCCGAGCTATCCGCTGTTCGAGCCGCTGGCGGCGCTCGAGGGCGTGAAGTTGGAGCGCTATCGGCTGGCATGGGACGGTGGCTGGCACCTGGACCTCGGCTCGCTCGAGGCCGCGATGGGGCAGGGGCCGCGCGCGATGATCGTCGTCCAGCCCAACCACCCGACCGGCTCGTGCCTCGGCGCCGGGGAGCTGGCGATGGCGGAGCGCCTGTGCGAGCGCCACGGCGTCGCGCTCATCTCGGACGAAGTGTTCGGCGACTTCCCCTGGCCGCGGCCGGGGCAGGCCGAGGATGGACCCCTCCCGAGCCTGCTTGGCGAGCGGCGCGTGCCGACATTCGTCCTGAGCGGACTCTCCAAGGTGTGCGGCATGCCACAGCTCAAGCTCGGCTGGATCGCGGTCGCCGGACCCGCCGCCGCCCGTGCCGAGGCGATGCGCGGGCTCGAGTGGATCGCGGACCTGTTCCTCTCTGTGGCGACGCCGGTGCAGGTGGCGCTCCCGCGGCTCCTGGCGGGCCGCCGCGCATGGCAGGCGCGTGTCCGCGCGCGCATCGCCACGAACCTGGCCCGCGTGCGCGACATGATCGCCCGCCAACCGCAGCTCGACCTGCTGGGTGGCGCAGGCGGCTGGGTCGCGGTGCTGCGCGTGCCGCGCCGGCGCAGCGAAGAGGAGTGGGCGCTCGAGCTGATCCGCCGCGGCGTGCTGGTCCATCCCGGGCAGTTCTACGACTGCGAGGGCGAGGCCTACCTGGTGGTGAGCCTCATCGTGCCGCTGGAGGAGTTCGCCGTCGGCATGTCTCGGATCGAGGCAATGGCGGCAGAGGACTGAGCGCGGGGCCGCATCCGATGGCGGATGGTCGCGCGTTGCGGACCGTAGGCGCTCAGGCCGTGGGGGATCCCGCGAGCCGTTGCAGGTGCCGCAGCAGGTTGATCTGACCGTGGTGGCCGGCCTCGTGCTCGAGCATGTGATAGAGGACCCAGCCCACGTTGAACACACGCTCCGATCCGTCCGGGCGCTGCCGTCGCACCTGGTGCGCCAGGTCGGCGTCGGCGAGGGTCATGGCGACCCGCCGCGTGTAGACCCGCGCGCGCTCGAGCAGTCCGTCGAACCACGCGAGGTCGCGCCCGGCGAGCGCGGGCGGCGGCGGCGCCCCGGGAGCGAGCGGCAGGCCCTCCTCCTGTTCGCTGATGCCGATCGCCGTCTTCGTGTCGCTGGTCGCCTTGCCCTCGAGTCCCACCTGGGTAAGGTGGTTCTCGGCATAGGCGACGTGGGCGAGCAGCATGCCGATGCTGTTCATCCCAAGGGCGGGCTGCCAGCCGAGGGCTTCGGGCGTGAGGCCGCGAGTGTCCGCAGTGAGCGCCCGGCGCTGCTCGTCCATCTGCCAGAGGAAGCAGGCCACACTCTCGGATCGGAAGCCGGGCGGCGCCTCGAGCAGCGTCTGAACGGTCGTGGCCATGCGGTTCTCCGGGAAGGGTTTGGCTGCGTTCAGCCGCGTTTGGCCAGGAGCCGGTACTGGTGCGCGAGCAGGTTGATCTGGCCGTAGTGGCCGGCCAGGTGCTCGACCATGTGGTAGAGGATCCAGCGCATGGTGGTGACGTGGACCGAGCCGTCCCTGCGGGTGCGGGTGATCTCGCGTTCGAGGTCGGCATCGGTGAGCGCGGCGATCGCCTTGTGGCTGTATGTGCGGGCGCGGCCCAGCAGGTCGTCGAAGAACGGGAGGCCTTTCCCGCTCAGACCGGGCGGTGGGCTCCCGCCCTCCGCGATCGGCATGCCGTCGTCGTCCACCCCTATGCCCAGCACGCTCTCCGACTCGTATTCCGTCAGACCCAGCGGACCCACCTGGGTCCAGAACACCTCGACGACGGCGATGTGGGCGAGGAGCATGCCGATGGTGTTCATCCCCGGCGCCGGCTGCCAAGCGATGGCCTCGGGGGTGAGATGGCGGGAGTCCTCGGCGAGGCGGGCGCTCTGGTCGTCGAGCTGGGCGATGAACGAGGCGGCCTCCCGGGAACGGCAGTCCGAAGGCATCTCGAGTACTTCACGGATGATGGTCGTCATAGCGGAGCCTCCGCGGTGAATCACGGGTGGCGCGACGGACCGGGAGTCCTGCGCTCCACCATCCTGGCCTCGGTCGGGTCTCCCCGTCAGGGGTTTGCCATCGGCTTCATCGTCATCGGGTCGCGCAGCGGGAGATGCTTCGGCGTGCCCCCCGCCATGGACACGATCTTCGCGTCCTCGTGCTTGGGATCGCCGAGCGCCATCTCCTTGGTGTCACCAACCATGAGGAACGTCATCATCGCCGGGGCGAGCAGGCGCCGCGCCACGCGCTGGACGTCCTGGGCGGTCACGGCGCGCAGCTTGTCACGGTACTCGTCCCAGTATTTCGGGTTCTTCGCGTAGCGGCCGGTCAGCTCGTCCGCCGCCAGCTGCCCGGCGATGGCGCCGGCGGTCGCAAACTGGGTGGGGAACGCCTCGACGAAGCCGTTGCGTGAGGTCTCGAGTTCGTCCACCGTGACCAGTGAATCGCGCATCTTCGCGATCTCGACGAGCGCGATCTGCGTGGCATACGCGACCGAGCGCACCTTGGACTGGAAGACCAGCCGCCAGGGCTCGGGGTAATAGACCCCTTCGCCGAGCCGGGTGCCGACCTGGTAGGCGAGGCCCTCGTCCGAGCGGATGCGGTTGACGAGCCGCGAGGTGAAGCCGCCGCCGCCCAGGATGTCGTTCATCACCCGCAGGGGGTAGAGATCGGGGTCGTCGCGCTGGATGCCCCGGATCCCGACCGAGACACGGCCCTGGTTCACCGACTTCTCCACCATGAACCAGCCGGTCGAGGCGCCCGCGATGGGGCCGGTCGGCGGGCCAGGACGTTCACCCGTGGTGGGCCACTTCGCGAACGCCTTCTCGAGCTGCTTGACCATGGTGGCGCGATCGAAATCGCCGGAGACCGCGAAGATGAAATTCTTCGGGCCCACGTAGCGCTTGTGGAGCGCCACCAGGTCGTCCCGCGTGATGCCCTTGACCGAGGTCTCGGTGGTGTAGCGGTTGGACCAGTGAGCGTCGCCCCGCATGAGGAAGCCGAACTCGCGCTCCTCGATGCCCGCGCTTTCGTCGTTGCGCTGCTTCATGGACTGGAGCAGCTGGTCCTTGCGCAGCGTCAGCCGGTCGTCCTGGAACGCCGGGTTCTTGAGACAGTCAACCAGCAGCGCAAGCCCCTCGTCGATGTCCTTTGACAGGAGGTTGAGCGTGGCGCGCGACTCGGAGGCGCCGATCGGCGGGCCGCCGCCGCCGAACGGACCGCCGCCGCCGCCACCACCGGTGCTCGACTCGAGCTGGGCGCCGAGGAACGCCACCCGGTCCTCGACCTGGGTGGCGGTGCGCGTGGTAGTGCCGCCGCGCGTGAGCTGGTGCACCATGGTCGCGGCGCACCCTTCCTTGCCGGCAGGGTCGAGATCGGCGCCGATCCGCATCAGCACGTGGACGGTGATCAGCGGCAGATCGCGGTCGGCGACCAGGTACACCGCCGCGCCGTTGGAGAGCGTGACGCGGTGGTCCGCCGCCTTGGGCGGTGTGAAGACGAGCGGCGGGAACTTGAGCTGCTCCGGGCGCGCCGCGATGTCCGCCGCGTCCGCAGGAGCCGGAACGCACGCGGGCAGTGAGGCGAGTGCCGCTAAAAGCGCAAGGGCGGCGACACCCGGCGCACGTCGCGGGTCCGTCATGATGTGCGTCGCAGGCATGGGATGTGTCCTCCTCGCTACTTCTGGTTGAGCTGCTGGAGCCGGGCCTCGGCCCGGGCGCGGATGTAATCGAGGGCCGGCTTCATCTCGGGCGGCGCCTGCCCGCCCATCTGATCGAGGCGCGCGAGCATCTGCTGGATCTGCGCCGCGTCGGTCGCCGCTTCGATACGGCCGAGCATCTGCTTGACCATCGGCCTGGATTCGGCCGGCAGCGCGGCCAGCGCCGGATCCTCAGGCGGAGCGCCGCCCTTGCGGGTCCAGATGGCGACCGCGCGATTCTCCTTGGTGAAGTAGCTGTCGGCGACCCGCTGGACATCGGCGGCGGTGACCGCCTGGACCGCGTCGTCCAGCTGGTCCGCCATGCGCCAGTTCGCGGTGCCTTCGGCGACTCCGTAGCGGATCATCACCAAGAAGTTGCTGGTGAGCTGGCGATAGGCCGAGGCGAGATATCGGTTCTTGACGCTCTGCAGCTCCTCGGCCGGGACCGCCGTTTTCTTCAGCTTGTCGAGTTCGGCGTCCACCGCTTGCTCGAGCTCTTGGGGCGTATGGCCTTCCTTCGCCTCGGCGTTAAGCTCGAACACTCCCTCGTACTTGCGCGGCTCGTTGTTGGCCGAGGCGCTGGTTGCCAGCTTCTTGTCCAGCACGATGTTGCGGTAGAGCCTTCCTGTGTTGCTCGAAAGCAATTGCGCCAGCACCTCGAGCGCCGGGGCGTCCTTGTGCACCAGCGCCGGGACGTGCCAGCGCATGGTAATCGCGGGATTGGTCTCGGCCTCGCCGTAGAATCGCTTCTCGGCGAGCTGGCGGGTCTCCGACGTGATCATCTCGGGCGCCGGCCGCGTGCCGGCCGGGATCGATCCCAGGTACTTCTCGGCCATGGCCAACGCCTGCTTCGGGTCGAAGTCGCCCACCAGGATCGCGGTCAGATTGCCCGGCGCGTAGTAGGAGCCGTAGTACTCGTCCGCCTGCGCCTTGGAGATCGCCGCCACGTCACTTGGCCAGCCGATGACCGGCCAGCTGTAGGGGCTCGAATCCCAGAAGACGGCATCGTAGGAGATCTGGAACTTGCCGAGCGGGGTCGATTCCACGCTACGGCGACGTTCCTCGTAGACCACGTCCCGCTCGGAGTAGAACTCGCGGAAGACGCGATTCTTGAGCCGGTCCGCCTCCATCCAGAACCACAGCTCGAGCTTGTTCGCCGGCACGGTCTCAAAGTAAAAGGTCATGTCCTCCGAGGTGAACGCGTTCATCCCGGTGGCGCCGTTCTTCGACAGCACCAGGTCGAACTCGTTCTTGACCATGTTGGCGCGCTGCTCGATGACCAGCGAGTCGAACCGCGTTTCGAGCCGCTTATAGCGCTCGGTCTTGGCCTCGGGCCGGGTCATGTCCGCCAGATCGCCACGCCGCTCGGCGGCGCGCATGCCGGAGAGCTCCTCGCGGATCTGGTCCTGGACGCGCTCCTGTTCCTCGATGAGCCGCACGTCCTTGGCGTAGTCCCGGGTGCCGATGATGTGCGAGCCCTTGAACATCATGTGCTCGAACAGGTGCGAGATGCCGGTGATGCCGGGCCGCTCGTTGACCGAGCCGACCCGCGCGACCCAGCCGCCGGCGACGGTGGGCGAGAGATGGCGCGGGATGAGGAGCAGCTTCATCCCGTTCGAGAGGAAGTGCTCCTCGACCTTGGTGCCGGCCGCGCGCGGCGGCGCGGACATCTTGCCCGCGGGCCTGGGCGCGGCGAGGGCGTCGCGAGAGGCGAGGGCCAGGAGCAGCGCGGCGCAAGCGATCGCGAGCGTCCGCAGGCTGGGGCGCATCGGGGTGGACATGAGAAGGCTCCTGTCGAGAGGATGTGCGGCAGGTCATCGCCGGTGGGATGAACAGCGAGGGATGAAACCGGAACGCGGAGCACAGGTCAAGCAGGGTGGACTCCAAGATCGCCGCGGAGCGCTCGATGGGCAGTGGTCCTTCGTGGAAGGGGCTCGGGATGCCAGGTGAGTACTGGCCGGCCCCCTACCTGATCGACCGCCGCGGAACGATCCGGGACCTCCATATCGGCGAGCTGCACGAGGGCACCCCGGCCTGGCGGTCGATGGCCGGCCTCATCGACCGGTTGCGCCGCGAGCGGGGGTGAGGTCTCATCCCGGGGTGGCGGGCTCCTCGAGCGTCGGGGGCCGCCCGCCGCCGGCCGTCATGCGAGGGACCAGGATCATGACAGGACTGACGCGAGAAAGCTGCGTCCCTTGCCGCGGCGGCGTACCGACGCTCGGCGATGCGGAGACCGCTGTGCTGATGCCGCAGGTACCGGGCTGGAAGGTGGCGGACGTCGCCGGGGTGAAGCGCATCCAGCGCGAGTTCACATTCCCTGATTTCCGCACCGCGTTGGACTTCGCGGTCCAGGTCGGCGAGCTGGCCGAGCGCGAGCAACATCATCCCGACATCCACCTGGCGTGGGGCCGGGTGATGGTCGAGACCTGGACCCACAAGATCTCGGGCCTCCACCAGAACGATTTCATCCTTGCGGCCAAGGTCAACGAGGTCTTCGCGCAAGGGCGCACCGGCTGAGGGGGGGGGGCACCCCTAGGGGCGCCCTGCGTGCTCAACTAGTGTCCTGTCTCTAACGCTTCTTTACAATGCTGGACCTTGCGCATGATGGTCGATGGCTTCGCGGTCCAGATGAATGGTTTGGGATTGCGGTTGTAGATCCGCAGGTAGTCGCGGATCGCGGTGATCAGTGCCGGGAC
>CAYONG010000163.1:0-8265 GCA_964405235.1 uncultured bacterium | reverse complement strand
GGCCGTCCCGTCCGGCTCACGACGCTGGTGGGCGAGAGCGAGGAGTGGACGCACCGCGCCGCCGACCACTTCCGCCTGCGCGAGCAGGCGATCGCCGCCGCCCGGCGCAGCTGAGCCCATGCGCGCATTCCTGATCGTGCTGGACGGTGTCGGGATCGGGGCGCTCCCCGATGCCGCCGACTACGGTGATGCCGGCAGCCACACGCTGCGCCACGTCGCCGAGGCAACCGGCGGCCTGCGACTGCCCACCCTCGAGCGGCTGGGGCTCGGACGCATCGAGCCGCTGCCGGGGGTGCGCGCCGTGGTCGATCCCAGGGGCGCCTACGGCCGGATGGCCGAGCGCTCGAAGGGCAAGGACAGCACGACCGGACACTGGGAGATGGCGGGGATCGTCTCCGAGCGGCCGTTCCCCACCTATCCGCGGGGGTTCCCGGAGGAGCTGCTCGAGCGCTTCTCCCGGCAGGTCGAACGCGGCTGGCTGGGCAACGTGGCCGCGTCCGGCACCGAGATCATCGCGCGGCTGGGGGAGGAGCATCAGCGCACCGGGAAACTCATCGTGTACACTTCGGCCGATAGCGTGTTCCAGATCGCCGCGCACGAGCAGACGGTGCCGCTGCCGGAGTTGTACGAGGCGTGCCGCATCGCGCGCGGATTGCTCGTGGGCGAGCACGCGGTCGGCCGCGTCATCGCGCGGCCGTTCGCGGGCGGGAATGGCGACTACCGGCGCACGACGAATCGGAGGGACTTCTCGCTGATACCCCCGACCGCGACGATGCTCGACCGGTTGACCGAGCGTGGGCTGCCGGTGTTCACGATTGGCAAGGTGGACGAGCTCTTCGCCGGGCGCGGCGTGGCCGAGGCGATCCACACCAAGGACAACGCCGAGGGCGAGGCGCTTCTGTGCGAGCTGGCGCGGAAAGGCGGTGACGGGCTGGTGTTCGCGAACCTGGTGGATTTCGATCAGCAGTACGGGCATCGCAACGACCCGGTCGGCTTCGCCCGGGCGCTGGAGCAATTCGACGGCCGCGCCGCGGAGCTGCTCGGTACGCTCCGGAGCGACGAGATCTGCATGATCACCGCCGATCACGGCAACGACCCGACCACCCCGAGCACCGATCACTCGCGCGAGTACGTGCCGCTGCTAGTCGCGGGACCCCGGGTGCGGGCCGGTGCAGACCTCGGCACACGCGAGACGTTCGCGGACGTGGCGGCGACCATCTCCGAGATGTTCAGCGTTGCGATGCCGCAGGTGGGCCGCAGCTTCCTGCGCGAGGTGAGGGCGTGACGATGACGCCCTCACGCCTGATGCAGGAAGCGCGGCGCGCCCGCCGGATGGCCTACGCGCCCTACTCGCGCTTCCCGGTCGGCGCCGCACTCCTCACGAAGAGCGGGAAGATCTTCCTGGGCTGCAACGTCGAGAATGCCTCGTACGGTCTCACCACCTGCGCCGAGCGCACGGCGGTGTTCGCCGCGATCACCGCGGGCGAGCGGGACTTCACGGCGATCGCCATCACCGCGCGCGAGGGGAGCGGCGCACCGCCCTGCGGCTCCTGTCGCCAGGTGCTGCAGGAGTTCGCCCCGGGAATGTGGGTCTACTGGCGCGACGATCGCGGTCGCATCCTGAAGAGCCGGCTGAAGTCCCTGCTGCCGAAGGCGTTCGTGTTCCGCAAGGCCCGCTCGTGAGCGTCGACCGCGAGCGCCTCGTGGACCTCATCACGGGGAAGGTCATGGAGGAGCTCCGGCGCGCGGGTGGGGCCGCAGGCGGCCCGGCAGGTCCCGCACCGGCGCCCGTTTCGCCCCCCGCCGCGTCCGCGCCTCCCGCCGCCGTGCCCGCGCCGCCGCCTGCCGCGGCGGGCGGATCGGACGCGGAGACGAGTGAGCGCATGCGGCTCTTCAGCGTCTCCGGCGCGCGCTCGCCCGAAGAGACGCGCGCCCTGCACGAGGCCGGCGCCGCGCGCGTGGCCGCGACCATGGGGTACTGCCCCGCCTCGGACGGGCTCGCCTCGCTCATCGACCACACCATGCTCAAGCCCGACGCCACGCGCGAGGAGATCGAGCAGTTGTGCCGCGAGGCGCTCCAGTTCTGTTTCGCCTCGGTGTGCGTCAATCCCAACTGGGTCCCGCTCTGCGCCACGACGCTGGGCGGCAGCGGGGTCAAGGTGTGCACGGTGATCGGTTTCCCGTTCGGCGCCCACCTGCCGGACGTCAAGGCCTACGAGGCGCGGCGCGCGGTGGAGCAGGGCGCCGACGAGGTGGACATGGTCATCAACATCGGGGCGATCAAGTCCAAGGACTACGCCCTGGTCGAGCAGGACATCCGCGGCGTCGTCAAAGCCGTGGGGAAGGACACCATCGTCAAGGTCATCCTCGAGACGTCGCTGTTGAGCCGTGACGAGAAGGTCATGGGCTCCTCGCTCGCCAAGGCCGCGGGGGCGGACTTCGTCAAGACCTCGACCGGGTTCGCAGGCGGCGGTGCCACCGTGGAGGACATCCGGCTCATGCGCGAGACCGTGGGCCCCGAGATCGGCGTCAAGGCGTCGGGCGGCATCCGAACCCCTGAGGACGTCCAGAGGATGGTGGCCGCGGGCGCCACCCGCATCGGCGCCTCGGCCAGCGTCAAGATCGTCCGGGGCGAAGCCGGCGCAGCCAAGGGCTATTGACGCCGGTGACCGACGTCCGCGCGCTGATCCGCTTCAAGCGGGACCGCGGGACCCACCGTCCCGAGGAGCTGAAGGCGCTGATCGAGACTTACGTTCGCGGTGAGGTTCCCGATTACCAGATGAGCGCGTGGCTCATGGCCGCGTACCTCAACGGTCTCGATCCCTCCGAGACCGACGCGCTCACCGCGGCGCTGCTCCACTCCGGCCGCGTGTTCGACTGGAGCGACCTGGGTCGCCCGGTGGCGGACAAGCACTCGACCGGCGGGGTGGGGGACAAGATCTCGCTCGTCCTCGCCCCCCTCGTCGCCGCGTGCGGCGTGCTGGTCCCGATGGTATCCGGGCGCGGGCTCGGGCATACGGGCGGCACGCTCGACAAGCTCGAAGCCATCCCCGGCTTCAAAACTCAGCTTTCGGCCGACGCCATGCACCGCCAGCTCGACACGGTGGGGGTCGTCATGGTCGGACAGGGACCGGATCTGGCGCCCGCGGACGGCATGCTCTACGCGCTCCGTGACGTCACGAGCACGGTCGAGTTCGAGCCGTTCATCGTATCCAGCATCGTCAGCAAGAAGGTCGCCGAGGGGGCCCAGGCGGTGGCCTACGACGTCAAGTGCGGCTCCGGGGCGTTCATGAAGACCCGCAAGGCCGCGGCCCGGCTCGCCCGCCGGCTGGTGGATACCACGCGCGCGCTGGGACGCCGTGGGGTCGCGCTGGTCACCGACATGAACCAGCCGCTCGGGGTCGCCGTGGGCAACGCGCTCGAAGTGCGCGAGTCGGTGGATGTGCTGCTCGGGCGTGGGCCCGCCGACGTGCGCGAGCTGACGCTCGAGCTGGCCGCCTCGATGCTCACGTGCGCGGGGGCCGAGCCCGATCTTTTCGCCGCCCGCGGGCGGGCCCGCCACGCGCTCGATTCCGGGGGTGCGTGGCTCCGCTTTCTGGCCATGGTCGAGGCGCAGGGCGGGGACCGCGGCTGCGTCGAGCGCCCGGACGGACTGGCGCACGCCCCGGTGCGCGCGCCGGTCAAGGCCGCGCGCACCGGATGCATCCAGGCGATCGACACGTTCGCTCTCGGCGAGCTGGCGGTGACCCTCGGCGCAGGACGGCGGGCGAAGGAGGATGCGGTGGATCCGCGGGTCGGTCTCATGATCCACGCTCGGCTTGGGGGACAGGTGCGCGCCGGCGACACGCTGGCCGAGCTTCACCTGGCGAGCGACGACCCCGGCGCCGCGGTCCGCGCGGCGGCGTGCTTCAGCATCGGCGATGCGACGTCGCCCACTCTGCCGCTAATCATCGAACGCGTGGAGTAGGGGGCTTCGCGCCCGTCGGGGCGAGCGGGTCAGTCGGGGGGGCGGAGGCGGGACACGTGCTGCGGGTCCCCGTCCTGGGCGTCTTTTTTAACTTGGGCGGGATCGGCGTTCGCCTGCGGCTGGGCGCCCGGTGTCTGGAGCGGATGTCCAGGGTGGCTCGTGCAGGTCTCGCTGGGCTCCGAGCCCTCATCGAAGACCTCGGAGGTCACACTCGGGCAGGCGTCGGTGGCCAGCATCCCGGTCTCGGCGCACACCTGCCGGTTGGTGGTCCCCGCCGGCTCCGGGAAGTCCTCGACCGGGCGGCCGCGGGTGGCGCCGATCATGATGTCGGTCCAGATCGGGAGCGCGGCGCGGGCGCCGGTCATGCCGGGCCCGATGACCTTCTTCTCGTCGTAGCCCACCCAGGTCCCGCACACCAGGCTCGGGATGTATCCGACGAACCACGCGTCGCGATACTCGTCCATCGTCCCGGTCTTGCCGGCGGCCGGGCTGTTGAACCCGCGCGCGCGCGCCGCGTAGCCGGTGCCGTGGTCCATCACGCTGCGCAGCATGGAGGTCATGACCGATGCGGTCGCCTCAGACAGCACCTCGACCGGGCGCGGGGAGTTCTTCTCCAGCACGTTGCCGCTCTTGTCCTCGACCTTGAGCACGAACAGCGGATCGTTGCGGATGCCGCGGTTCGCGAACACGCCGTAGGCGGTCGTCAGCTCGAGGACCGTGACCTCGCTGCTACCGAGGGCGAGCGAGAGGTTCTGGCCCACCGGGCTGCGGATGCCCATGCGGCGCGCGTAGCTGGCGACCAGCGACGTGCTCACCTTGCGCAACAACTTGATGGCCGGGATGTTGATGGACTGCTGCAGGGCGTACCGGAGCGTGACCGCCCCGCGATACGTGTTGTCGTAGTTCTGCGGCTGATAGAGCTCGCCGTTGGCCCCCGGGAAGGACACCGGCTCGTCGACGATGACATCGGTGGGATGGAACCCGTTATCCATCGCGGCGGTGTAGACGAAGGGCTTGAACGCCGAGCCCGGCTGCCGCATCGCCTGAGTGGCGCGGTTGAAGTTCGACTGGTTCCAGCTGCGGCCGCCGACCAGGGCCCGGATATACCCGGTGCGTGGGTCGATCGCCACCACCGCAGCCTGGAGGTACGGCGTCGACTGGGCGGTGCGCTGGGCATCGGACGCCGGCGGCGTGAACGCCGCCAAGGTGGTCTTGACCTTGAGATCGGCCTCGAGCGAGGAGATCTGCTTCTCGAGCGCTCGCTCTGCGATCTGCTGGAGGTCGATGTCGAGCGTCGTGTAGACCTTGAGTCCGCCCTCGTAGACCGCGTTCGACCCGTACTTCTCGTCCAGGTGGAGCCGGACCATCTCGACGAAGTAGGGGGCGCGATCGTTGCTGTAGCGGACCGGCGTGACGCCGAGCGGTGCGCTCATCGCGTTGTCGAACTCGACCTGCGTGATCGCCCCGGTCGTCAGCATGTTGCGCAACACCTTCGCGCGCCGCGCCTTGGCCGCGGCTGGGCGCCGGCGGGGCGAGTAGTGGCTTGGGTTCGCAGGCACCCCCGCGACCAGGGCGCATTCCGGCAGGGTCAACTCGCGCAGCGGCTTCCCGAAATAGGTCTTCGATGCCGCCTCGACGCCGTAGGCGCCCTCGCCGAAGTAGATCTGGTTGAAGTAGAGTTCGAGGATCTCGTCCTTGGTGTAGTGCCGCTCGATCTCGATCGCGAGCGCGGTCTCCTTGAGCTTCCGTGACCAGGTCTTCTCGTGGGTTAGGAAGCGGTTGCGCGCGAGCTGCTGGGTGATCGTGCTGCCGCCCTGCGCGCGACGCATATGCAGGATGTCGGTCATGGCGGCGCGCGCGACCCCCCACAGATCGACGCCCCAGTGCTGGTAGAAGCTGCGATCCTCGGTGGCGATGGTCGCGTTGACGAGATGCCGAGGAATCTGGCGCAGCGGCACCGAGGAGCGGTTCTCGTTGAAGAACTCGTGCAGCACTCGCCCGCGCGCGTCGTAGACGACGGTCTTCACCGGTGGCTGGATGGCCAGCATCGTCTGGGGGCCGACGAGGTCCTTGCGCAGCCATTGCACGACGCCGAACACCACGCCGGCCGACACGAAGACCGCCAGGCCGGCCAGGATGAAGAAGAGTTTCCAGGGGAATCGGAGGGCCGCGCGCACGGCCGGGCGGGCCATTCCGGCGATGCCGGTTTCAGGGAGCATGGGATGGTCAAAGCTAGGCGGCAGGCACAGGGCGGTCAAGCCGATTCGCCGCCGCCGGTTGCTGGACCCGCAAAGCGCTCCTAGAATGCACGGGGAATGGGACTTTGGCCGCGTGACACAATGCGAGGTGCAATGAAGGCCGACGAGCAGGTCAAGATCCTGTCACGAGGGACCGAGGAGGTCCTGCCCGAAGGCGCGCTGCTCGATCGCCTGCGGGCGTGCGAGCGTGAAGGGCGCCCGATGCGTGTCAAACAGGGATTCGACCCGACCGCGCCGGACATCCATCTCGGCCATACCGTCGGGTTGAGAAAGCTGCGTCAGTTCCAGGACCTCGGTCACCAGGTGGTGCTGATCGTCGGGGACTACACCGGGCGGGTGGGCGACCCGAGCGGTCGCAGCAAGACCCGGCCGCAGCTGAGCGGAGTCGAGGTGGACGCGAACGCGCACACCTACCTCGAGCAGTTCTTCCGCGTGCTCGAGCGCGCCCCGCGGCCGCCGCGTCTGCCGGTCGAGGTGCACCGTAACGGCGAGTGGTTCGCGAACATGCCGTTCGTCGAGCTCATCGCGCTCGCGTCGCAGTACACCGTGGCTCGCATGCTGGAGCGCGACGACTTCGCCAAGCGCTACGCCGCCCGGCAGCCGATCGGCATCCACGAGTTGCTCTATCCGCTCATGCAGGGCTATGACTCGGTGGCCATCCGCGCCGATCTCGAGCTTGGTGGGACGGAGCAGAAGTTCAACCTGCTCGTCGGGCGCGCTCTGCAGGAGATCCACGGCCAAGCGCCGCAGGTGATCCTCACCCTGCCGCTGCTGCCGGGGCTCGACGGCGTTCAGCGCATGAGCAAGAGCCTCGGCAACTACATCGGCGTCACCGACCCGCCGGGCGAAATCTTCGGCAAGGTGATGAGCCTGCCGGACGCCGCGCTCGCGACCTTCTGGCGACTCGTGACCGATGCCGACGAAGCCGAGCTGGACGCGGTGGCCCGCGATCTGGCGGACGCCGCCGTCAATCCGATGACCGTGAAACAGCGGCTCGGGCGGCGCCTTGTGTGCATGTATCACAGCGAAGAAGAGGCCGAGCGGGCGCAGCGTGACTTCGAGACGCAGTTCAGCCGGCGGGGAGCGCCGGAGTCGCTGCCGACGTGGTCGCCCGCGCATCGCGGCGAACACGGGATCAAGGATCTCCTGGTCGGTTCCGGGCTCGCGAAGTCGGGCAGCGTTGCCTGGCGGGCGGTGGACCAGGGCGCGGTCAGCGTGGATGGGACAAAGATCGTCGACCGCCACCATCGGCAGTCCGTCGCGACGCCGTTCGTGTTGCGGCTCGGGCGAAAGATGGTACGCGTGACCCCGGCCTGCGACGGCGAGGCGGGTGGCGGCGCCGGGCGTTGAAGTTCAGCCACCTGAAACTCAACCTGTTTTGCGGCAGGCACTTAGCGGCGGATGACCGGGCCACTGGACCTGGTGGCACACCCGGGCCGTCGGCATCATGGCCGGCGAGGGTGAGGGGGTTGACAGGATCCCTCAACCCGCCTATCTTGCCGTTGCTGCAGGGAAAAAGGCCCACAGAAAATCTCGTTTGACATCAGCTAAGCTCAAGGCTAGATTCCCCGTCCGCCTTTTCCCTTGGGAATAGGCGTACGTTTCTCATGCTCTTTGAAAATTGAATAGCGCACGTGACTTCGAAAGCCCGGCGAGGCCCCGAGGCTGCGCCAGTTTCTTGGTGTGGTCTGGGGATCAATTCCTTGCAAATGATCCATGTCGGGTGGGCGCAAGCCTGCTCGGCATGATCTCCGAATTTAATACCACGGAGAGTTTGATCCTGGCTCAGAACGAACGCTGGCGGCGTGGATTAGGCATGCAAGTCGAACGCGAAAGAGGGGGCAACCCCTCAAGTAGAGTGGCGAACGGGTGAGTAACGCGTGAAGAACCTGCCTTCAACAGGGGGATAACACTCCTAACGGGGTGCTAATACCGCATGAGACCACGGGTCTGCATGGACCTGAGGTCAAAGGTGGCCTCTGCTTGCAAGCTACCGGTTGAAGATGGCTTCGCGTCCCATTAGCTAGTTGGCGGTGTAAA